>DATJAE010000433.1:0-8219 GCA_035516595.1 Kofleriaceae bacterium | reverse complement strand
CACGCGCGCGGCATCGTGCTCGGCGGGCTGCGGCCGGAGCTGGTGTACATCGATGGCGAGCGCGTCACCGGCATCGCGCCGCGCTGCGACGTGTTTCACGCGACGATGTCCAAGCCCGACTACGGCGTCCCACTATGCTTTCCGCACGTGTACTTCGCGCCCGAGGTGCTGGCGCGGCCCGAGGAGCCGCCGACCGCCGCAGCCGACGTGTTCGCGCTCGCGGCGATGATCGCGTACTGGCACACGGGCAAGCATCCGTTCGAGGGCGAGTACACCGCGAACGTCGTCGCGATCGTGTCGGGCCAGCGCACGGTGTGGCGTGGCGATGCCGCGCTCGGTGCGATCGTCGGTGCTGGCGTGGCGCCGGTCGCACAGCGCTCGACGCTCGAACGCCTGCTCAAGCAGCTTCGAGGCTGATTCTCGGCTGATCCGTGCGAAGCTCGCCGCGATGAATCGCATCGAGCAGGTTTTCGGGGTGTCGCACGTGCTGCTGCCCGTGGTGCATCCGGTCGGGCGCGACGAGGCGCTCGCCAGCATCCGCACGGTGCGCGACGCCGGCTGCAAGGGCCTGTTCCTGATCGACCAGGGGATGCCCGAGGACGAGGTGCTCGCGCTGGTGATGGAGGTGCGCGCGCAGCATCCCGCGCTGTGGATCGGCGTGAACCTCCTGTCGCGGCGGCCGGCCGAGGCGCTCGGCCGCGCGCTCGAGGCGTGCGACGGGCGGATCGACGGCATCTGGTCGGATAACGCCGGGATCGACGAGCGCGTCTCCGACCAGCCGGCGGCCGAGCCGCTGGTCGCGGTGCGGCGGGCGCGCGGCTGGAACGGGCTGTACTTCGGCGGCGTCGCGTTCAAGTACCAGCGCGCCGTGGCGCCGGCGGATCTCGCGCGCACGGCGGGGATCGCGGCGCGCTACATGGACGTGGTGTGCACGAGCGGGCCGGGCACGGGCAAGGCGGCCGAGGTCGACAAGCTGCGCGCGATGCACGACGGGATCGGCGACGGCGCGATCGGGCTGGCGTCGGGGGTGACCGCCGAGAACGTGCGCGCCTACATGCCGTACGCCAGCGCGTTCCTGGTCGGGACCGGGATCGAGGCGAGCTTCGGCGTGATCGATCGCGGCAAGCTCGCGGCGCTGCTCGCGGCGATGGCGTCGTGACCGTCCAGGACGCTTATCTCGCGGCGTGGCGGTTCGCGGCCGAGGCGCATCGCGCGCAGCAGCTGCCCGGGACCGAGCTGCCGTACCTGGTGCACGTCGGCGCGGTCGCGATGGAGGTGGTGGTCGCGCACCACGAGCACGCGTTCGCGCGGCCCGAGCTCGCGGTGCAATGCGCGCTGCTCCACGACACGCTCGAGGACACGGCGACGAGCGAGGCCGAGCTGGTGGCGCGGTTCGGCGCGGACGTCGCGGCGGGCGTGCGCGCGCTGTCCAAGGACAAGGGGCTGGCCAAGCCGGAGGCGATGGCGGACAGCCTGCGCCGGATCCGTGCGCAGCCGGCCGAGGTGTGGGCGGTCAAGCTCGCCGATCGGATCACGAACCTCGCGCCGCCGCCGGCGCACTGGTCGCCGGGCAAGATCGCGGCGTATCGCAGCGAGGCGCGGACGATCCTCGACGCGCTCGGGCAGGCCCACGCGCCGCTCGCCGCGCGGCTGGCCCGCCGGATCGCGAGCTATCCCTCCGGCAGCGCGTGACGCGCGGGCTCCGTGCAATGGAGCTCGACCATCGCGCTGCGCAGGAAGATCGCGTCGAACCCCAGGACCGCGGCGGCGAGCGCGCCGAGCCAGACCCACAGCGGGCTCACCGCGATCAGCGCGGTGATCGCGGCGGGGACGCCGACCAGCGCGGCGAGCCGGCGCTTGCGCCAGCGCCGGTCGAGGCCGCGCTCGAGCTGGACGACCGGGTTCCAGCCGCGCGGGTGCAGGATCAGCTTGGTGTCGCGCGCGATCCGGCTCGCGGCGCGCAGCGGGCCGTCGCCGGGCACCAGGCTCGACACGTACAGCGAGTACGGCGCGCGCGCCGGCGCGACGAACCTGCCATCGACCACGCGCGGCTCGATCGCGAGCTCGAGCATCAGACCGGCCGGCACCTCGATCAGCTGGCCGTCCGCCGCGATCACGCGGAACGCGACGGTCATCCCCGAGCTGCGGCCGAGCACGCGCGCGAGCGCGACGTCGCCCTGGCCGTCGAGCTCGATGTCGAGCGTGCGGTGCCGCCATTCCTCGTCGGCGGGCGCGAGCGTGCGGCGCGCCGCCTGGCCGGAGCGCAGCGCGCGCGCGGTGCGGCCGAGCGAGACGCCGAGCAGCCCGGCGAACGCGCCGGCGAACCACAGCCACATCCCGCGAGCCTACTGCGCCGCGACCACGTGGATCACGCCCGGCGTGCGCCCGGGGACGAGCTCGAAGCTCGGCCACAGCGCGCGGGCGAGCCGGCCGGCGAGCGCGGGCGACCACGCGGGGTGGCTCGACGACAACACCCAGTCGATCCGGCCGTCGGGCAGGGCGTGGCCCGAGACCGCGACGCCGAGCGAGGTCTCGGCGCGCGTGCCGTCGCGCGCGCGATCGAGCGCGCGGTCGAGCTCGAGCAGGTGAGGCGGCAGCACGAGCGCGCGGCGGCGGCGGCGCGCGAACAGCACGCCCGCGGCGAGCGCGAGCGCGACCGGCGGCGCGAGCGCGATCGGCCCGGGCCGCCACACCGCGCATGCGGCCGCGCTGGTCAGCGCCAGCCACTGCGCCTCGCTGAGCCCGCCGAGGTACGGCCGCGCGCCGTCGCCGCGCACCAGCTCGAGCGCGAAGCGGATCGTCGCGTAGCCCTCGATGTAGAGCTGCGCCGCGGCGCCGGGCTCGGCCGAGCAGGCGAGCCCGGCGATCACCAGCCCCAGGCTCGCCGCGGCCTCGATCAGCTGCACCGGCCACAGCGCGCGCCCGCTCCACCGCGCGAAGAACCCGACCGCGACGTGCGGCGGGCCGTAGGTGATGCCGCGACCGAGCGTGCCGTGGCAGCACGCGACCGCGGTGCAGCCGAGCCGGCCGAACACCAGGAACGTACCGATGCCGAGCGTCGCGAGGTCGACCAGCCGCGCGGTGTGGGTGCCGGCGAGCGCCGACGCGCCCGCGACCGCGAGCACGCCGGCGTACGCGGTCTGGTAGAACACGATGCGCTCGCGGCCGACGATCGCGGTCGCGACCGTGACCACGAGGATGAACGCGATCGGCGGCACGAAGAAGCCGATCAGCCGGTCGCCGAGCGTCAGGTCCCAGCGCACCGCGAGCACCGCGCCGAGCACGCTGGCAACCGCGTAGCCGGTGAAGCCGAGCACGGTATACGTGCTGATCCGGCGCGCGGTCACGGTGGGCTGCGCACAGCGCGTGAACGCGACCTCGGCCATCGCCCGAGCATCGTAGCAGGTCGTTTCGTGGTACCCCTCTGCCGCGTGAGCCGTGTTGTCATCGCGATCGCTCTGGCGCTCGTGGCGTGCCATCGCCGCCCGGACCCGGCGCTCGATCGCCCGCTCGTGCTCGAGGTCACCGCGCAGCGGCCCGGCGCGAGCGCGGCGCAGGTCGCCCGCGAGCTCGCCACGCCGCTCGAGCGCGCGCTCGGCAAGGTTCCGGACCTGGTGCGGCTGTCGAGCGTCTCGGTGGACGGCCGGGCCGAGATCACGGTCGTGATATCGGCCGACGCCGAGGTGCTGATCGGCTCGTCCGACGTGCAGGAGGCGCTCGCCAAGGCAAAGCCGGATCTGCCGGCCGATCTCGTGACGCAACCGTGGCTGGCCAAGCGCGGCGAGCTGGTGGCGCGCTACCTCGTCGCCGACCAGGCGAGGGCCGAGCAGCTGGTCGAGCACCTGGCCGCGACCTCGGGCGTGGCCCACGTCGACGAGTGCGGCGCACGCCGCGCGCAGCCCACGATCGACGTCGATCCGGCCGCGCTCGCGGCCGCGGGCGAGACGGTCGACGACGTGGTGACCGCGGCGAGGTCGCTCCACGCGGTCACGCCCGACGCGCTGCGCGCGGCGGCGATCGGCTACGCCAACGGCGCGCCGATCCGGCTCGGCGATGTCGCCAGGTCCGGCGAGCTCGCGCTGCGCGATTGCCGCGCGCTCGGCCCCGCGGGCGACGCGATCGCGATCGAGGTCTACGCCCAGCCGCGGGTCCCGCTCGACGAGCTGCGCGCGCGGCTGGCCCGGCTGACGCCCGAGCATCCGCTGGCGGCGATGCGCGAGCTGCTGGTCGAGCCGAGCGACTCCAGCGACGACCCGGAGCGCGCGCTCGCCGCTCGCCTGCAGGGCGCGCTCGGCGGAACCGGCTCGTTCGTCGTCGAGGACGGCGAGCACGACGTCGCGCGCACCCGCGTGCGCGTGCTGCTCGCCGGCGACGACGCGGCGGTGGCGGCCGCGACCGCGCGGCTGCGCGCCGTGCCGGGCGTCGCCGCGGCGGGCGAGCCCCAGCTCGCGATCGTGCTGAGCTCGCCGGATCGCGCCGAGCTGGTGCGCGCGACCGCGGCGCTCCGCGCCAGGCTCGGCGACTCGGTGGTCGCGGTGCGCGGCGTCGCGGACCGGCTGATCGCCGAGGTCACGCTCGATCGCGCGCGCGCCGGCGAGCTCGGCGCATCGCGCGAGGCGGTGACCGCGGCGGCCGGCGCGCGGACCGGCCTGCACGTCGCGAGCGCGGGCGGCGACGTGGTGGTGCGGGTCGACGCGCCGCCGGATCGGATCTACGTGCACGGCGCGTCGGGCCTCGTGCCGCTGGCGGCGGTGGCCGCGGTGACGACGCGGCGCGAGCCGCTCGAGATCCTGCACCGCGGCGAATTTCCGGCGGCGCTCGTCTACCTGCGCGGCGATCGCGCCGCGGCGCAGCGCGCGCTCGACGGGCTCGGCGTGCACGCGACGGTGGAGGCACCGTGAGCGCGCTGCGCCGGGTCGGCACCGCGTTCGTCGCGCTGGTCATGCTCGGCGGCGGGGCGCTGGTCGCGTGGAACATCTGGGGGCAGGGCGGCCTGGGTGCGACCTGCAACTACGCGCTCGGCTGCAAGTCGTTCCTGTGCGTCCACCACGAGCTGACCGGCAGCGCGCAGACCTCGTCGGGCGGGCGCTGCACCAGGTCGTGCGACCGCGACGCCGACTGTGGCGAGGGCGCTCGCTGCGTCGTGCTCGGCGACGACGCGCGCGACGACCTGCCGCCGCTGGGCAAGCCGGATCGCGCGTGCCTGTGGGTGCACGAGCTGCCGCGGTGATAGGATCGCCGCGTGGTGGCGAGGTCCGCGACGCAAGCCCCGGGGTTTTCCCCCGGCGATCGCCCGCGCGTCGCGATCGCCAGCGACGGCACGCTCGCCGCGATTCACGAGCCCGCGCGGGTCGTGGTGGTCGAGGTGCCGGGCTGTGCGCCGTTCGCCGAGGTCGGCATCGATCCCGACGCCGCTGCGAGCGAGGTGGTGTGGGTCGGCGCGCCGCCGCGCCTGCTCGTGCTGTCGCGCTACGCGGCGCACGCGACCGTTCACCTGGTCGATCCGTACGGCCCGCGCACGATCTCGGAGATCCGGCTCGAGGCGCCGATGAAGCTGTGCGCCTCGGTCGGCGCGCACGCGCTGGTGGTCGGCGCGCCGGGCGCCGCGGTGCTCGCCGCCGGCGAGAGCCACCTCGCGCCGTACCAGTTTCCCGCGCGTGCGGTGCCCGCCGCGGCCGGCCCGGCCGGTGCGCAGTTCGTGGTCGCGCTCGCCGGCGCGATCGAGGAATGGGATCCGCAGAGCCGGATGCCCAAGCGGCGGATCAAGCTACCGCGCCCCGCGATCATCACGGCGCTCGGCGGCAGCGACCGCGTCGTGTGGTGGACCTCGCAGGGTGATCCGGCGCGGATCGACGTGTGGCCGCTGGTCAATCGCGGCCAGCCCAAGAGCCACGACCTGCCCGAGCCGATCGCGCATGTCGTCGGTCACCCGCGCAGCGACCTGCTCGTGTGCCTCGGCGCCGAGACCGGCCGGCTCTACGTCGTCGATCTCGACGGCCGCTCGGGCATGCGCGTGATCGGTCCGGAGGGGATCGATCGCGTGGAGGCCGCGGGCCTGGTGGTCGGCCGCGTGACCGGCGTGCTCGCGGCGCAGGCCGGGCGGCCGGTCGTGATGGTCGCGCTCGACGGGCGCGACGCCGACGCGCCGGCGCCGCCGAGCGCGACCCTGCCGATCGCGCGCGTGCCGGCCGCGACCCGGCCGCCGCCGCCCGGGTCGACGCTGTACGGCGACGACGACGCGATCGATCCGCAGGCGCGCGAGGCGCCGACCGCGGTGCGGCTGTCGTCGCCGCCGATCGACCCTGCGCGCCGCCCTCCGGCGGGGCTGCGCGGTGCGGCGGAGCCGGACCTTGCCGAGACCGTGCCGATCGTGCCGTCGCCTCGGCCCGCGGTCGCTCCGCCGAGCGACCCGCGCCGCCATGCGGCCGTGCCGGAGGAGGCGAAGCCTCCGTCGATCAGCGAGCGCTTCGCGCAGTGGCGCGAGCGGATGCGCGCCGCCGAGCCGCGGCCGTCGCCGATCGCGCCGCCGGTCGCGGAGGCCGCGGTGTCGTGGCGCGACGAGCTCGCGGTGTGGGCGCGCGCGATCGCGAGCGGCGCGACCGAGCGCGAGCCGCCGCCCGCGCCCGCGCTCGACGAGCTGTGCGCGCGGTTCGAGCTGCCGCTGGCGCTGCGCGGCGCGGTCGCGCTGCTCTACGGCGCGCACCTCGCGGGCGAGCCCGGCGCGGCACCGATCGAGGTCGCGCGGGTGTGCGGGCGGCGCTGGGACGACGCGCTCGGCAAGGGCGCGCTCGCGGCGCGCGGCGTCGCGGTGTATCGCGACTCGCGGGTCCGCCTCGCGCCCGCGCTCGAACGCGCGCTCGACGAGCTGCCCGCGCGCACCGGCACGCTGGTCGGCACGCCCGCGCCGATCGCGCTGCTCGGCCCGTGCGTCGTGGTCGCGTCCGAGCGCAACGCCGCGCTCGTCGCCGAGCGCTGCCTGAGCTCGCTCGGCGGCGCGCTGCTCGCCGCGCACGACCACGCCGATCCGCGCGAGCTGTTCCTCGAGGCGCGCGCGCGCGGCGCGGTGCCGCTCGTCGCGGTCTCGCCCGCCACGATCGAGCGCGTGCCGCGCGACGAGCCGTGCGTCCTGGTCGTCGCCGACGATGCGTTCGCGGAGCAGCTCGGCGTGCCGCGGCTCAGCTAGCCGCGCCGACGATCTCGTCGCGCAGGTAGTCCTTCTTCTTGCCCGACAGCGCGCACGCGACCTTCGCGGCGCTCCAGCCCGCGGCGAGCGCGCCCTCGAGTCCGAGGCTCGGCAGGATCTGGTCGCCGGTGAGCGTGAGGTTCTTGATCCCGGCGACGTAGGGCACCGCGCCGAGCTCGGCCGAGCCGGGGAGCTGGCCGTGATAGATCGGCGCCATCGCGAGCGGCAGGGCCTTCGGCACGTCGTAGCTGCCGCGCCCGCCCGGGACGTGCGGCGGCGTCGCTTCGAACGGCGAGTGCGCGAGCACCAGGTGCTTCTCGAAGAACGGCATGACCTCGGCGAGCCGCCGCCACAGCGCGGCGCGCAGCGCGACCGCACGCGGCGCGAGCCGGTCGGGCTCGATCGCACCGTCGACCGGCACGATCGCCGCGATCGTCGCGATCACGCGGCCGGCGTCGTCGGTCTCGCCGAGGTGGATCGAGAACGCGGCGTCGCCGACCGGCTCGCCGTCCGGCGCGGCGACCACCGCGACGGTCGGCGCCATGTGCTCGGGGATGCCGGCCTCGTCGATCACGATGTTGAGCGTGTAGCGGTAGCCGACCACGCGCACCGCGTCGGCGAGCTCGCCGAGCCGCTTGGGCGCCTTCTTGCCGAGCAGCGCGCCGAGCGCCGCCGGCGACAGGCTCGCCACCACCTGGCCGGCGCCGAGCTCGTCGCCGCTCGCCAGGCTGATCGACGAGATCTTGCCCCACGACACGCCGAGATCGGCGAGCCGGCCGGCGCGCAGCTCGCCGCCCGCGGTGGTGAGCTTCTCGACCAGCAGGTCGCGGATCGCGTCGCCATCGCCGCGCAACGCCGGCGGCCCGGGCAGCCACGCCGCGAGCGCGCGCGCGACCGCGGCGGGCGGCGCTTCGGGGTGACGCAGCGCGATCGCCGCGAGGTGGCGCCACAGCGGGCCGCGCGGATCGGCCGAGGCGTCCTGCCACCACGCGGCGGCGGCCGCCGCGGCGGCGTCGGCGCTCCGCGTGGTCTCGCG
>DATJAE010000432.1:0-3366 GCA_035516595.1 Kofleriaceae bacterium | reverse complement strand
CGAGGACCCCGGCCACGTGTCGGCGCTCGACGCGCGCGGTGCGCTCGCGTTCCGGCTCGACGACTGGGCGACCGCCGACCTGATCTACCGCGACCTCGCACCGAGCGAGAGCGTGCTCGGCCCCGACGAGCTCGCGCTCCGCCGCTCGATCGTCGCCGAGCAGCTCGGCCGCGACGCCGAGGCGCTCGCGCGCGCGCAGGAGGCGCTCGCCGCCGCGCCGGGCCGGCGCGACCTCGCGATGCGCGTGCAGGAGCTCGCGACCCGGCTCGGCGAGCTGCCGGTCGCGCTCGACGCCGCCAAGGCGGTGCTCGAGCTGGTGCCGCTCGACGACGACGACGCGCTGCTCGCGACCCGGTTCGCGCTGGTCGAGCTGCATCGCGCGGCCGGCCAGCTCGACGACGCGATCGGCCAGCTCCTGCAGATCGCACGCGACCACCCGCACCACGCCGCGACGATCGAGCAGCTCGCCGAGGTCCACATCGCGAAGGGCGACTGGGGCGCGGCCAGCCGCTACCTCTACCAGCTCGTCCCGCTCGCGCCGACCCCGGCCGAGCGCGCCGAGCGGCTGTACCGGCTCGGCGAGGCCGTGCTGCTCCATCTCGGCGACGTCGATCGCGCCGACGACGTGTTCCTGCGCGCGTCCGACCTCGATCCGTCGCACGTCCCGACGCTGCACCGCCTGCTCGACGTGTACTGGCGCGCCGACGATCCGGCCGCGCTGGTCGAGGTCGCGGCCGAGCTCGCGCAGACCGGCGCGCTCGACCGCGGCCCGGTCACCGGCAGCTCGCTCGCGCAGGCGCTGGTCGCCGCGGCACTGGTCGGCGAGACCCAGCTCGCCACGCGCCTGGTCGGCGCGCTCGGCGACGAGGGCCCCGGCCAGATCGCCGCCGCGCTGGCCGAGCTCGCACCTCGCGAGGGACGTTTGCGCCTGACCAGCGCGTCCACCGCGATCGCCGAGCTCGGCCGGCGCGGCGTCCTGGACCTGCATCGCGTGCGCGCCGCCGCCGTCGGCACGCCGGTCGAGCCGCTGCTCTAGTCGCCCGGACACGCGCCCGACAGCCAGGTGCACGTCTCGATGTTGTGCTCGCACGCCGCCAGCTCGCTCGGACTGAACGCGTACAACGTGGTCGTCGCCTCGGCCAGCCCCATGGCGGGGCACATCGTCGGGCACACCTGGTAGCTGTTCGGCGCGGTCGCGTACTCGCTCGTGCCGACCGGACCGAGGATCGCACCGGAGCTCGATCCGTACACGTCGTTGAACCAGCTCTGCGCCGCGGCCTGGGCGTCGGTCGTGTTGTCGGAGGTGAAGCCGAACACGACCGCGCCGCACTGGTTGGTGACGACCCACACCCAGTACGACTGACCGGTGCTGCTCGGGCTGGTCGCGACGCAGGTGTTCGAGTTGATGTCGCACATTCCGACGCTGCACAGGTTGTCCGAGCAGCACGCGGCGCCGATCGCGTTGCCGCACGCGGAGCACGTGTACCAGTCGAGCGCCTGGTTGTAGACGCAGGTCGAGCTGGTGCACGTGCCCGGGCCTCCTTCGGTCTGCGTGCAGCACGCCTCGCCGGTCGCCCCGCACGGGATGCAGTTATCGGCGACGCACGCCAGCCCGCCGTTGCACGTGCTGTGATCGACGCACGGCTGGTTCTCGCCGCCGAACCCGTTGAAGTCGACCGGGCACGAGTTGATCTGCGGCGACACCAGGTTCGGATCGCACTTCTTTTCGAACAGGTAACAGGTGTGGCCATCGCACGCGACCAGCGCGAGCAGCAGCAGCACCGGCGTGGGCAGGTCGTGGATGAAGGTCCGCATGGTCGTTCCTTTCACAGGGTGAGCAGGTAGAGGTCGGTGACGCCCCCGGCGGTGCCGTGGACGACGACCTGGTTGGCGTCGGTGATGCGCAGCGCGTGATCGACCGCGAGCCCCTTGACGTAGCCCGACAGCGACACGAAGCCGCGGCCCGGGATCCACGCGAAGCCGACGGTCACCGGCGCGATGCCGACCGCGGTCGCGGTGCCGACCGCATAGCCCCAGCGGTTGAGCGACGTGATCTCGAACGAGCTATAGCCGCTCGGCACACCGAGCAGGGTCGCGGTGCCGCTCGCGTCGATGATCGCCGACACCGGCGCGCCGCCGCGCGAGCCGACCACCGCCATCGCGTCGAGCTTGTTGATCGCGACCGGCAAGCCAGGCGTCGCGCCGATCGTCGGCAGCGTGTAGGTCGTACCGTTCACCCAGCGATAGCCGCGCACCGTGCCGGCCTTGTCGGTGTAGGTGCCAACGATCTGGCCGGAGTCGGCGATGCGTAGCGCGCGGCTCTGCGCCACGCCGTACGAGCTCGACAGCGCGAGGTCGGTGACGCCGCGGCCGATGTCGTAGACCGAGTGATACAGCCCGCCGGCATCGACCCGATAGCCGACCACCGTGCCCGCGGCGCCGAGATCCATCGGCGTCATCTCGCCGATCAGCTGCGCCGCGCCGATGCCGTACGCGAGGTTCGCGCGGTAGGCCTGCGCGACGCCGCCGACCGTCATCCGCCCGGCGATCATCCCGCTGTCGTTGATCGCGTCGGCGCCCACCGCGCTCGCCTGCGGGAACGCCTTGGCGAGCGGCGTGACCGTGCTGCCGCGGATCACCATGAACTGGCTGCCGACCTGGCTGACCTGCCAGGTCTCGTCGTTCAGGTCGCCGAACACGCTGCACGCGGTGCAGCCGACCAGCCACGGCGGGACGTAGGCCTCGTACTGCGGCCTGCTCGGCGGCGTCGTGCAAGCCGCCGGCGGGTTGACCGGGAACGTGTAGCTCGTGATCGCGCCGCCCGCCGCCGCGGTGAATTGCAGCGAGCCGTTGAAGCTCTGCGGCACCGAGAACGCGATGTCGAACGTCGCGTTGCCCTGCGGCACGGTCACGTTGTTCGGCAGATCGAGGCCGATGCCCTTGGGGAACGTGAGATCGACGCGCGTGCCGCCGTCGGGCGAGATACCGTCGAGCACGACCACGAGATCCGCGGTGGCGCGCCCGGTCGCCGACGAGCAGAACGGGTAGGTGTGGCCGGACGAGTCGGTGGTCACGGTCGGCACGAGCAGGCTCGCCATCCGCGCGCGCGGCACGCCGCCGACGCCGAACGCCTGGTGCAGCGTGATCGGCTCGCTGCCCCACGTGCCGGTCGCGGTGATCACCGCGCTCTCGAGCTCGAGGTGAACGCTGTCGGGGCACGACGTGTGGTTGCACTGCGGCGACTGCGCGCCGGGCAGCGGCGTGACGCTGATCATCACGAGCCCGCTGGCCTCGGTGAGCAGATCGCCGTCGCCGGTGACGTCGACGCCCGGCGAGAACGTGTCGTCGAACGTGAACTGCACCAGG
>DATJAE010000431.1:0-3331 GCA_035516595.1 Kofleriaceae bacterium | reverse complement strand
GCCCGGACGAGGCCGCCGGCGTCGACGAGGCCGCCGAGCCCGCCGAGGTCGCGCGCACCGCGCAGCCGGGCGCGCTCGACGCGATCGCCGCCGACATCGCCGCAGGTCGGCTCACACCGCACGAGGCGATCGAGCGGATGGTCGACGAGATCGCGGGCGACCAGCAGCTCGATCCCGCCGATCGCGCCGAGCTGCGCGAGCTGCTCGGCGATCTGGTCGCGCACGATCCGTACCTCGGCGGGCTGATCGGCCGGATTCAGTAGACCTCGTCGCCCACGAACAGCTGGCCGTGCTTGCTGCCCGGAGGGCCGACGAACTGCACCGCCTGCGACGCGCCGGGCTCGACGTGGACGAGCGCGAACGGCCGGGTCATCGGCCGGCCGTCGGCGTCGTGGAACGACGCGATCACCAGGACGCTGGCGCCGCGCGCCGCGGGGTTGGCGAGCGTGCCCTGCACGACGATCTTGCCGTCGTCGGTCACCTCGCGCTGCGTGGTGATGTCGGCGACCGGCGGCTGCTGGATGACCGCGCCGCGCACGTACAGCGTGGCCCTGGCCGCGGTCGGGCGGGGCTGGCGGTCGCGATCGATCAGCGCGAACGTGCGCGACGCGCGCGCCGGGATCCACAGCGACTGCGGGCGCAGCTCGGCCACCTTGGCGCCCGAGGCGTCGTCGAGCTCGCCGCCGAGCGTGACGTACGCGCCCTCGCTCGCCGTGTTCTCGGCGTCGACCAGCACGAACGTCGCGGTGTCGGTGAACTTGCCGTCGCCGACCGTGTCGGTGCGCAGCTCGGCCCCGGGCGACACGTGGACGAGATCGTGATCGAGCTGGCGCGACTTCGACGCCTCGCACCCGGCGAGCATCGCGATCACCAGCCAGAACGCGCGCATCGCGCGCAGTCTAGCGCGGGATCACGCGGCGCGCCGCGGGCCGGTGCCCTCGTACGTACGCAGCAGCTCGCGCACGCGCTGCGGCAGCTCGAGCTCGCTGGTGTCGAACCCGGCGAGCGCCTGCGCGAGCACCGCGATGCGCTCCTCGTCGCTCGCCTTCTTGTCGATGATCACGCGCCAGATCATGCGATCGCCGCCCTTGACGCGGCACAGCCCGCCGCGCAGCCCGGTCTGGAGGCCGCTGGTCTGCAGCGGCTCGTAGCTCACCTTGATCCCGAGCTGATCGGCGGCAGCCTCGAGCAGCTCGAGCACGACATCTGGCTTCATCTCGAAGCCCACACTATCAGGCTCGATCGAGCGCGCAAGCTTTCTGTCCGGGAACCGGACCGAGCTAACTCGCCGGGATCACCACACGAAATACCGCGCCGCCGAGCTCGGAGCGCCCGACCGAGATCTGGCCGTGGTGCAGCTCGACGATGTTGCGCACGATCGGCAGGCCGAGCCCGGTGCCCTTGCCATCCGGCTTGGTCGTGAAGAACGGCTCGAAGATGCGGTCGCGGTGGTCCTCGGACACGCCCGGCCCCGAGTCGGCGACCTCGAGCTGGACCGCCGCATCGCCGGCGCGCCCGGCGCGCACCACGACCTTGCCGCCGGCCTCGACCGCGTGCACCGCGTTGGTGATCAGGTTGATCAGCACCTGCTCGAGCTGGCCGGCGACCGCGTGGACGGTCGGCAGCTCGGGATCGACCTCGACCCGCAGCTCGATCCCGCCGCGCTCGACCAGGTGCTCGCAGATCGACACCGACTGGCGCACGACGGCTGCGAGATCCACCGGCTCGTGCTCCTTGCCGCTCGGCCGCGCGTACTGCACGAGGTCGCGCGAGAACCGCAAGATGCGCTGCGCGCTCGCGCCGATCCGGCGCAGCTTCTCGAGATCGCCCGGCTCGGCGCCGCTGGCCTCGCCCTTGCGCACCAGGTACTCGGCGTAGACCGTGATCGAGGTCAGCGGGTTGTTGAGCTCGTGCACCACGCCGGCCGCGAGCTCGCCGAGCGTGGCCAGCCGCTCGGCGCGCACGATCTGCTGCTGGAGCGCGTCGATCTTCGACTGGTCCTGGCCGATCGCGACGACCGCGTCGATCGGGCCGCCGGGCTGGCCGGCGCGGCCGACCGGCGCGATGCTCCACACGCTGCGCACCTCGCCCTTGCGGGTCGGGATCATCACCGAGACCGCCGCGTGGTGCTGGCCGGCGAGCGCGGCGGCGAACGCCGCGGTGAGGTGATGGCGCTGATCGCCGCCGAGGAAGTCGCGCACGTCGCGGCCGAGCACCTCGTCGCGGCTCATCCCGACCATGTCGAGCAGCGCGCGGTTGCACACCGTGATCCGCCAGCCGCGATCGATGCCGAGGATCAGCGCGTTCGCGCTGTCGAGCAGGCGCGCCTGGTAGTCGCGCAGCCCGGTCGCGTCCTCCTGCAGGCGGATCGTGCGCAGGCCGATCGCCAGGCCGCTCGCGATCGGCACGACCGCCGGCTCGTCGCCCGCGCGCGCGTCCTGGCCCGGCGGATAGCCGATGTCGAGCACGCCGTAGAGCTCGCCGCCGGACGCGAGCGGCACCGCGAACCCGGTCGCCATGCCGAGGAACGGCGAGTCCCAGCGCTCGGCGATGCGCAGCCGCGCGCTCGCCGCGACCGCGCTCTTGAGCCGCGCGCGCGCGACCGCGCCCTCGCTGATCGTCACGCCCTCGCCGCCCACGCCGTCGCGCAGCGCGGCGTTGCGCACGTAGGCGTGCGCCGGCTCGCGGTTGCGCAGGTCGAGCACGCGGATCGCGAGCGCGCGCCCCGGCAGCAGCTGGCCGAGCGCGCCGAGCACGCGATCGACCACGACCGGCTCCGACGCCGCGAACGGCAGCTCGGCGGCGAGCTCGCGCAGCACGGCGAGCTGGAGCGCGTCGCTCGGCGCGTTCATCGCTTGGCCTCGCGATCGGCGAGCTCGCTGAGATCGGCGAGCGTCGGCTTGTCGGCGGCGGGCGGGGCGGGCGCGACCGCCGAGAACTCGCCGGTCAGGCTGTCCTCGCTGGCCTCGGGCACGATCACCGGGATGGCCTCCATCGAGTCGGCGGCGGCGCGGTCGAGATCGAGCATGCGCGCCGAGCCCACGTAGTCGGTGGTCTCGTACTTGGTGATCCGGCCGATCTTCTTGACGATGCCGGCCATGCGCTCGGCTTCGGCGAGGATCACGCCGACCGCGCGCTGGTGCGGCGCCTCGGCCGGCGACTGGCGCTGGATGAGCTGGGCGTAGCCCATGATCGAGGTCAGCGGCTGGTTGAGCTCGTGCGCGGCGGCGCCGGCGAGCTCGGCGACCAGCGCCTGCTTCTCGGACAGCTGCAGCTTCTGTTGCGCGTCGAGCAGGCGTTGTTCCATGCGGATGCGCTCGCGGAGGTCGGC
>DATJAE010000430.1:0-5960 GCA_035516595.1 Kofleriaceae bacterium | reverse complement strand
GCGTCCCGCTCGCGATCCTGTACGGCGCGCGCGAGCGCGACGCCGGCGTCGTGAAGGTCAAGGACCTGCGCGAGGGCGCCGCGGTGCGCGAGCACGACGTTCCGCGCGGCGAGCTGATCCAGCGCGTGCGCGCGCTGCTCGCCTAGCCGACCGCGTGCGGCTCCTCGCGCCGCACCACGCGATCGGCGATCCGCGCGGCGAGCGCGGCGTACGCGGCGCTGACCTCGGCGCCCTCGGCGCCCTCGAGCGTGACCAACACGCGGAAGTCGCGCTCGGAGAACCGCGGGTAGCTGCCGATCTTGACGCCGCCGAACTGCGCGACCACCGCGTCGAGGTGCGGCGCGAGCTCGCCCTCTTCGAGGTCGACGTAGAGCCGCGCCGCGGTGACCGGCTCGGTGCGGAACCGGTCGCGGATGTCGACGAACTTGCGGCGGAACAGGGTCGGCACCCCCGGCATGATGTAGACGTTGCGATAGGCGATCACCGGCCAGATCTGGTCCTTGCCGTACACCAGCTCGGCGCCGGCCGGGACGTCGGCCAGGCGCAGGTTGGCGTCGGCGAGCTTGTCCTTCCAGTAGCCGCGCACCCGGGCCTCGAGCTCGGGGTGGCGCACGATCGTCGTGCCGAACGCGCGCGCGATCGCGGCCATCGTGATGTCGTCGTGGGTCGGCCCGACGCCACCCGAGGTGAACACGTGATCGAACCGGCCCGACTGGTCGAGCACGGTCGCCGCGATGTCCTCGAGGTCGTCGGGGATCACCGTGATCCGGCGGAGCGCCACGCCCAGCGTGCGGAGCTCGCCGATCAGGAACGCCGCGTTTTCCTCGACGAACTTGCCGGTCAGGATCTCGTCGCCGATGATCACGATCCCGGCGGTCGTCATGCCGCGAGCATATCAGCCGTGGTATCAACCGCAGCGATGGATCCGGGCGATCTGGTCTTGCGCGGCGGCCGCGTGTTCGACCCCGCGGCGGGCCGTCCGATCGATCAGGCGGCCGACGTGCGGATCGCCGGCGGCCGGGTGATCGAGATCGGGCGCGGCCTGGTCGCGTCGCGCATCGTCGACGTCCGCGACCTGTGGATCGTTCCCGGCCTGATCGACCTCCACGTCCACCTGCGCGAGCCGGGTCAGGAATACAAGGAGGACATCGAGACCGGCACGCGCGCCGCGGCCGCCGGCGGGTTCACCACGGTGTGCTGCATGCCGAACACGCGGCCGACCAACGACCAGCGCGCGATCACCGAGCTGATCGTGCGGCGCGCGCGCGAGGTCGGCGCGGTGCGGGTGCGGCCGATCGGCGCGATCACGCACGGCCTCGAGGGCAAGGCGCTGGCCGACATCGCCGAGATGAAGGAGGCCGGGATCGTCGCGATCTCCGACGACGGCCGGCCGGTGATGAACGCCGGGCTGATGCGGCGCGCGCTCGAGTACGCCAAGACGTTCGATCTGCCGCTGGTCCAGCACGCCGAGGATCTCGAGCTCGCCGAGAGCGGCGCGATGAACGAGGGCGCGGTGTCGACCCGGATCGGCATCCGCGGCCAGCCGGCGTGCGCCGAGAGCGCGATGGTCGCGCGCGATCTCGAGATCGTCGAGTGGACCGGCGCGCGCTACCACGTCGCGCACGTGTCGACCGCACGCACGGTCGCGCTGGTGCGCGACGCCAAGCGGCGCGGCCTGCCGGTGACCTGCGAGGTCACGCCGCACCACCTCGCGCTCGCCGACGAGGCGTGCAGCCACTACGACACCCGCACCAAGGTCATGCCGCCGCTGCGCACGGCGGCCGACCAGGAGGCGCTGCTCGAGGCGCTGGTCGACGGAACGATCGACGCGATCGCGACCGACCACGCGCCGCACTCGCCGGTCGAGAAGGACGTCGAGTTCGAGTGCGCCGCGCCGGGCATGCTCGGCCTGGAGACGGCGCTGCCGATCGTGCTCGACTTCGTGCGGATGGGCACGCTCGACGATCGCCGCGCGATCGCGGCCTTGACCGGCGGGCCGGCGCGCGCGTTCGGGCTGCCCGGCGGCTCGCTCGCGGTCGGCGCGGTCGCCGACCTCGCGGTGATCGATCCCGAGCGGCCGTTCACGGTCGTCGCCGACGCGCTCGCCAGCAAGTCGAAGAACTCGCCGTTCATCGGCCAGACCCTGGCGGGGCGCGCGGTGCTCACCCTGGTCGAGGGCCGCGCGGCGTTCGACCTCGACGGGAGGCTGGCGTGACCGGCTGGCCCGCCGCGCTCGTGCTCGAGAACGGCCGGGTGTTCCGCGGCGACGGGTTCGGCGCGCGGGTCGAGTCGATCGGCGAGGTCGTGTTCAACACCTCGATCACCGGCTACCAGGAGATCGTGACCGATCCGTCGTACTGCGGGCAGATCATCGCGATGACCGCGACCCAGATCGGCAACGTCGGGGTCAACCCCGAGGACGTCGAGGCGCGCCGCATCGCGTGCGCGGGGTTCGTGGTGCGCGAGCTGTCGCCGGTCGAGGCGAGCTGGCGATCCCGGGGCTCGCTCGACGAGCTGCTGCGCGCCGCGGGCGTGCCCGGCCTCGAGGGCATCGACACCCGCGCGCTCACCCGCGTGCTGCGCGACACCGGCGCGATGCGCGGCGCGATCACGCCGCACGTCGGCGAGACCGATGCGGTGCTCGTGCGCGTGCGCGCCGCGCCGGCGATGGACGGCCAGGACCTGGTGCCGCGCGTCACCTGCGCCGAGCGCTACGAGTGGAGCGAGCCGACCTGGCGGGCGAGCGACGACCGCCGCGCCGCGCCGCCGCCGCCGGTCGCGTTCCACGTCGTCGCCTACGACTTCGGGATCAAGCAGAACATCCTGCGCCAGCTGCGTGACATCGGCGCGCGCGTCACCGTCGTGCCGGCGACGACCAGCGCGAAGGATGCGCTCGCGCTCGGGCCCGACGGGTTCTTCCTGTCCAACGGCCCCGGCGATCCGGCGGCGGTCGGCTACGCGATCGCGACGGTGCGCGAGCTGTGTGCGAGCGGCAAGCCGGTGTTCGGGATCTGCCTGGGCCACCAGGTGCTCGCGCTCGCGCTCGGCGCGCGCACGTTCAAGCTGCCGTTCGGCCACCACGGCGGCAACCACCCGGTGCTCGATCGCACGACCGGCAAGGTCGAGATCACGTCGCAGAACCACGGCTTCGCGGTCGATCCGGACAGCCTGCCGAGCGGCGTGCACGCGACGCACGACAACCTGTTCGATCACTCCAACGAGGGCATCGCGGTCGACCGCAAGCCGATCTTCAGCGTGCAGTACCACCCCGAGGCGAGCCCGGGGCCGCACGACGCGTGCTACCTGTTCGCGCGGTTTCGCGACGAGCTGACCAGGGCGCGGAAATGACCGCCGCCGCGCTGCTCGATCAGGTGCTCGAGGAGCTCTACGCGCGCCACACCGCGGACACCGAGGCCGCCGGGCTGGCGCGCCGCGACTACGAGGAGCGCCGCGGCAAGGTCCACCAGGACGACGAGCTGTGGGAGGCGTGGAGCGCGGCGTTCGTCGAGTGGTACGTGGTCGAGCGGGTCGCGCCGGGCGCGGAGCTGCCGCCGGCCGCGCTCACCGCGCGAGAGCTGCGCGCTGCGGGCGATCCGAAGGCCGACGTGGTCGCCGCGCTGGTGACCTCGCAGCGCAGCCTGTTCGAGATCCGCGCGATGGCGCGCGGCCGGATCGAGCTGCTCGACCTGCTCGGCGGTGCCGAGTTTCACGTCAGCGAGCAGCGCACGCTGCACGGCGTCGAGGTCGGCGACGTCGCCGAGCTCCGGCTGGTCGGGTTGGGCTCGGCCTCCGGCGGCGAGGTCCGGTTCGCGCGCACGTTCATCTATCATCCCAAGGCCGCGCGCGGCGCGATCGTCGAGCGCGCCCGCGCGATGCTCGCCAAGGGCGCGAGCCGGCGCGACGTGATCGATCAGATCGCGCAGCTGCGCACGCAGGTGTCGCGCTACCGCCACCTGTCGCCGGTGCGGGTCTACGAGCTGGGCTCGCGGATCATGGGATGACGCGCGCCGCGGCGCTGGTGGTCGCGCTCGCCGCGGTCGCGCACGCCGACGCGCCGGTCGATCGCCCCGAGGCGATCGAGGTCGATCGGCTCGACGAGCCGCCCGGCCGGGTCGAGCTCGGCTTCGACGGCGGGGCGCCGGTCGACAGCTGGGCGCTCGGCGCGCAGCTCGGCTTCCTCGACGATCCGATCGTGCTGCGCAGCGGATCGATCGTGACCGCGCCGGTCCATCACCGCGAGACGCTCGCGCTCGGCGGCGCGGTGTCGTTCGGGACGAGCATCGTGATCGACGCGAGGCTCGCCGTATCGCACCAGGTCGGCGATCGGCTCGAGATGCTCGGCGACGACGCCGGGCTCGCGCACTGGGTGCTCGGCGATCTCGCGCTCGGCGCGCGCGTCCACGTCGCGGGCGGGTCGCGCTTGTCCGTGTTCCTGCGCGGCGAGCTCACGCTGCCGACCGGCGACGACCACGAGTTCGCCGGCGAGGCGCGGTTCACCGCGGCGTGGCTGCTGATCGCGCGCGCCACGCTGGCGCACGGCGTGACGCTCGCGGCGACCGGCGGGATCCGGCTGCGCGCCGCCGAGGTCGACGTCGGCGATCGCGTGGTCGGCGACGAGCTGACCGGCGGGATCGGCGCGACGGTCGCGCTGCCGCCGGTGTTCGGGCTGTGGTGCGTGCCCGACCAGCTCAAGCTCGCCGGCGAGCTGGTCGGCGTGCTCGGCGACAACGTCTCGCACATGCTCGGGCCGTCGCCGGTCGAGGCGCGGCTCGGTCTGGTCGGCCAGCCGCGGCCGGATCTCACGATCGGCGTGCGCGGCGGGATCGGGCTCGACGACCAGATCGGCGCGCCCGAGGTTCGCGTGCTGGTCGAGGCCGCGTGGCAGGCGCCGGCGCCGCCGCGCCCGCCGCCGACCGCGGAGCCCGAGCCTCAGCTCGACGACGAGTGACGCCGCGCGCGATCGCGCAGCGCGCTCCACGCCGCGGCGCCGGCGAGCGAGCCGAGCGAGCCGAGCTCGCGGACCTGCGCCCACGCGGCGTGATCGCGGGGCAGGGCGCGCCCGCACACCGCCGCGGCCAGCACGCGCGCGCCGATCGGCTGCGCCGGATCGAGCAGCGGCGCGAGCGCGGCGGCGACCGGCTCGCTCGCGACCCGCAGCTCGCCGAGCGCGGCGACCAGCAGCGCGGCCTGACCGTCGCTCGCCGCGAGCGCGTCGGCGACGACCTCCGCGAGCGTCGCGTCGCCGGCCGACAGGCGCGCCAGCGTGTACAGCGCGAGCGCGCCGAGCTCGTCGCCCGGGCCGGCGGCGGCGAGGCCGAGCGCGGCGCGCGCGAACCCGGCGCGCGGTCCGGGTGGCGCGAGCACGCCGGCGTCTTGCTCGGCGCGCGGCGCGGCGAGCACGTACAGCGCCTCGGGCGCGTTCGCGATCAGGTCGGCCGCGAGCTCGAGGCCCGCGGGCGAGCCGAGCAGGACCTCGGCGGCGAGCGCGGCGCACGGCGAGGGCTGTTGTTCGGCGTGCGCGATCAGCGCGTGTTGCACCAGCTCGCCGAGCGCGGGCACCGCGAGCTCGCCGCGGCCGACCGTCACGCTCGCGCGGCGCGGCGCGCTGGCGAGCAGGTCGGTCCGGCCGCGCTCGCGCAGCGCGCGGGTCGCCGCCGCGGCCACGTCGGGCGAAGCGTCGGCGAGCCGCGCGGCGAGCGTGGGATCGACCGCCGCGTGATCGAGCAGGACCACCGCGGCGCACGCCTGCACGCGGCGCACCGGGCTCGGGTGCTCGAGCTGCCCGACCAGCGCACCCGCGATCGGATCGAGCGGCAGCCGGGCCGCCAGGTCGAGCGCGGTACCGCCGTCATCGCCCGCGAGCATCTCGGCGGCCAGGCTCGCGAGCGCGGAGACGTGCGCGCCCTGGACGAGGCCGTCGACGAACGGGCCGAGCAGCGCGTGCTCGCCGGGGCGATCGA
>DATJAE010000429.1:0-9608 GCA_035516595.1 Kofleriaceae bacterium | reverse complement strand
CGCGTGGCCGGCGAGCTCGATCGCTACGCCGAGCGGCTCCGCGTCCAGCGGATCGCGGCGTGCCGCGCCACGGTCGATGACACGCCGGCGCGCGGGATCGACGCGGCCTGCCTCGACGACCAGCTCGACTCGCTCGCCGCGGTCGCGCACGCGCTCGCCGATCCGCCGTCGGCCGAGGTGCTCGATCGCGCCGACCAGGTGGCCGCGACGCTGGTCGACTGCGCGCATCGCCCCGCCTCGGCGATCACGCCGCCGCGCATCGATCAGCGCGCTGCGGTCGCGACGATCGCCGGCGCGTTCGCCGAGGCCGAGGTGCAGGGCCACCGCGGCGACTACGCCGGGGCGCTCGGCAAGCTGCGGCCGGTGATCGCGCAGGCCCGCGCGCTCGGCTATCCACCGTCGCTCGGCCGCGTGCTCGCCGCGGCCGGCCACCTCGAGCTCGCGCTCGGCGACGCGCACGCCGAGGCCGACCTGCGCGAGGCCGCCGAGGTCGCCGCGGGCGCGCGCGACGACCAGACCGCGGTGCGCGCGTGGATCGACCTGCTCGCGCTCGCCGGCAAGCAAGGCGACCGCCCGGACCGCTACGAGACCACGCTGGTCGCGGCGCGCGCCGCGGCGGCGCGCAGCGGCGATCCCGACGAGCGCGCCGCGCTCGACCTCGAGCACGGCCGCGCGATGAACCAGGCGAGCAAGTTCGCCGACGCCGACGCGAGCTGCCGCCAGGCGCTCGAGCTCGCCGGCAAGCTACACGGCGAGGGCTCGCTCGACGTGCGGCCGGCGCTCGCCTGCCTGGGCAAGGCCGCCGAGGGCCGCGGCGACTACGCGCAGTCGCGGCAATGGCTCGATCGCGCGCTCGCGATCGACCGCGCGATCCTCGGCGACCAGCACCCCGATACCGCCGATGACCTCCAGGTCGAGTGCGAGCTGCTGCTGCGCACCGGCAAGTTCGACGAGGGCCTCGCCGCCTGCCGCGCCGCGCTCGCCGTGCGCGAGCACGTGTTCGGCGCGCAGTCCGATCAGGTCGCGCGCACCGAGAAGACGATCGGCGACGTGCTGGTCGACGGCGGCCACACCACGGACGCGCTGCCGCACCTGCAGCGCGCGATCGACATCGCCGAGCACAACCACGGCCCGGAGGCGCCGGCGCTGGCGAGCGCGCTCGCCTCGCTGGGCAGCGCCGATCACGACCTCGGCAAGGCCGAGCCGGCGGTCGCGCTGTTCCGGCGCGCGATCGCGATCTACGAGAAGACCGGCGACGAATCCGACCTCGGCATCACGCTGATCAACCTGACCGACGTGCTGATCACGATGAAGCACTATCCCGACGCGCTCGCGTCGGCGCAGCGCGCGCAGGCCGCGCTCGAGCACTCGATGGGCGCGAGCTCGCCGATCGTCGGCTTCGCGCTCTACGACGTCGCGCGCTGCCAGACCGCGCTCGGCCGCCCCGCCGACGCGATCCCGCCGCTCGAGCGCGCGATCTCGCTCACCGACCCGAACAGCAACGACCCCGACAACCTCGCGAGCTATCAGTTCGCGCTCGCCCAGGCGCTGTGGGACTCGCACGGCGATCGCGCGCGTGCACGCGAGCTCGCCCGGACCTCGTTCGCCACGCTGACCGAGATCGGCGACGCGGTGAAGGGCCCGCGCGCCGAGGTCGGCGCGTGGCTGGCGACCCATCGCTAAAGCGCATCTTGCGAACCCCGCGAGGCGAGGCCGAGCGGCGGGAGGCGGATCGCGGCGCACCCCCGGAGCGCAGCGAGGCGCGGGCTTGCCGCCCGCGCCGAGCGAGCACCGGAGGTACGTCGCGAGCCGCCCGTGCCGCGACGGTCGCAGCCCGCGCGGGTTCTTGCGATGCGCTTTGGCCTCGGTGGTAGGTTGCGACCATGGAGATGGCGTATCGAGCGCGCTGGCGAGCCGAGATTGCCGCGCTGCAAGACATCCTGGCCGGGTTCGATCTGCGAGCGGAGCGCAAGTGGGGGAAGCCCTGTTACACGCTGGATGGCAGGAACGTCGTCATCATTCAGGGCTTCAAGGAATACTGTGCGCTGGGGTTCTTTCAGGGCGCGCTGCTGGAGGACCCGAAGCAGCTGTTGGTCCGGCTCGGGCAGGTTCAGGCCGCGCGCGTGATGAAGTTCACCAGCGCCGAGCAGATCGCTGCGATGGCGGCGACGATCGAGCTCTACGTGCGCGAGGCCATGGCGGCTGCGAAGGCCGGATGGAAGGTGAAGACCAGGCCCCCGAAGCTTCGCGTACCCGACGAGTTGAAGGCGCAGTTCCGCTCGGATCCGCGGTTCGAGCGCGCGTTCGAGGCGCTGACGCCGGGTCGGCAGCGGGGATACCTGTTTCACTTCGCCCGCGCGAAGCAGTCCGCGACGCGGACGGCGCGGATCGAGAAGGCCAGGCCTGCGATCTTCGCGGGGAGAGGGTTCCTCGAGCGCCGGTAGCTCGTGACCGGCTCGCTACTCGTCGCGCGCGATGCCGTGCTTGTCCATCAGGCGATACAGCTGGGTGCGGTGCAGGCCGAGCGCGCGCGCCGCGACGCTGACCACGCCGCCGGCCGCGTCGAGCGCCGCGACGATCGCCGCCTTGTCGAGCGCGGCGGGCGCGGCGCGCACCGGCGCGGAGTCGGGCGACGCGGCGGCCGGCGCGTCGCCGACCGGCAGGCCGGCGTGCTCGGGCAGGTCCTCGGGGCGCACGACGTCGCGACCGGCAGCGCGCGCGGCGCCGGCGGCACGGTCGACGGCGGCGCGCAGCTCGCGCACGTTGCCCGGCCAGGGGCGGATGCAGCAGGCCTCGATCAGCCGCGCGTGGGCCGCAAGGCCGCGGTCGGCCGCGGCGAGCTCGCGCACGACCAGGCGCGCGACGTCGAGCTTGCGCGCGCGCAGCGGCGGCAGGTGCACGACCGCGCGGGCGAGCCGGTAGTACAGGTCGTCGCGGAAGTCGCGGGTCGCGACCGCGGCGCGCAGCTCGCGGTGGCTCGCCGCGACGATGCCGAGCTCGATCGCGATCGGCGCGTTGGCGCCGACCGGCGTCACCTCGCGGGTCTCGAGCGCGCGCAGCAGCTTGGCCTGCACCGCGAGGTCGAGGTCGGCGATCTCGTCGAGGAACAGCGTGCCGCCGTGCGCGGCTTGCAGGTAGCCGACCGCGTCCTGCGCGCCGGAGAACGCGCCCTTGCGCGCACCGAACAGCAGGCGCTCGGCGACGCCCTCGGGGATCGTGGCGCAGTTGACCGCGACGAACGGGCCGCCGGCCCGCGGCCCGGCGCCGTGATAGAGCCGCGCGATCAGCTCCTTGCCCGAGCCGCTCTCGCCGTGGACGAGCAGGGTCGGGCTGTCGGCGAGGCGCCGCACCTGGTCGTGCAGCCGCGCGAGCTCGGGGCCGATCACGTGCTCGCCGCGATCGTCGCCGAGCTGGTCGTAGCCGCGGCCGTCGGGGACGAGCAGGAACACGGTGTGGCCGAGCCGCACGACCACGTTGCCGCGCTTGCGGACCTCGCCGGTGATGCGCTCGCCGTCGACGAAGGTGCCGTTGCGGCTGCCGCGGTCGATCACGACCCACGCGCCGCGCTCGAACCGCACGGTCGCGTGCTCGCGCGACATCCGCTCGTCGTCGAGGTCCGCGGCCCGCGTGCCGGCCTCGACCCGCCGCCCGAGCGCGACCTCGCGGTCGGCCGGGAACACGCGCGCCGCCGGGGTCGTGCCGACCGCCGCGACCACGACCACCGGCACGAGGTCGGCGCTGCCGCCCGCGGCGCTCGACGCGTCGTCGATCGTGGATCGCACGGACGCAGCGTATCGGCTGACACCGCGGCTGTCACGTGACGTCACGGCCGACCGCGCGCGGCGCGATCCTCGACGGTTGCGCGCTCCGGCGCGCGGCATGCCGCTTGCCAATGCGAGCGGGGACAGGAGGATTCCCATGGCTACCGATTCGAAGCTGCCCCCCAACTCGACCTGGTTGTTCGCGCTCGCCACCCTCGCCGTCGCGATCGGCGTGACGTATCTGATCCCGCACGTGGTCTCGCACCACCTCACGTTCAAGGCGACGTGCGCGGTCTATCTCGCGATCTACGGCGCCGGCGCCACGCTCGCGACGTTCGTCAGCCGCGCCGGGATCGGCCGGGTGATCGGCTCGTTCGCGGTCGCGAGCATCGGCCTCGGCATCTTCTACTACGTCGTGGTCGCGCGCTCGGTCGCCTCCGCGGTCGATAGCCTGGGCGGCTCGGAGGGTGCGGCCAGCATCGCCGGCGCGGCCATCGGCTACACCTACGCCGCGGGCTTCACGCTGAGCGCGATCGCCGCCGGGATCTCGGGCGCGCTGTTCGGCAACAAGCTGCGCAACCGGCTCGGCGTCCGCTCGGTGCTGCCCGGCAAGGCCTGAGTGGGAGCCCCGCGCGCCTGCGCGTACACTTCGCGCATGCGCCATCGACATCACCGCGAGACCCACAAGCGCGAGACGACCGGATGGCTGCGCGCCGCGGTGCTCGGCTCCAACGATGCGATCGTGTCGGTGTCGAGCTTGATGATCGGCGTCGGCGCCGCCGAGACCTCGACCCGCGCGATGCTGACCGCCGGGGTCGCCGGGCTGGTCGGCGGCGCGATGTCGATGGCGGTGGGCGAGTACGTGTCGGTGAGCTCGCAGCGCGACGCCGAGCACGCGGAGATCGCGAAGGAACGCGAGGAGCTCGCGACCGCGCCCGACGCCGAGCTGCTCGAGCTCGCCGGGATCTACGTGCGGCGCGGCCTCGACCGTGCGCTGGCGCTCCAGGTCGCCGAGCAGCTGACCGCCCACGACCAGCTCGGCGCCCACATGCGGGACGAGCTCGGGATCAGCGAACAATCCCGCGCGCGGCCGCTGATGGCGGCGTGGGTGTCGGCGGCGAGCTTCTCGCTGTTCGCGCTGGTCCCGCTGATCGGCCTGGTGATCGCGCCGAGCTCGCTCCGGCTCTACGCGATCGCCGCGATCACGGTGGTCAGCCTCGCGGTGCTGGGCGCGCTGGGCGGCCGGCTCGGCGGCGCGCCGCTCGGCCGGGCCGCGTTGCGCGTCACGATCGGCGGCGCGCTCGCGATGGCGGCCACCGCGGGCATCGGCCGGCTGCTCGGCGTCGCCGGCGCGTGATAAGCTGGCCCATCGGCGCCGGGGAACATACGGAGGCGATCCGGCGGGTGATCGCCCAGCGCGAGGTGTGGGTGGCGTTCCAGCCGCTCGTCGATCTCAAGACCCGCAAGGTGTTCGCGTACGAGGCGCTCGCCCGGACCAACGCGCCCGAGTTCGACGGCCCGCTCGCGCTGTTCGATGCCGCCGTCGCCGCGTCGTGCACCGGCGAGCTCGGCCGCGTGTTGCGCGCGATGTCGCTCGACGGCTGCACGACCCACCCGCTGTTCCTCAACATCCACCCGGCCGAGCTCAACCAGCCGTTCGTGGTCCAGCCCGACGATCCGATCTTCCAGCACAGCGAGGATGTCTACCTCGAGATCACCGAGGCCGTGCCGCTGTCGCACTTCCGGCTGTGCCAGAACATGCTGGACGAGGTGCGCGGGCGCGGCGTGCACCTCGTGGTCGACGATCTCGGCGCCGGCTACTCGAACCTCAAGTACATCGCCGATCTGCTGCCGCGCATCGTCAAGCTCGATCGCGGGCTGATCGCCGGGCTCACCCGCAACACGCGGCTGTTCAAGCTGGTCGCCGCGATCGTGCGGCTGTGCAGCGAGCTCGACTCGCGGGTCGTGGCCGAGGGCGTCGAGACCCGCGAGGAGCTCGACGCGGTGATCGCCGCCGGCGCGCGCTACGCGCAGGGTTACCTGCTCGCGCGCCCGGCGTTCCCGCCGCCGCCGGTGACGTTCCCCTAATCGGCCGCGAACGCGCCGAGCGCGGTGAGCTCGCCGCGATCGAAGAACAGCCGCTCGCAGCCGTCGCACCAGTCGTACTCGACGTCGCCCGCGCCGCGCAGCGCGATCATCTCGCGCGCGCACGCGTGGCAGCGCGCCGGCGTGTCGCGGTGCTGGCCGGTCGCGACCACCCCGCCCTCGATCACGTGGGCCAGGCCGAGCTCCTCGATCGTCTCGTGCTCGCCCTTGTCGAGCACGACGCCGCCGCAACCGGGACAGCGATCGATCTCGACCGTGCGGATCGTGACGGCCACCATCTCGGTCGCGCAGGCAGGACACTTCATGACGCGGACGATACCAGCGCCGCGAGCGCGCTGCGCGCCGAAGCCTCGCGAGATCGCAGCGCGCGCCACGGATCGCCGCGGCGGTCGAGCCGCGCGCGCAGCTCGCGCAGCGTGAAGCCGTCGGCCCGCAGCGCCGGATCGTCGAGCTCGGACCACTCGATCGGCGCCGACACCGGCGCGTTCGGCCGACCGCGCAGCGAGTACGCGGCGACCACGGTCGCGCCCGGCGCGTTGCGCATGGTGTCCATGAACAGCCGGCCCTTGCGATCCTTCTTGTAGAACTCGGTCGTGAGCTGGTCGGGGTGGCGCGCGCACAGCGCGGCGGCGATGCGGTGGCCGAGCTCGCCCACCGTGGCGAAGTCGTCCTTGCCGTCGAGCGGCACCACGACGTGCAGCCCCTTGGAGCCGGTGGTCTTGACGAACGTCGGCAGCGCGAGCTCGCCGAGCACGTCGTGGATCGCGCGCGCGGCGAACCGCACGAGCTCGAAGCCGCGCTCGGGCGGATCGAGATCGAACACCAGCAGATCCGGCGCGAGCGGGCGCGCGGCGCGGCTGGTCCACACGTGGAACGCCAGCGCGCCCTGGTTCGCGAAGTACACCAGCGCGGCGGCGCTGTTGCAGATCGGATAGACCACGCGGGTCTTGCCGCCGAGCTCGGCGCGATCGATCCACGCCGGAAAGTGCTTCTGCCAGTGCTTCTGGTAGAAGCCGCCGCCGGCCAGGCCCTTGGTGAAGCGCTCGAGCGTGAGCGCGCGGTCGCGCAGCTCGGGCAGCATGACCGGCGCGACGTCGTGGTAGTAGGCCAGCACGTCGCCCTTGGTGACCGAGACGTCGGGGAACACGACGCGCTCGACGTGGGTCGCCGCGATCGTCAGGTCGCCGAACCGGTACTCCACCTAGAACACGAGGTGAACGTCGGACATCCCGTTCGTGGTGATCGCCGTGCCGCTGGCGACGGTCGCGCCGGGCACGCGGGTCAGCGCGCCGCTCGAGCTCGGCGTCGCGCGCCCCACCAGCTCGACATCGATCGTCACGTCGCCGGTGAGCTCGCCCGACATCGCGTACGACCCGGTGAGCGTGCCGGTGAACGTGCCGCCGCGGATCGCGAGCTGGAGGTACGGCTGCATCGATGGATCCGTGCCGGTGTCGTAGCTGATCTTGCCGTCGGCGTAGCCGGCCATGCCGACGTAGAGCCGCAGCGTGGTCGGCGAGCCGCGATCGATCGCGCCGGTGATCGCGAGCGTGCCGGCGGCGTCGCCCGGCGCGAGCTGATCCGGCACGCTGTCGCTGTCGGCGGCGTTGTAGCCGTCGATCGCGAGCTGCACGCTGCGCGCGATCGCGCGCTCGAGCCCGTGCGCCGCCTTGCGGGCCTGACCGGCCGAATCGAACGCACTCGCGCTGCACCCCGCGAGGAGGACGAGCGCGAACGGGCCGGAGCGCATGGCGCGATCTTACATCGGTCGCGCGCGCTTGGCCTGGTCGATGCGCTATCACTCGCAGGTGGAGCCCCTGACCTGGCGCGCCGAGCTCGCCGAGCGCAATCGCGACAACGTGGCGCGGACCGCGAGCTACCTCGAGCTCTACGCCTGGACCCGGGCGCATCCGCCCGAGCTGCCCTGGCTGCTGATGGCCCACCTGGTGTCGCGCAACGCCGGCTACCTGATGACCGACCTGGCGCGCCGGATCGCGAGCGACCACCCGCGCGACGTCGCGATGCGCGACGCGATGCGCTCGCTGTTCGTGCTGCTCGAGCGCGGCAACTTCCTCATCTTCTGGGACGCGTGGCACCACGTGTGCTCGTACCTCGCCGGCGACCTCGCTGCGATCGCGCCGCCACGCACGCCGCGGTTCATGTGCGACGCCTACGCGCGCGGCCACGCCGACGAGCGCGCGCTGGTCATGGATCTCGTGCACAACGAGCAGCACCTGATCGAGCACCGCGCGGTGCATCATCGCGACCTGGCGCCCGGCATGCTGCTGCTCGACATGATCGAGCGCAGCGGCCGCGAGCGCGCGCTGGTGTTCCCGGTCGAGGCGCCCGAGATCCGCGTCGGTCGGTTCGCCGATGTCGCGCGGCGGATCGCCGCCGGCGCGCGGATCTTCGACGAGGTGCTCGCCGACCGCGCCCGCCGCGACGCGTGCTTCGCGTGGGCGAGCGCACACGACCACACCGGATCGCGCGAGATCTACGGCGGACCCGCCGGCCCCGGCGTGCGCGAGGCCTGGCCGATCGACCTGGTGCGCAGCTTGTGGACCCACGTCCACGCCGAGCCGGAACCCGATCCGGAGTACCCGTAGGTTACGGCTTGTACTCGAAGGCGCCGAGATCGCTGCGTGGTCCCTGCGGGCGCGAGACGCCGTCGTAGTCGATCGGGTCGGTCGCGGAGGGATCTGCGGCATCCACAGCCGGGCTGCTCGCCTGCAAGTGATAATCGCCGTTGCCGGGATCCGAGAGCGCAGGATTCACGCCGAGCATGTCGTTGCCTCCGACGAGCGCCGACGACTGCGGATAGGCGAGTACGTAGGTCGCGTTGCATGCCGACCCACTGACGGTATCGCTCGGTACGTCGCTTCCGCCGTTGAACACGATCGAGTTGTCGATGCACGCGCCGGGAGCAGTGCCAGCCGCGCAGATCGGTACGCCGGACCCGCACTTGACGAGCGAGTTCACCACTGTCGAGAACGACACGAACATCGAGCCCGGAGAGCTGCCAAGGAGCTCGCCCCCGATGAAGGCTCCATCGGGCCCGGTCTGATTCGAGATCACGCTGTTGGTCACGCGTACAGTCGCCTGCGCACCAGCCACGACTCCATCCCCGCCGTCGAACAGGCTTCGATCGATCGTTGCGACCGAGCCGTTACCAGCCGCAAGAAACGCGAAGTTTCCGGCAGTCCGTCCATGGATCTTCGCCTGCGTGATTGTGATCGAACAGGGATCGCCGTAGATCGGAACGCCAACACTGTCGATCGATGCTTGGTCGAGCTCGAACGTCGGAACAGCGGTGCTCGACTCACAGTCCACTGCCTCGGTAGCATTTAGGTTCACGATCGAGAGGCCAACGACATGCAACCGAGCTCCCGCTCCGATCGAGAACGCGCTCGCAGACGAGGTGGCATTCAAGGTGGCTCCGATGCCATCCAGGATCACGGTCTTGCCGACGACCGAGAGACTCGCTGCGTAGGTTCCTGCCGAGAGCTTCACCGTCTCGCGCGTCTGGTCCACAACGGCGAAGGCATGCGTGATCGAACATGGGTCCGCTTGCGCACACGACGCGGCATCACCGCCGGAAGGGGAGGCGTATAGGACGGCCGATGCAGCCAAGCACGTACCGGAGCTCGAATCGCAAACCTCGCTCGAGCACTCGGTGTCGCTGACGCAACCTCGACACGAATGTGTCGTCGAGTCGCACGTCGGTGCTGTCGCGGGACATTCGTC
>DATJAE010000428.1:0-21089 GCA_035516595.1 Kofleriaceae bacterium | reverse complement strand
GCACGACGCGTAGTAGTCGCCGAGCTTCTTGCCGAGCGCGTCCCCCGCCGCCGCGCGGGTGTCATCGTCGAGCAGGCCCCCGAGCTCGGCGCGGACGCGCTCGGCGAGCTCGCTGCCGCGGCTCCAGCGCGGCCGATCCGGCGGGATCTGGTTGGTCTCGAGCCAGCCGCCGCACGCGAACTGATAGAAGTCGACGCACGGGTCCGCGGTGCGATCGAGCGAGCTCGCCTCGAGCCCGACGTCGCCGAGCGTGACCCTGACCACGGTGGCATCGGGCGCCGGCGCGGGCGGCGGTGCCGGTGCCGGTGCGGGCGCGGACGGCGCGCTCGGCGTTGCCACCGGTGCGCTCGGCGGCGCGACCGGTCCCGCCTGCTTCGGCGGCGCCGAGCACGCGAAGGCGACGAGCGAGGCCACGGTCGCGACGCGCATCAGGCGTCGAGGGTATCACCGTGATAACTTCGAGCTGGGTGATCGGCGAGACGATCGGCAACTTCAAGGTCGCGGACCGGCTCGGTCGCGGCGGCATGGGCGAAGTGTTCCTCGCCCACCAGACCAGCGTCGGCACGCGCGTCGCGGTCAAGATCTTGCGACCGGAGGTCTCGGCCGACCAGGAGTACGTCAGCCGGTTCTTCAACGAGGCGCGCGCGGTCGAGCGCATCCAGCACGCCGGCATCGTCAAGATCTTCGACTGCGGCTACACCACGGGTGGCCAGGCCTACCTGATCATGGAGTTCCTCGAGGGCGAGACCCTCGCGGCGCGGCTCCAGCGGGTCGGGCGGCTCGGACTCGCCGAGATCGGCGACATCGGCCGCCAGATCGCGAGCGTGCTCGCCGCGACCCACGGCGCCGGCATCACCCACCGCGATCTCAAGCCCGACAACATCTACCTGGTGCCGGATCGCGAGCTGGCGCGCGGCGAGCGAGTCAAGATCCTCGACTTCGGCATCGCCAAGCTGACCGACACGATCGCGAGCTCGTCGCCGCGCACGATCGGCACGATGGGCACGCCGGCGTACATGGCGCCCGAGCAGTGGGGCGACGCGTCGAAGGTCGATCGCCGCGCCGATGTCTACTCGTTCGGCTGCGTCGCGTTCGAGATGGCGTGCGGCCGGCCGCCGTTCCTCGTCACGACGATCGCCGAGGCGTGCGCGAAGCACCTGCACGAGCTACCGCCGCGCGCGCGCACGATCGTGCCGGACCTGCCGCAGCCGCTCGACGATCTGCTCGCGCGCTTGCTCGAGAAGAGCCCCGACGCGCGTCCGCAGTCGATGCAGGAGGTGGCGCGGGTGTTCGAGGCGATCGGCGACGGCCGGACCAGCGTCGCGCTGCCCACCGCGCCGCTGCCGATCGCGCTCGCCCAGACGGTCGGCACGTTGCCGCCCGCGACGCCGCCGCCCGGCCCGCCGCAGGTCTCGATGCTCGCGGCGCCGCCCAGGCGCAGCAAGAAGCCCTTGCTCGCGATCGCCGGGCTCGCCGTCATCGCGGCCGCTGGCGCCGCCGGCTACGTCGCGATGTCGCACGAGGAAGACAAGCCCGCGCGCAAGCACAGGAGCGCGGCGGTCGAGCCCGGCGATGCCGCGCCGCGGCCGATCGACAAGACGCCCGAGATCGTGATCGCGCCGCCCGATGCCGCGCCGGTCGCGGGACCGCCGGGCGACGCCGCCGCGGCCGTGGCCGTGCAGCACCCGCCGCCCGCGGGCAAGCCGACGATCGACGGCAAGGCGGTCGACGCCGCGTTCGCCAAGGTCCAGCCCCAGCTCGACGCCTGCTACGACCGCGAGCTCGGCGTGAACCCAGAGCTGCGCGGCACGGTGACCGCGAAGCTGACGGTCGAGCTCGATGGCTATCCCACCCAGGTCTCGGCGGCGGGCGTCGACAAGAAGCTCGACGACTGCGTCGCCGACGTCGTGCGCACGCTCAAGTTCCCCGCGCCCAGGGGCGGCTCGATCCCGCTCGAGCGCCCGATCGAGTTCGACGACCAGAAGCCGGCACCCGCGCCGGCCGAGGGCAGCACGCAGCCGTGGCTCGGCCCGGTCATGATCCGCAGCGGGCTCGGCCGGATCCGCGGCGCGGCGCTGGCGTGCGGCCCTCGCAACGACATGCGCGGCCGGATCAGCGTGCACGTCGAGGTCGCGGCCGACGGCCACGTGCGCAACGCGCAGGTGATCGGCGATTACGACGGCACCCCCGGCGGCGACTGCGTGATCGCGGCGGTCAAGAAGGCGCGCTTCCCCAAGACCCAGAAGGGCGGCACGTTCACCCGGTTCTTCCTCATGCGGTGAGCGCGTCGATCCGCAGCAGCTCCGCCATCGACCACGCCTGGAACGGACAGCCGACCGGCCGCCACGGCGGATCGCCGTCGCAGATCTCCGACAGGTGACCGAGCCCGCACAGCTCGAGCCGCGCATGGAGCGGCGCGACGAACCGCGCCCGGGCCTCGCGCCGCGCCGCCGCGGTGTCGCCGCGGACGCGCAGCCACGCCTCGACGAACGGCCCCGCGAGCCACGGCCACACCGTGCCGTTGTGGTACGCGCGGTCGCGCAGGACCCGGCCGCCGATGTAGCGGCCGCGATAGCCCGGCTCGTCGGTCGCGAGCGAGCGCAGGCCGGCCGGCGTCACCAGCTGGCGCTCGACCGCGTCGACCACCGCACGGGCGCGCTCGCCGTCGATCACCGCGAGCGGCAGCCCGCCGATCGCCAGGATCTGGTTGGGCCGGCACGCCCCGTCGAGCTTGCCGGCGACGTGATCGCAGTCGATCACGTCGTAGAGCTGGCCGCGCTCGGCGTTCCAGAACCGCTCGGCGAACGCGGCGCGGCCGCGCTCGAACAGCTCGCGCCAGCGCGCGTCGCGCCGGCCGGCGATCGCGAGCGCGTTCAGCCACAGCGCCTGGATCTCGACCGGCTTGCCGATCCGCGGCGTGATCACGTCGCCGTCGACCTTGGCGTCCATCCAGGTCAGCTGCACGCCGGGCTCGCCGCACGCGAGCAGGCCGTCGCGATCGGCGGCGATGCGGTGGCGCGTGCCGCGCGCGTGGCCCTCGATCGCGGCGGCGATCGCGGCCTCGAGCGTGGCGCGCACGCCCGGCGCGACGTCGCCGGCGAGGTAGGCGTCGGCCGCGATCGTGAACCACAGCGCGCCGTCGGCCGAGTTGTACTCGGGCGCCTCGTCGACCTCGCTGTAGCGGTTGGGCAGCATGCCCTGGTCGACCGCGCCCGCCCACTGCACGAGGATCTCGCGCGCGTCGTCGCGCCGCCCGGTCGCGAGGCACAGCCCGCGCAGCGACACGAACGTGTCGCGCCCCCAGTCGGCGAACCACGGATAGCCGGCGATCACGGTGCGCCCGAGCCCGCGGGTCACGAGGTACGCGTCGGCCGCGCGGTGGAGCGGCGTGGCGAACGCGGCGCGGCGCGCGCGCTCGGCCGCGAACGCGCGATCGACGTAGTCCGCGGCGCGCTCGCCGTCGAGCCCGGCCTGCGCGGCCAGCGCGAGCCGCGCGGGCGCCGCCGCGAGGTCGAACGCGAAGCTGCCAGGCGCCGCGAGGTCCTCCTCGTGATCGAGCCCGCGCGCGCGGTCCTCGGCGTAGACGAAGCTCCGGTACCAGGTCGGCGCGTGATCGTAGCGCGCGTTCGCGAGCGCGGCGATCGCGGGCACGCCGTGGTACGGCCGCCAGGTCACGCGCTCGCCGCCGGCCTCGGCGTCGAACCGCAGGCTCGCGTTCTCGCGCGCGAGCGAGTGGTAGTCGCGCGCCGAGATCAGCGGCCGCACGATCAACCGCGCCGCGCCCTCGCCGGCCAGCCGCGTCCAGCGCAGCGCGACCCGCGGCGCGCGATGGATCGCGACCAGCTCGCCCGCGATCCGCGTGCCGTCGGGCAGCTGCCATTCCCAGCGCGGCCACGGCGCGTGGTCGAACCGCGCGATCCGGTTCGCGCCGTCGGGGTGGACCACGTCGCCCGCGTAGCGGTGCGAGCTCAGCGCCCACCGGCCGCGCGCGGTCTCGACGTACACCTCGAGGTCGGAGACCAGCGCGATCCGGCCCTCGGGCGGGCGGGTCGCGACCAGCAGCACCGCGTGATAGCGCCGCGTGCGGATGCCGTCGGCGGTGCCCATCGCGAACCCGCCGGTGCCGTCGGCCTCGAGCCACTCGCGCGGATCGGTCATCGTTCCCGCGGGGGCGTTGCCCCCGCCCCACCGGCGAAGCCGGCGAGGTCCCGACCCCGCGATCGCTTCGCTTCGCTCATCGATTGCGCTTGGCGACGTGCTCGTCGTGCGCGCGGTGCGCGTCGGTGCGCTCGGCCAGGCCGGCGCGCGCGGACGCCACGCGCTCGACCAGGTTCGCCGCGAGCGCGGTCCACCCGGTCTGGTGGCTCGCGCCCAGCCCGCGGCCGTCGTCGCCGTGGAAGTACTCGTGGAACAGCACGAGATCGCGGAACGCCGGATCCTCGGCGTAGCGCGCGCTGCCGCCGTGGCACGGACGCCGGCGGCGCGCGTCGGGCAAGAACAGCGCGACCAGGCGGCGCTCGAGCTGCTCGGCCACCTCGCCGAGATCGAGCATGACCCCCGACCCGGTCGGACACTCGACCTTGAGGCCGTCGCCGTAGAAGTGGTGGTAGCGCTTGAGCGCCTCGATCAGCAGATAGTTCATCGGGAACCAGATCGGGCCGCGCCAGTTCGAGTTGCCGCCGAACAGGCCGCTGTCCGATTCCGCCGGCGAGTAGTGGACCTCGTACGACCGGCCGTCGAGCGGCAGCACGTAGGGGTGGTCGCGGTGATAGCGCGACAGCGAGCGGATGCCGTACGGCGACAGGAACTCCGACTCGTCGAGCATGTAGCGCAGCACGCGGACGAGCCGCTCGCGGCTCGGGATCGCGAGCAGGCGATGCTGGTGATCGACGTCGAGCTCGGTCGAGATCGTGCGCGCGAGCTCGGGCCGGTTCGCGAAGAACCACGCGAGCCGGTCGTTGAAGATCGGCAGCTGGTGGAGCAGCTCGTCGTCGAGCGCCTCCACCGCGAACAGCGGGACCAGGCCGACCGCCGAGCGGATGCGCAGCTGCATCGGCCCGTCGGGCGTCTGCATCACGTCGTAGTAGAAGCCGTCGTCGTCGTTCCACAGCCCGGAGCCGCCGAGCTTGTTGCTCGCGCGCGCGATCGCGACGAAGTGCTCGAAGAACTTGAGCGCGAGATCGGCATACGCCGACTCCTCGCGCGCGAGCTCGAGCCCCATCGCGAGCATGGTCGTGCAGTAGAACGCCATCCACGCGGTCGCGTCGGCCTGGATCAGCTTGCCGCCGGTCGGCAACGGCTGGCTGCGATCGAACACGCCGACGTTGTCGAGCCCGAGGAAGCCCCCGGTGAACAGGTTGTCGCCCTCGGCGTCCTCGCGGTTGACCCACCACGTGAAGTTGATCAGGCACTTGTCGAACGCGCGCTCGAGGAACTCGCGGTCGTAGCCGAAGCCGGCCTCGCCGGCGAGCTTGTAGATCCGCCACACCGCCCACGCGTGGACCGGCGGGTTGACGTCGCCGAACGCGAACTCGTACGCGGGCAGCTGACCGTTCGGGTGCATGTACCACTCGCGCATGAGCAGCAGCAGCTGCTGCTTGGCGAACTGCGGATCGAAGCGCGCCATCGCGACCGCGTGGAACGCCAGGTCCCACGCCGCGAACCACGGATACTCCCAGCCGTCGGGCATCTGGATCACGTCGCGCGCCCACAGCTGATCCCACTTGCGATTGCGCCCGCGCAGCCGCGACTCGGGCGGCACCGGCTGGTTCGGATCGCCCTCGAGCCAGTGCTCGACGATGTAGTGATAGAACTTGCGCGACCACACGAGCGACGCGTCGGCCTGGCGCACGACCCGGCGCTCGTCGTCGTTCATCGGCGCGTTGCGCGCGATCCGGTGATAGGCCTCGGCCTCGGCGATGCGATCGGCGAGCGTGCTGTCGAAGTCGTCGAACGGCGCGCCGCGCGCGAACGCCTCGGCCGCCAGGCGCAGCCGCACGCTGCGCTCGCCGCGCGCCGGCACGTCGAGCACGTACCACGCCGCGCACTTGGTGCCGGTGCCGGCGTGGTTGACCGCGTCGCCCTCGCCGCCGACCACGCGGCGGTGGAACGCGTCCTTGGTGAACTTGCTCGCGCTGGTGTAGCCGAACAGCCGCTCGGCGTTCGTGACGTTGTCGGTGAACAGCAGCTCGGGCTTGCCCTCGGCGTCGAGCCGGAAGTGGCCGAGCGTCGGCTGGGTGATCCGCACGCTCGCCTCGCCGACCCGCTCGATCGCACCCATCGCGTCGTAGCCCTCGCCGCTGCGGCCCCACGACCAGGTGTTGCGCAGCCAGACGTGTGGCAACACGTGGACGGTCGCCGGCGCGTCGCCGCGGTTGGTGACGGTGATGCGCACGAGCACGTCGTCGGGCCCGGCCTTGCCGTACTCGACCGCGACGTCCCAGTAGCCGCGGTCGAACACCCCGGTGTCCTCGAGCTCGAACTCGCGGTCGGTGCGGCCGCGCCGGCGGTTCTCCTCGACCAGGCGCGCGTACGGGAACTCGTCCTGTGGATACTTGTAGAGCGCCTTGCCGTACGAGAACGTCGGGGTCGCGTCGAGGAAGTAGTACAGCTCCTTGACGTCCTCGCCGTGGTTGCCCTCCGGCCCGGTCAGGCCGAACAGCCGCTCCTTGAGGATCGGATCCCTGCCGTTCCACAGCGCGACCGCGAAGCAGATCCGACACTCGCGATCGCAGATCCCGAGCAGGCCGTCCTCGCCCCAGCGATACGCGCGGCTGCGCGCTTCGTCGTGCGACAGGTAGGTCCAGACCTCGCCGGTGTCGGAGTAGTCCTCGCGCACGGTGCCCCACTGGCGATCCGCGAGGTACGGGCCCCACCGGCGCCAGTTATGAACGCGCCGGGCGTCCTCGTCCAGCCGGCCGCGCTCCGCCTGTTCGATCATGCGCGGGCGACGTTATCACTGCTGTCTAGCGTTCGCGCGCGAGCTGGGACTGATGCGCGACCGCGGCCCACTCGATGCGCTGCGGAGTCGCGAGCCCGAGCGTGACGATCGCGGTCGACAGCCGCACCTTCATCGAGCGCTGGTAGGCCTGCGCCGCGCGCAGCCGCTCGCGCGTGAGGATGCCGCTGGCGACCAGGTACTCGCCGAACCCGGGGAGCTCGACCGGGCCGCGCGGCACGGGACGGCGGATCGGCGCAGCGCCGTTGATCGTGCGCACCGGCTCGGTCGGGGTCGAGGCGACCGACGGGATCGGCGCGATCTTGGGCTCGCTGCCGAGCACGCGCCACTGCCCGCTCGGGAATGGCTTCGTGGTGCGCTCCTCACCCAGCTCGGCCTCCGGCGGCGGCTGGGTGCCCTTGGCGAAGCGCGGTCGAGACGGAAAACGACCAGCCGCGGCAGCGGGTGCCGGGAGTTTTTGTGCTGCCGCGGCTGGTCGAAGCGATGCGTCGACGATGGCGAGCCAGTCAGCTGCTTCGCGATCGCCGGGGTCGAGGCGCAGGGCCTCGCGAAAGAAGATGGCGGCCGACTGATGCTCGTCGCGTCTCGCCGCGAGCTCGCCGAGCAGGCGATAGGCGAGGCTGCATTGCGGATCGAGTCGGATGACATCGCGCAGGTCGGCCTGCGCATCGAGATCCCGGCGCAACGCGATGTGCGCGCGGGCTCGGATCAGTAGTAGCGGTACGTGCTCGGGCTCCTCCTCCAGTGCGTCCGAGATCATCGCGATCACGCCCGGGTAATGCCGGGCCTCGAACAGCTCCTTGGCTGTCGCGACAACTCCTCGGTCCACGCCGGAGGTTCAGCAAGGTGTGGGCCAAGGTGCCCCCCATGGCAAGCGGGCGAAACCATGCGCGTTCCATGCGATCCCTGAGGGAGAGCCCACACCCCGCGGCGGGGCCGCTTCCCCCAAGCACGTGGCACCACCCCGGACCGGCCGGCATACTCGCAAGCGTGAGGGCCGCGCTCGCCGTGTTCCTTGTGGCCGCTCCGCTGGCCCGGGCCGCGCCACCACCGGCCGCCGACTTCTGGCGCAACGTGGTCGAGCCACACGCGGACGAGGTCGAGCTGATCCTGCGCAACGCCCGCAATGCGCTGCAGCAGGCCGACGGCGCCCGGCTGGGCGACTACGACCCGACCGGCGAGGGTCGCGCGCGGCTCTATCGCGACCTCTACGGCATGCTGCGCTACGCCCACCGGCTCGCTCCCGACAACGTCGACGTGCTGCGCCTGCTCGGCCAGACCGCGGACGAGCTCGGCCAGACCCGCGAGGCGATCGCTGCGCTCACCCGCGCGGTCGAGCTGGTCGGCGCGGATCGCGCGGGGCCCGAGCTGGCCGGACGGCTCGGCGCGATCTACCTGCGGCTCGGCAAGCTCGATGACGCGATCCATTACCTGCGGCTCGCGCAGGGGCCGATCACCTCGGGCGTGCCGATGACCGCCGAGGTGCTCGTCCACCTGTCGAACGCGCTCGCGCTGCGCGGCGAGATGACCGACGCGATCGACGTGCTGGCCAACAGCCTGCCTGCGATGTTGCCGTACTACTCCAACGAGCAGACGCTGGTCAGCTTCGCGCTGGCGGTCCAGTACGACCGCGACGAGCAGCTCGGCGCGGCGTTCGACGTCATCGATCACATGCAGTCCACGATGCAGGCTCAGCTCGGGGCGCAGATCCAGAACGCGCTGGCGGTGATGCGATATGCGCCGGCCGAGGATCAGCACTACTATCTGGGTCTGTTGTACGAGATCACCGGCAACTACACCGAGGCGCGAGCCGAGTGGGCGCTGTACGCGGCGTCCGGCGATCTGCCGTATCGCGCGCGCGCGCTCGAGCACGTCGCGGCGATCGATGCCCTGCCGCGCGCGACGCCGCCGGCGCCGGGGAGAACGCCGTGAAGTGGCTCGCCGTGGCCGCGCTGCTCGCCGGCGGCGCCGCGCGCGCCGACGTCTGGCAGCAGGCGATCGATCACGGCAGCCCGGACGCGCACGCGATCGAGTACGACGCCAAGCTGCGGATGGGCGACGACCTCGCCGAGCAGGCCAACTCGCACGACGTGTCCGCGGCCAACGTGCGGCGGCTGGTCGACCTCGCCGCGAGCTCGTATCGCGAGGCCGCGGCCGCCGAGCCGAGCCAGGGCGAGCCGATGTACCGCCTGGGCCGGCTGCTCTACTCGTTCTACTTCGAGTGCACCGACCAGCTCGCGCTGCGCTGGTCGATGTCGCCGCTGTGCGCCACCACCGGGCCGTTCGATCGCAAGCACGCCGAGGAGGTGATCGCGGCGTGGGACGAGTTCGAGAAGCGCGCGCCGCTCGACCCGCGGCTGTCGGTCGACGTCGGCGAGGAGTCCGAGATCCTGTTCAAGCGCGCGATCCTCAACACCCGGCTCGCGACCAAGCCGCACCTCGAGGCCGCCGCGCACGACTACGAGAAGCTGCTCGCGCGCGCGCAGACCTCGGAGATCGGCGGCTCGCCGGTGCTGTCGAACCTCGCCGAGACCTACATGATGCTCGACCGGCTCGACGACGCGATCGACATGTACCGCGAGGCCTGGCTGCGCGGCTCGCAGACCTCGACGGTGTACGGGCTCGCGGTCGCGCTCGATCGCGACGACCGCGGCACGCAGGCGATCGATCTGATCCTGTCGCAGGGCGTCGGATCGGTGAACGACTTCCACACCTCGGTGCTGCGCGGCGAGACGTTCTACGTGCCCGAGGGCGAGAAGTTCTACTACTTCGCGCTGCTCGACGAGGCGTTCGGCAAGACCGCCGAGGCGGTCGAGAACTGGCGGCTGTACATCAACTCGGGCGCGCACCCCGAGTTCCAGCCGCGCGCCAAGGCGCACATCGACGCGCTGAGCTCGGGCAAGCACCTGCACGCGCCGCCGCCGCACCTCGACGACGCGGCCGACGAATCATGGTGAGCCGACTCGCGATCGTCCTGGCGATCGCGCTCGGGGCCGCGCCGGCGCTCGCCCAGTCCACGCGCTACCCGCCGCCCCCCGCCGATCCCGACGCGGAGGCCGAGCACCACTCGCGGCTATGGGAGGACGCGCTCGATCCGGGACGCACGCCGTACCACGAGCTGGTGCGCGAGGCCCGCCAGCTGCTCGACGTCCACACCCCCGACGCCGCGAGCCGCGCCGCCGACAAGCTCGATCGCGCGATCGCGCTGCTTCCGGCGGCGCCCGAAGCCTACGCCGCGCGCGGCGAGCTCGAGATCTGGCGCCAGCAGTGGACGCGCTGTGCCGACGATCTCGCGCTGGCCGACGCCCACGCCAGGCCCGACGATGCCGAGCGCGCGCAGCTCGAGCTCGAGCTCGGGATGTGCCAGGGCCGCGCCGGCAAGCTCGCCGACGCCGAGCGCACGCTCGCGCGCGCCGCCTCCGACGCGCCGGGCCGCGGCGACACCTGGCTGCGGCTCGGCGAGACCCGGATCGCGCTCGGCAAGCTCGACGAGGCGATCGGCGCGCTCGACACCGCGCTCGAGGCCGGCGACGTGTCGCCCGGGTTCGTCCACTTCCTGCTCGGCGCGGCGTACGACCGCGCGCGCCGCCCGGGCGACGCCGAGCAGCAGATCCAGCTCGGCACCGACGCCGACGGCGTGTTCGACACGATCGTGCGCCCGGCCTACCCGCTGCTCGGCGCCGGCGAGCAGGAGTACCTGATGGGCCTGGCGTGGCGCTACGGCAAGCCGCACCCCGAGTACGCCCTGCTCTACTTCCGGCGGTTCGTGGCGCTCGCGCCGCAGAGCCCGTGGCGCCGGCGCGCCGACGATCACCTGCGCGAGCTCGGCGCGATGGACTATCCGCAGAGCATCGAGGTCCACAACAGCAGCGCGCGGATCGACCCGGACACCGTGCGCGCCTCGCTCCGCCGCGCGATGCCGGCGATGCGCGCGTGCCTCGCCAGGCTGCCCGCGTCGGTGTTCGAGATCACGGTGACGCGCGACGGCCCGCGTTCGCCCGAGTCGGCGCGCGATCGGCCGCGCTACCACGTGCCGCCGCCGGGCAGCGCGGTGCGCGACGCGATGAACCTCGAGGACACCGCGAGCGATGCGGTCGATGCCGCGATCCGCTGCGTCCAGCCCCTGGTCGAGAAGGCGCCGCTGCCGCAGCCGAGGGAGTCCGACACCTACTACGTGGTGTCGTTCCTGCTGGTCGGGCCGTAACCTCGCGCACGGCAGAGTCAGCCCTTGAGGAACGCGACGGTCACGCCGTCGCCGCCCTCGCTGGCCTCGCCGGCGCGGAAGGTCTCGACCGCGGCGTGGCCCCGCAGATGGCCGCGCACCGCGGAGCGCAGCGCGCCGGTGCCATGGCCGTGGACGATGAACGCGGTGTCGCGGCTCGCCATCAGGCTCTCGTCGAGGAAGCGATCGACCGCCGCGACCGCCTCGTCGGCGCGCTGGCCGCGCACGTCGATCGTCGAGTCGATCGTGCGCGCGGTGGCGCGCCCGCCGGCCGGTACGCCGTTGACCAGCACGACCGAAGGGCCCTGTGGCTTCTCGGCGCCATCGGCGGCGGCGGCGGCCGCGTCGCGCTCGGCCCGGCGCGCCGAGCGGTGGGTGTCGATCAGCACCTCGGCGATCGGCACGACCGCGCGCATCTGGCCGAGCCGGACCTCGACGTCGTCGCCGTCGGGCGGCGCCGCGACCTCGCAGCGGCCGAGCCTGGGGACGATCACCGGCGTGCCGGGCACCAGCGCCTCGCGCGTCGCCGGCGTGCCGGGCGGGAGCTTGCGGCGCGGCTCGTGCTGCGCGACCGCGGCGCCCGGTGCGACGAGCTGACGGGTCGCGGCGCGCACGTCGTCGAGCGTGGCCTCGCGCGCCTTGTCGCGCAGCGCGCGGCGGACGTCGTCGATCTCGCGGCGCGCGGCGCGCAGCGCGCCGAGCGCCTCGCCGTGGGCGCGCGCGGTCTGCTTCTCGAACCGGGCGCGCGCCTTGTCGCGCTGGGCCCGCGCGGCGGCGTGCTCGGCCTCGGCGGCCTCGAGCTCGGACAGCAGCGCCGCGCGCTCGAGCTCGAGCCGGCGCTGCTGATCGGCCACGCTCGCGAGCAGGTCCTCGATCCGCGCGCCGCCGCCGCCGAGCAGGACGCGCGCGCGCTCGACCACGTCGGCCGCGATGCCCATCCGCCGCGCGACCGCGAGCGCGCCCGAGCTGCCCGGCGTGCCGATGTGGAGCTTGAACGTCGGCTCGAGCCGCTCGAGGTCGAACCCGACCGACGCGTTCGCGAAGCTCGCGCCCGCGGCGCCGAGCGCCTTGAGCCGCTCGTAGTGCGTGGTCACGATCCCGGTCACGCCGCGCGCGGCGAGCGCCTCGAGCACCGCCTGGGCGAGCGCCGCGCCCTGCTCGGGATCGGTGCCGACCGCGATCTCGTCGATCAAGACGAGCATGCCGGGCGCGGCCGTGGCGAGCAGCTCGCGCAGGTTGACCATGTGGCCGGAGAACGTCGACAGATCCTTCTCGAGGCTCTGCGCGTCGCCGATGTCGCTGACCACGGTGTGGAACCAGCCGATCGCGCTGCCGCTCTCGGCGGTGAGGTGCAGCCCGCAGCGCGCCATCACCGCCGCGAGCCCGACCGTCTTGAGCGCGACCGTCTTGCCGCCGGCGTTGGGGCCCGACACCAGCAGGGTCTGGCCGGCCGCGACCGTCACGTCGTTGGCGACGCAGCGGCGCTCGGCGAGCAGCATCAGCGGGTGGCGGGCGTGGAGCAGCGCGATCCGCGGCGCGTCGTCGAGGATCGGCTCGGCCGCGACGGTATCGTCGGCCATGATCGCGGCGGCCGCGATGACGTCGATCAGCTCGGCGGCGGCGAGCGCGGCGGTGAACGCGTCGGCCTCCTCGGCGATCCAGCCGGAGAACCGCACGAAGATCCGGCGCTCCTCGTCGGCGACCTCGGCCTCGGCGAGCTTGAGCCGGTTGTTGAGCTCGACGATGTCCTCGGGCTCGATGAACAGGGTCTGGCCGCTCTGCGACGTGCCGTGCACGATGCCGCGCACGAAGCCCTTGCCGTCGGTGCGCACCGGCAGGACGTAGCGCTCCTCGCGCTGCGTGTAGTACGCGTCCTGCAGGTACGGCGCGTAACGCTCGTCGACCAGCGCGGCGTCCATGCGCTGCTCGAGCTGGCTCTTGATCGACGCGGCGGCGCGGCGCAGCGGGCCGAGCGCGTCGCTCGCGTGATCGACCAGCCGGCCCTCGGGATCGAACGCCTCGAGGATCGGGTGATAGACGTGCCCGAGGTCCGCGATCGCGGCGGCGCGCACCGCGAGCCGCGGCGCGATCGCGGCGTGCTCGCGGAGCTGGCCGCGCAGCCGGGCGAGCGCGCGCCCGGTGGTCGCGACCGCGACCAGCTCGCCGGCGTCGAGCGCGGCGGACTTGCGCACGCGCTCGATCGCGCCGGCGACGTCGGCGATCCCGCCGAGCGCGAGCGCGGCATCGCGCGACGCCAGGCCGCGCGCCTCGCTGATCTCGGCCGCGCGATCGCGCGCCGCATCGATCGCGTCGAGCAGCACGCGGCCGCGCACCGCCGCCTCGCCGCGCCGCGTGGCGCAGCGCTTCGCCCAGTGGTCGACCAGGGTCGGCCAGCCGAGGTCATCGAGCGTCTTCGCAGAGATCACGCGCGCACCTTACACGGGCAGCGCCCCGCTGGCTCGTCTAGTACCTCGCCACACAGGATCTGATCGGTTGGGGCCGCCGATCCATCGCCGATCGCTTCGTTGCCGCTCCTTGCGTTACGCCCGGTAGCGCTGCGTCGCGGCGCCTCGCGCATCTCCTGTGTGGCGAGGTACTAGCCGGTCAGCTTGCCGAGCGCGGCGTTGCCGCGCAGCCCGAACTGCTGCCCGGGGTGGCCGTTGTCCGCCTTGTGGTAGCTGAACGCGATCAACGCGACCACCTGGAGGCGATCGGTGTGCTTGGCGACCTCGTCCATGATCTGGGTGCCGAGCTCGACCACGCCGAGCGCGAGCCGCTCGTCGGTGGGGTTGCCGTGGCTGTAGGCGTCGATCTGCAGCTCGGTGATCGACAGCGCGAACGTGAGGTGGTTGTCCGCGGCGATCCGCGCGAGCGCATCGATCGCGGCGCGCGCGATCAGCGGCGCGTTGTACACGTGGATCGCGAGCGGGACCGGCGAGGTCGCGCCGTGGCGGGTCGCGGCGAACGCCTTGATCGCGCCCGCCCAGCGGCTGGCGTAGACCTGCCCCGCGATCGCGCCGGGCGCGTTCGGACCGCTCGCGAGATCACCGACCACCTCGCGCAGCAGCGCCTGCTCGCTCGCGGGATCCCACTCGTGCGCCGCCGCCATCGCGGGGACGCCGGGCACCGCGGCATCGAACGCGGCGATCGCCGCGCTGCCCAGCTCCTGATCGCGCGTCGCCTCGTCGAACGGCGCCGCGGTCTTCCACTGGACCTCGGGCTCGTTGCCGAGCTCGACGCCGGCGACGAACGGCTGCAGCCCCGGCACCTGCTGGTAGAGCTGCTGGACCGCCGTGCCCGCGTCGGCGCCGAACCGCGTGCCGACCGCGGCGACGCCGCCGTGCGCCGAGATCTTCGCGTACTCGGCCTGGAGCGGCGCGGCGGGCTTGTGGAGCACGCGCGCCGCCGCCGCGAACACCGCGGTCGCGAGCGTCTGGGTCGGCAGCTTTGCCTGCGCGAGCTTGGCCGCGAGCGCCGGATCGGCGCCGGGCTTGCCGGTCATCTCGGTGACCAGCGCGCGCAGATAGCGGAGCTGCGCGGGTTCCTCGGCGCGCTCGGCGGCATCGAGCCCGAACGGCTGCGCGTTCGGTCCGCCCGCGAAGTTGAACTGCAGCAGCACGCGCAGCGGCTGCTGCGGAACGGTCCGGTTGTGTGCGACCAGGTCCTCGAGCAGCTGCAGCGTCGCGCCGTGCTCCTTGGCATCGCTCGGCACGCGGACCTCGACGCGCAGCGTGTGCATGCCCATCGCCGTCATCCGCGCCAGCTCGGGCGTGAAGTTTCCGGTCGCCGTCTTGAGCTTCGCCTGCTGGTCGAGCGCGAGCGGATCGACGACGACGCCGAGCACGGGGCGCATGTCCTCGAGCCGGAGCAGCGTGCGCTCCATCGACATGCCGGCGCTGAGCTGACCGTCGTGGATGTCGGGCACCGTCATGTGCGGCGCGTTGGCCTGGCGCAGCAAGCCGGGCTCGGCGCGCACGCGCGCCGCCGCGTCGCGGGCGCTGCACGGTCTGCCACTGGGCATCGCTGATGCTTCGATCGAGCGGGTACGGCACGCTCGCCGCGAGCAGCTCGCGCAGCGCGCCGATCGTCGTCGCCTCGCCCGCCGCCGCGATCGCATCGAACAGCTTCGCCGCCTGCGCCTTCGGGATCGCCGCGGCGTCGCCGATCGCGGCCGCGCAGCGCGCCGTGAGCGCGCGGTCGTCGAGCGCGGCCAGCTCGGTGAGGTACGCGATGCCCGCGGCCGAATGCGCGGCCGTCGCCGGCCACGGCTTGATGCTCGGCAGCTGCGCGAGGAGGTCCGCGATCGCCAGCGCGCGCGCCATCGGATCGAGCGCCATCGCCTGCGCGGCGAGCTGATCGCAGGTCTCGCCCGCCGCGACCGCTCGCTTGAACGCCGCGACCTCGGCCGCCATCGCTTGCACGCGGTCGGAGACCCGCTGCACGCCCTCGAGCGCCGCCCCGAACGCGCCGAACGCCAGCCCGGTCAGCGTCTGCTTGCCCGGCGTCGCCTCGGCGTGATCGCTCGAGGCCTCCGAGCGGTCGGTCGAGCGCTGGTCGTACAGCATGCCCGTTATACGGCCTAGCCGGGGATAAGATCTCCCAGCGACGGAACCACGCGATTCCGGCCGGCGCGCTTGGCCGCGTAGAGGTTCTCGTCGGCGCGCTTGATCAGGCCGGCGGTATCGACCCCGGTCTCGCGATGCAGCGTCGTCACGCCCAGGCTGATCGTGAACGCGATCGACTGGCCATCGAACGAGCACGGCCGCGCCTCGATCAACGTGCGCAGCTGATCGGCGAACACGATGCCACCCGCGAGCGCGGTCGACGGCAGCACGCACACGAACTCCTCGCCGCCGTAGCGCGCGAACAGATCCTCGCGCCGGATGCGCGGCCGGATACGCTGCGCGAGATCCTTGAGCACGGCATCGCCGGCGAGGTGGCCGAAGCTGTCGTTGACCTGCTTGAAGTGGTCGACGTCGAACATCACGAGCGTGAGCGGGTGACCGTGCCGGCTCGCCACCGCGATCTCGCGCTCGAGGAACTCCATGAAGAAGCGCTTGTTGTGGATCCCGGTCATGCCATCCTGGATGGCCATGTTGTGGATCGCCTCGTGGTACGCGCTCTCGATGTTGGTGCCGGCGAGGAACTTGTAGATCGCGTCGCCGAACCGCACCTGATCGGCGTCGTTGAGCTGCTGGGTGCGCACGCGCTGCTCGTTGACGAACGTGCCGTTGGTCGAGCTCAGGTCCTCGACCCACCAGTTGCCGTCGTCGTCGACGAACAGCCGCGCGTGCTGCCGCGACACCGAGCTGCGCGACACCACGAGCCCGGCCTCGCTGTCGCGGCCCACGATGTACTGGCTGTTGACCAGCGGGATGCGACGTCCGATCTCCGGACCGGGCGGATGGAGGTTGACCAGGCAGGCATCGCCCACCGGTGCCTTCTTCTCCTGCTGTCCCAGAGGACGCTGGAGGATCAGGGTCCCGCCATCTCGGTAGTCGTCGGTCACGCGAGAAAAACTGTGAGAAGCTCCAACGTTATATCCCGAGTCGCGAGGCGGATTCAAATCCGCCCGTGATCGCGGCGCAGCCAGCGCTCGACCACGCGCACCAGCGAGGCCTCGCCGAGCTCGGGGACCGCCGAGAGCGGCGACGCGAGCGCGATCCGCCCGACCCGCATGTACACCAGGTCGGTCGCCCAGGCCTCGAGCGCGTCGAAGATGTGGGTCGCGTACAGGATCGTCGTGCCGCGCTGCTCGCTCTCCTCGCGCAGGAACGCGAGCAGGTCGATGCGCGCGATGAGATCGAGGTCGGTCGTGATCTCGTCGAGCAGCAGCACGTCGCGCGGGCGCGCCAGGCCGAGCAGCAGCTGGACGCGGCGGCGCTGGCCATCCGACACCGCGTGCATGTGCCACTCGAGCTCGACGCCGAGCACCTCGATCAGCCGCGCGACCCGCGCCGGATCGAGCCCGCGCTGGTGATCGAGGATCTCGGCGACGCGGAGATCGACGTCGAACGGGAACCTGCCGCCGAGGATCTCGACCCGGGTGGTCAGCTCGGGATCGTGAAACGCGGCGCGGCCGAGCACGCGCACGCGATCGGGCTCGACCATGTGCTTGCCCGCGATCACGCGCAGCAGCGTGGTCTTGCCCGCGCCGTTTGCGCCGATCACCAGCACGCGCCGGCCGGCCTCGACGGTCAGATCGATGCCATCGAGCACGCGCCGCGTCGCGCCGCGGTACGCGAACGCCAGGTCGCGGACGACGATCGCCGGCGCGGTCATGGACACGGCAGGTTCACGCCGCGCGGGACGAGCCAGTCGGTCGTGCCGTCGCCGAGCTCGCCCCACTCGTCGCCGCCCCAGCACGACAGCGCGCCGCCGGCGAGCGCGCAGGTCTGGTTGTTGCCGACGCCGACGCTGGTCGCGCCGGTCACGATCTGCGACGGGGTCGCGTTGTCGTACGTGCCGTCGCCGACCTCGCCCTCGTAGTTCTCGCCCCAGCACATCAGCGCGCCCGAGCTGGTGATCGCGCACGCGTGGCCGCTGCCGCCGACCAGCGCGCCGGAGCCGACGCCCGACAGCCCCGTGACCTGCACCGGCGCGTACTGCGCGCCGCCGCCACCGTCGCCGAGCTCGCCGTCGCCGTCGTAGCCCCAGCACCACACCGTGCCGTCCATCTTGCGCGCGCAGGTGAACCCGCCGTGGCCGATCAGATCGGTCACCCCGGTGATCATCGCCGACACCGGCACGTCCGAGCTCGAGCCGGTGCCGTCGCCGAGCGCGCCGGCGCCGTTGTAGCCCCAGCACGCGACCGAGTTGTCGGACTCGAGCGCGCAGCTGTGCTGGTCGCCCGCGGTCACCGCCGTCGCGCCGGTCAGGTTCGACACGGTGACCGGTGCGTCCTGCTGGCTCTCGGTGCCGTTGCCGAGCGAGCCGTTGTAGCCATAGCCCCAGCACTGCACCGTGCCGTCGGCCAGGGACGCGCAGGTGTGGTCGTTGCCGGCCGCGACGTGGGTCGCGGGACCGGCGAGGCCGATCACGGCGACCGGCACCGGCGACCAGGCGGTGTTCCCGGTGCCGAGCTGGCCGTTCGAGTTCGAGCCCCAGCACTGCACCGCGCCGCCGGTCACGACCGCGCAGGTGTGGTCGTAGCCGAGCGACAGATCGATCACGCCGGCGAGGCCGGGCACCGGCGCGGCGGTCGGACGATCGTCGTAGGTGCCATCGCCGAGCTCGCCGCTCTCGTTCATGCCCCAGCAGCTCACCGTCTGATCGGACAGCAGCGCACACGTGTGCTGGCCGCCACCGTAGATCGTCGCGATGTTGCTCGGCCCCGTGATCGCCTCGGGCAGGGGCTGCGACGTGCGCAGGCCGTCGCCGAGCTGGCCGCGGCCGTTGTAGCCCGAGCACTCGATCGCGTTCGACGCGAGCAGCGCGCAGCTGTGATCGTCGCCGCCCGAGACCGCCGCGACCTTGGTCTGCGTGGTCTTGACCGGCGACAGCGCGAGGTCGCTCTGGCCGTCGAACAGCTCGCCGTCGTAGTCCTTGCCCCAGCACCACAGCGCCTGCTGGTTGTCGATCGCGCAGGTGTGGAGCTGGCCCGAGGCGAGCGACACCGCGGGGACCGGCAGCGCCGCGCGCACCGGCGTGCGCTGGCTGTTGCCGGTGCCGTCGCCGAGCTGGCCGTAGCTGTTATCGCCCCAGCACCACACCGCACCGGCCGAGGTGTACGCGCAGCCGTGGCGGTCGCCCATCGCGACGCCCATCGCGCCGCTCAGGCCGGTCACCGGGCCGGGCGTGCTGCGGTTGGCCATCGAGCCGTCGCCGAGCTCGCCGTTGTCGTTGCCGCCCCAGCACTGCACGCTGCCATCGGCGATCACCGCGCACGCGGTGTCGTCGTTGGCCGACAGCGCGGTCACGCCGGTGAGGCCCGGCACGACGAACGGCGCCTTGTGCGAGTCGGTCGTGCCGTCGCCGATCTGGCCGGCGTCGTTGTTGCCCCAGCACGACACCGCGCCGCCGGCGAGCGCGCACGCGAACGTGTCACCGGCGGCGAGCGCGGTCACGCCGGTCAGATCCTTCACCATCGACGCTTGCTGGCGATCGAGCCCGGTGCCATCGCCGATCTGGCCCTGATCGTTCTTGCCCCAGCAGTAGGCCGCGCCGGTCTTGTCGAACGCGCACGAGAAGTTGTCGCCGGTCGCCAGGCCGAGCGCGTCGGTCACGCCCACCACCTGCACCGGCTCGAGGCGATCGTCGGTGGTCATGTCACCGAGCTGGCCGGCGTCGTTGGCGCCCCAGCACCACACCGTGCCGTCCTTGCGCAGCGCGCAGGTGTGCTCGGCGCCGGTCGAGATCCCGGTGGCGCAGGTCGTGCCGATCGGCTGATCCGGCACGCAGCGGTTCTCGATGCACGTGTAGTCGGTCGGGCACGAGCCGTCCGCGCCGCACTTGAACAGCGTGCCGGTGTAGTCGGCGTTCAGCGAGCACGCCGCGAGCAGCACGGCGCAGGTGATCGTGCGGATCATGGCAGCGCACCTCCGAGCACGACCGCCGCGCCGCCGGGCAGCGGCAGCGCCGACACGCGCAGGTCCCTGGGCGTGCGGGGCTCGGTCAGGTACAGGATGGCCGCGCCGATCGCGAACGCACCGGCGGTGCCCATCCCGATGTTGAACAGCAGCGCGTCGCGATCGCCGCGCGACTGCACCGCCTTTGCCTGGTCGAACGTGTACTGCGAGCTGTTGGCTTCGAGCTGGCGCAGCTCGTCGGCGTCCGACCGCGCCTGCATCCCGAAGTACGTGCCGCCCGCGCCGAACGCCACGGCGAGCGCGCCCCAAAGCCACCATCGCACGTAGATCGGCCGCTCGTGCGGCGGCGGCGGCACCTGCCGGTGCGTGCGCAGGAGATCGAGCGCCTGCTTGTCCGGCACGGCCGCCGCGCCCGCGCCGGTGATCACGATCGGCACGTCCTTGCTGCCGAGCTCGGCGGCGCGGTTGCCGTGCTCGTCGAGCGCCTCGACCCGCAGATCGAGCCGCTTGCCGTGGGGCAGCGGGATCGTGATGCGCTCGCCGCCCGTGCCCTCGAGCGTGATCTCCGGCTTGCCGTCGACCGAGACGTGGACCCGCACGCGCGCGACCAGGCTCGACGCGTCGTCGCCGATCACCACCGTGATGGTCGGCGGCTGCGCGCTGGTCTCGGCCTTGACCGTGAGCGTCCCGGCCGTCCGGTGCGCGGCCTCGAACGGACGCACGATCTTGGGCGACGTGCCCGCCGGGAGCGCCGCCTTGGGATCGAGCGCGATCCACCGCGCGAACGCCGCGGTCGCGCCCCTGGCGTTGCCGAGCGCGCCCTCGACGATCCCGGTCAGCTTGTAGATCGAGGCGAGATCGTCGGGGCTGGCGTCGCCGGCGGCGAGCGCGGCCTCGAGCGCGCTGCGCGCCCCGAGGTAATCCGACGCGTCGACGTCCTGCTGCGCCTTGTCGAGGTCACCGCCGGCGCGTGCCGGCACGGCGCACACGAGCACGACGGCCGCGATGACCAGCCCTCGCATCGCGCACGATCTTACCACTCGACGCGATACGGCTGCGCGGTCTTTCCCGATTCGATCGCGATCGATCCGGTGTGCGTCGTCCCCGACGGTGAGACCGCGCGCACGACGTGATGACCGGGCGCGAGCGAGATGTGGACGAGCGGCGTTTCGCCCAGCCGCTTGCCGTCGACATAGATCACGGCGTAGACCGGCGCGGAGTCGATCGTGATGAACCCGGGCGGTCCGCTCGGATGTGGGGCGGCGGGCACCGGTGTAGCTGGCGGTGACTTCGGCTTCGGCCTGGGCTCCTCGGGCTTGACCGTCTCCGGCTTCACCGTCTCGGGCTTGACCGTCTCCGGCTTCACCGCCTCGACCTTCAC
>DATJAE010000427.1:0-6096 GCA_035516595.1 Kofleriaceae bacterium | reverse complement strand
CGCGACCCCGGAGAGCTGGGCCAAGCTCGCCCACCCCGACGAGAATCGCTACATCTCGGCGATGATGGCCGCGTGCTGGCAGGGCGTCGCCGCGATGAAGGCGTTCCCGCACAAGGACTTCGGGGTCAAGCGCGAGGATCGGCGTCAGCTCGCCGGCGACAAGCTGATGTTCAGCAAGCTGTTCGTCCACGTCGCGCAGGTGCTGAACGTGCCGCTGCCCGAGGTCTACCTGATGGACGACGACAAGGCGGCGGACATCCAGCTCGCCAACGCGATCGAGAAGAGCGAGCTGTGCCCGTCGTTCGTCGTGCGGCCGCACCTGTTCCAGGGCAAGACCGAGCGCGAGGTCGCGTACCAGCTCGCGCGCAGGCTCGCGTTCATGCGCCCCGAGTACTACCTGCGCATGCTGCTACCGACCAACACCGAGCTCTCGGTGGTCGTGCTGTCCGCGCTGGTGATGCTCCAGCCGCGCTTCCCGGTGCCGCCCAACATGGTGACGACCGTGCAGCAGTACCTGCCCAAGATGCAGAAGCGCATGCCGCCGCACGCGCTCGAGCAGCTCGGCGCCGTGGTCGAGCGCTTCATCCAGGCCGCGCCCGAGATCAACCTCGCGAAGTGGGGCCACGCGGTCGACGCGGTGTCGCACCGCGCCGGCTTCGTGATGTGCGGCGATCTCGAGGTCGCCGCGCGCGGCGCCGCGGCCGAGCCGGTCGTGGTCGGCGGCCCGAGCGCGAAGGACAAGGTGAAGGAGCTCGTGCTGTTCTCGGTCAGCGATGCGTACTTTGCCGTGCGCGCGCAGCTGGGGCTGACGATCGGCTAGCGCCCTGGCACGTCGCGTGTAGCAGCCGAGATCAGGCATCAGCCTGTTCGAGGAGCATGCGATGGTGACCTACGGTACCGAGCACACCGCACGTCCTGGCTTCGACACCGGCGCGAGATGGGTCAACCTCGTGCTCGGGGTGTGGCTGTTCATCTCGGCCTTCATCTGGCCCCACAGCCTCGGCGAGCAAACCGATACGTGGATCCTCGGCCTGCTGATCTTCTGCGCGTCGATCGCGGCGATGTTCGTGCCGATGATCCGGTTCGCCAACACGCTGTTCGCGATCTGGCTGTTCTTCGCGACCGTCGTCATCGCGCACTCGCAGCCCGGGACGCTGTGGAACAACTGCATCGCCGCGATCATCGTGTTCCTGATGTCGCTGGTCCCGACCGGCGCGGCGCCGACGGCGTCCGGCGGGCACCGCCCGCTGCCCGCGGCGTAGCGGCGCGATCACGCGCGCGGCGCGGCATCGCTTCGCTTCGCGATCGCGGCGAGCAGCTTGTCGTACGACTCGCAGAACTTGCGCACGCCATCGCGCTCGAGTCGCTGCGTGATCGCATCGAGCTCGATGCCCACCCGCGCCAGCTCGCGCAGCGTCTCCTGCGCCTCGTCGACGCCGCGCTCGAGGCGGCGCTCGGGATGGCCGTGGTCGCGGTACGCCTCGAGCGTCGCGATCGGCACGGTGTCGACCGTCGACTCGCCGATCAACGCCTCGACGTAGTAGATGTCGTCGTACGCCGGATCCTTCGTGCTGGTGCTCGCCCACAGCACGCGCTGCGGCCTCGCACCCATCGCGGCGAGCGGCGCGAACTCCGAGCCACCGAACAGCGCCTTGTAGTGCTGGTACGCCAGGCGCGCGCTCGCGATCGCGACCCGACCGCGCAGCCGCTTCGCGCGCCCGGCGTCGAGCTCGCGAGCCCGCACGCGCGCGTCGAGCTCGGCATCGACCATCGTGTCGATCCGGCTCAGGAAGAAGCTCGCGACCGATGCCAGCCGGACCCCGCGGCGCTGCCGGCCGCGCGACCGCAGCCCGGCGAGGTAGGCGTCGGCGACCGCCGCGTAGCGATCGAGGCCGAACAGCAGCGTGACGTTGATGTTGATGCCCTCGGCGATCAGCGCCTCGATCGCCGGGATCCCGGCCTCGGTCGCCGGGACCTTGATCATCACGTTCGGTCGCTCGACCACCGTCCACAGCCGGCGCGCCTCCGCGATCGTGGCGCGCGTGTCGTACGCCAGGTGCGGAGACACCTCCAGGCTGACGAAGCCGTCGCGCTGGTCGAGGCGGTCGAACACCGCGCGAAACTCGTCGGCGGCGAGCCGCACGTCCGCGATCGCGATCGCGTCGTAGATCTCCGCCGGGCGATCGCCCTCGACCGCGAGCTCCCGGATCACGTCGTCGTACACCCGATCGCCGTCGATCGCCTTCTCGAAGATCGTCGGGTTCGTCGTCATGCCGCGCAGCGCGTCGTGCTCGATGTGCCGGTGGAGCTGACCGGACACGATCCGCGCGCGGTCGAGATCGTCGATCCAGATGCTCTGGCCCAGCTCGCTCAGCGCGACGAGAGGATTTTCGCTCATGGCAGGTGCTCCGATTCGCAGCGCTACAAGGCGCGTGCCGCACGCCCGGGGCATCGCCGTTGCACCCCACTGGGGTCGTGCGGTTCAAGAAGCTCCTGGTCGCTGTGGATTTCTCGGAGGCCTCGCGCAAGGCGCTGCAGGCCGGCGCCGCGATGGCCGCAGACACCGGGGTGCCGCTCGTGCTGCTGCACGTCGTCTCGCCGCCGCGAGCCCACGCCGAGGGCGCGATGTTTCCGGTCGGCGACACTCCGGCGGGGGCGGAGGCCGAGCTCGCCGCGTGGAAGCGCGACGCCGAGGCGACCGGAGCCCGCCTGGTGACGACGCGCATCGTGGCCGGGACGCCGTGGCACGAGATCGTCGAGGTGCTGCGCGCGGACCGATCGTTCGATCTCGCGATCGTCGGAACGCACGGGCGGACCGGGCTGACCCACGTGCTGCTCGGTTCGGTCGCCGAGCGCGTCGTGCGCTTCGCGCCGTGTCCGGTCCTGGTCGTCCGCGTACCCGACTACTGACCGCGGCTCGGGAGTGCGGGAGTCGCAGTGTGGCCGCCGCGCCCGGTACCTGCGGGCACGGAGCTTGTAGCATCCGCGTGGCTGCGACGGAGGCCTTCATGACGCAACCGATGAGCGATACCGAGCTCGCCGCGATCGACGCGCACTGGCGCGCGGCCAACTACCTCACGGTCGGCCAGATCTACCTGCGCGATAATCCGCTGCTGCGCGAGCCGCTGCGTCCCGAGCACATCAAGCCGCGCCTGCTGGGGCACTGGGGCACGTCTCCCGGCCTGAGCCTGATCTACGCGCACCTCCAGCGCGCGATCTGCCTGCGCGATCTCGACATGCTGCTCGTCACCGGCCCGGGCCACGGCGGTCCGGCGATCGTGGCCAACGTCTACCTCGAAGGCACGTACTCCGAGATCTACGCGCACGTGTCCCGCGACCTGGCCGGGATGCGCGCGCTGTTTCGCCAGTTCTCGACGCCCGGTGGCGTCCCGAGCCACGTCGGCCCGCACACGCCCGGGTCGATCCACGAAGGCGGCGAGCTCGGCTACGTGCTCGCGCACGCGTTCGGCGCCGCGTTCGACGCGCCCGAGCTCGTCGCGATCGCGGTGGTCGGCGACGGCGAGGCGGAGACCGCGCCGCTCGAGGGCACGTGGAAGGGCATCAGCTTCCTGAACCCGGTGCGCGACGGCGCGGTGCTGCCGATCCTCCACCTCAACGGTTACAAGATCGCCGGCCCGACCGTGCTCGGCCGCGCGAGCGACGACGACGTCGCGCGCCTGCTCGGCGGCCACGGCTGGGCGCCGCGGTTCGTCGTGGGCGACGAGCCGGCGCGCGTGCATCGCGCGTTCGCGAGCGCGCTCGACGACTGCCTCGACGCGATCGCGGAGATCCAGCGCACCGCGCGCTCGGCCGGCCGGATCGCCGCACGCCCGCGCTGGCCGATGATCGTGCTGCGCACCCCCAAGGGCTGGACCGGGCCGCACGAGGTCGACGGCGTGCCGGTCGAGGGCACGTTTCGCGCGCACCAGGTGCCGCTCGGCGAGGTGCGCACGAACCCGGCGCACCTCGCGATGCTCGAGCGCTGGATGAAGAGCTATCGCCCCGACGAGCTGTTCGACGGCAACGGCCGCCCGGCGCCCGTGCTCGGCCGGCTGGTGCCGCGCCGCGAGCGCCGGATGGGCGGCAACCCGCGCGCGAACGGGCGCGCGCTGCCGCTCGCGATGCCCGCGCTCGCGGCCTACGAGGTCGCGGTGGCGCGGCCCGGCGCCGAGCGCCGCGAGTCGACCCGCCAGCTCGGCGCGCTGCTGCGCGACCTGTATCGCGCCAACCCGACGAGCTTTCGCCTGTTCTGCCCCGACGAGACCACGTCGAACCGGCTGGGCGACGTGCTCGACGCGTCGGATCGCTGCCTGATCGCGCCGATCCTGCCCGGCGACGACCACGTGTCGACCGAGGGGCGCGTGATGGAGGTGCTGAGCGAGCACAACTGCGAGGGCTGGCTCGAGGGTTACGTGCTCACCGGGCGGCACGGCCTGTTCGCGACCTACGAGGCGTTCGCGCTGATCGTCGCGTCGATGGCGACCCAGCACGCGAAGTGGCTCGAGGAGTGCGACGAGCTGGCGTGGCGCGGCAAGGTGCCGTCGCTCAACATCCTGTTGACCTCGACCTGCTGGCGCAACGACCACAACGGGTTCTCGCACCAGGGTCCGGGCTTCATGGACACGATCCTGTCGAAGAAGGGCACGGTGGCCCGGATCTACTTGCCGCCCGACGCCAACTGCTTGATGTCGGTCGCCGATCACTGCCTGCGCAGCACCGACTACGTCAACCTGATCATCATCGACAAGCAGCCGCAGCTGCAGTGGCTCGACGCCGCGGCGGCGCGCGAGCACTGCGCGCACGGCGCGTCGGTGTGGCGATGGGCGAGCCAGCTGCCCGAGCGCGAGCCGGAGGTCGTGCTCGCGTGCGCCGGTGACATTCCGACCCAGGAGACGCTCGCCGCCGCCGCCTGGCTGCGCGCGCGCGCGCCCGCGCTGGCGGTGCGCGTGGTCAACGTGGTCGACCTGATGGCGCTCGCGTCGCCGTCCGAGCATCCGCACGGCATGACGCACGAGCGGTTCGCCGAGCTGTTCACCGCCGACCGACCGGTGGTGTTCGCGTTCCACGGCTACGCCGGCGCGGTGCACCAGCTGCTGCACGGCCGGCCCGAGCCGGGGCGCTTCCACGTGCGCGGCTACCGCGAGGAAGGCACGACGACCACGCCGTTCGACATGGTCGTGCTCAACCAGATCAGCCGCTACCACCTCGCGATCGAGGCGCTGCGCCGGCTGCGCCGTCCGCCCGAGCACGCCGACCTGCTCGCCGACGAGTGCCGTGCGATCCTGAAGAAGCACGCGGCGTACGTGCGCGACCACCTCGAGGACATGCCGGAGATCCAGGCTTGGACATGGCCGTACTCTGCGTGAACACCGGCTCGTCGTCGATCAAGCTCGCGACCTTCGACGGCGAGCGCGCGACGGCGCGGATCGCGATCGACGGCGTGCGCGATCACATCGCGGCGCTCGCGGGCGCGCTCGCGAGCGTCGCCGAGCCCGAGGTGGTCGTCCATCGCATCGTGCACGGCGGCGACGCGCACGTCGCACCGGCGATCGTCGATGCCCCGCTGATCGCGAGCCTCGAGCAGCTCGTCCCGCTCGCGCCGCTGCACCTGCCGCTCGCGCTCGCCGGGATCGCGGCGGTGTTCGAGCGCTGGCCGGCCGTGCCGCAGGTCGCGTGCTTCGACACCGCGTTCCACGCGCGGCTGCCCGAGCTCGCGCGCCGGCTGCCGCTGCCGGGCACGCTCGGCGTGCGGCGCTACGGCTTCCACGGGCTATCGTACGAGTACGTCTCGGGCGTGCTGGCGCCGCTGCCGCCGCGTTGCGTGCTCGCGCACCTCGGCAGCGGCGCGAGCCTGGTCGCGCTGCGCGACGGCGCGCCGATCGACACGACGATGGGCCTGACGCCGACCGGCGGGATCGCGATGGCGACGCGCACCGGCGATCTCGATCCCGGCGTGCTGATCTATCTCGCGCGCGAGAAGCGGATGACGATCGACCAGCTCGAGCGCGCGGTCGAGCGCGAGGGCGGCCTGGTCGCGATCGCCGGCACCGGCGACATGAAGGCGCTGCTGCAGCGACGCGACGCCGACGCGCGCCT
>DATJAE010000426.1:0-5284 GCA_035516595.1 Kofleriaceae bacterium | reverse complement strand
TCGACTTCACCGACGCCGATCGCGACGGCACCCAGGTCACCCAGACGTTCCGCGTGCTCGTCGCGTGGATCCGCGAGGGCGACAGCTGGCGGATCGTGCAGACCCAGTTCTCGAATCCGCGGTGATCAGGTTCCGCCGCCGTCGGGCAACGCGGCGTCGCCGCCCGGCGCGTCGGGCGAGGCGGCGTGATGGCTCGAGCACGCGGCGAGCGCGAGCCACAGCGCGCGGTTCACCAGGGACATTCGCCGGGCGTCGTGCGCACGCGATCGACGTGCTTCAGGATCTCGGTGTCGAGCTCGTCGCTGCGCTCGCCGAACGGATACGCGAACGAGGTCGGCGGGTAGCCGGCGTCGGTCAGCACCTGGAGCGACGGCAGGACCTCGTCGGTCATGTACTGGTCGATGCCGTGCTGCTTGACGTACTCGTGCGCGTGCAGGTGGTTGACCGTGTGCGGCTCGATGTCGTGGCCGTCGGAGGCGAGCAGGTCGATGCCGTGGTGCTCGTCGTCGTCGAGCAGCGCGTAGCGGCACACGAAGAACGTGACCTGGGCGTGGTGCTCCTGCAGGAGGTCGCGGATGTCGAGCCAGCCCTCGACGTCGTTGTCGTCGAACGCGAGCGCGATCCCGGCGCGCTTGTTGCCGGGCACGAGGTCCTTGAACTCGACGTAGTCGAGGCCGTACTTGTCGGCGAGCGACAGCATGCGCTCGATCGCGCCGATCGACACCGTCACGCCCGGCTTGTGGGCGTGAAACATCACGATCCGCCTGGCGTCGGCGGCCTGCTGGATCTCGTCCTCGATCAGGCCCCACGGCGCTTCCTGGCTCATGTCGTCGTACGACGCGCTGCACAGCACCTTGCGGTCGTCGCCGGTGAACGACAGGTAGTCGGCGCCGTGGCAGGCGCACAGCACGAGCGGCGCGGCGAGCGCGAGGCGGGCTAGAACGGACACGGCGAGCCGTCTCCCTCGTAGGTGAACGCGACCGAGCGCAGCACGGACACGCGCTCGAGCAGCGCGCGATCGGTCTCGTCGGTCCGCGAGCCGAACGGGTAGGCGTAGCTCGTGAGCGTGAAGCCCTCGCCGGACAGGGCATCGATCGACGGCTGGATCTCGTCGGCGAGGTAGGCGGCCATGCCGTGCTGCTCCACGTACTCGGGACCGCGCTGGTGGGTCACGCTGTGCGGCTCGATGTCGTGGCCGGCGTCGGCCAGGGTGTGGAGCTCGTTCCTCGCGGTGTCGGGCAGCGTGTTGTAGTGGCTGATGAAGAACGTGATGCGCGCGCCGTACTGCTGGAACAGCGGCAGCTGATCGACCCAGGCCTGCACCGAGGTGTCGTCGAACGACAGCGCGATGCCCGGCGTCCCCGGCGGCACCGCGTGGTTCGCGAAGTCGCTGTAGGTGAAGAACGAAAGGCCGCGCGCCTGCGCGCCGGCGAGCACGTAGGCCACCTTGTCGACCGGCACGGTCGCGCCCGGGTGATGAGCGTAGAGCTCGACCACCTCGCCGCGCCGCAGCGCGCGATCGAGCCCGCTGTCCAGGGAGGCGTCGTCGACCTGCGCCTCGCTGTCGAGGTTGACCGCGCAGTGCAGCCGGCGCGGATCGTTGGTCGACCAGAACGCGCCGTCGACATCGGCGAGCTGCTGCTGGCAGCCGGCGCCGAGCACCACGATCCAGATCAGCCGGCGCGCGCCCATGCCTGACGAAGCTAGCGCGGCGCGGGCGCCAGCGTCCACACCTGCGAGAGCGGGTCGCCGGTGGCCAGCGGTGTCGCCACCGAATGCAACGTCCTGGCCACCGGGGCAACCTGGGCCACGCCGTGCGGCACCGACACGAAGTACACGCGGTGACCCGGCGTCACATCGTCGAGGTGATCCGGATCGCGGAGCAGCAGCGAGTCGCACCCCGTGTACCACATGAGCTGCGTCACGACGCGCGACACGATCGTGCACGGCCGGCCGGCATCGTCGGCGCGGATCGCCGTCGCGGCGGCCATCAGCGGGCCGCGCAGGTTCGCGATGTACCGGTTGTACGGGACGATCGCGATCGCGGCGCCGAGCCACGCGGCGCAGACCAGCGCGAGCGCGAGGTGGCGGCGCGGCCGCAGCGTACGCTGCGCGAGCTCGACGCCGAGCACGACGAGCAGCGTGGTCGCGATGAACACGTAGCGCGGCTGCGCGTGGCTCTCGAGCCCGATCGCGAGGATCTGGCCGACCGCGATCGCGCCGAGCAGCGCGGTCGGCCGCCAGCGCGCCGGCGGCCGGCACAGCGCGACCAGCCCGGCGATCGCGAGCGGGCCGACCAGCGCGCCGTAGTAGCGCAGCGGATCGCTCGTGACGTAGGTGACGAGCCCCTCGCCGATGTAGGCGCGGCGCGGCATCGCCGAGCTGACCTCGAGGATGCCGAGCAGCTTGCCGGTCACGCGCAGCGACTGGATCGCGTGGGGCAGGAGCAGGGCGGCGAACGCGGCGGCGCTCGCGATCACCGGCGCCGGGCGCACCCGGATCGCGCGGGCGTACAGCACCGCGGCGGCGAGCCCGGCGATCGCGATCACCGGCGCCGAGCCGTAGCGCAGGTAGAAGCCCGCCGCGAACGCCGGCGCGGCGGCGAGCAGGCGGAACGTCGGGCCATCCTCCCGCGACAGCTCGCCGAGCAGCACGGCGATCCCGGCGAGCACGCACGCGGTGGCCGGCACGTCGCCGATCAGCTCGGTCGAGCGCAGCACCATGGGATGCGCGCCGGCGATCACGGCCGCGGCCCATGCGCCGACCCCGGCGCCGAACGCGCGCCGGCCGACCGCATAGGTCGCGAGCACGACGCCCAGGCCGATCACCGCGCTGGTCAGCCGCAGCTGCCACTCGGCGCCGCCCAGCCAGACCCCGATCCGCGCGATCGCGATCACGCCGCTCGAGCGGTACAGCCAGGTCGAGCCGCCGCCGCGCGCGAGGATCGAGAATGCGGCCTCGTCGTGGCCGAGCGGCGGACCGCTCGCGAAGCTCAGGATCGTGACGAGCGCCCACACCGCGATCGCCGCGACCAGCAGGCGGCGCTCGAAGCTCCGAGGCACTAGCGCGCGAGCGCGGCCAGGTCGGCGGTCGAGAAGAAGAACGCGATCTCCTCGCGCGCCGTGTCGGGCGCGTCCGAGCCGTGCACCGCGTTGCGCTCGATGCTGGTCGCGAACTCCTTGCGGATCGTGCCGGCCGCGGCCTTCTCCGGGTTGGTCGCGCCCATCACCTCGCGGTTCTTCGCGATCGCGCTGTCGCCCTCGAGCACCTGCACGACCACCGGGCCCTCGGTCATGAACTTCACGAGGTCCTTGTAGAACGGCCGGTCCTTGTGGACGGCGTAGAACGCCTTGGCCTGCGCTTCGCTCAGCCGCACCATCTTGGAGGCGATCACGCGCAGCCCGGCCGCCTCGAGCTTCGCGGTGATCGCGCCGATCGCGTTCTTGGCGACGGCGTCGGGCTTGATGATCGAGAACGTACGTTCGATGGCCATACAGACTCCTTGGCTGCGGGACCCTAGTCGACGCGGCGGGGACAGTCAACGCCGCCGCGGGAACGCGAGCTTGGCCAGGCCGAGCGCGCCCTGCTTCCACGGCGCGCGGTGCGTGACGCCGGCCGCGCCGATCGCATCGCGATGCGCGACGTACCACTGGTAGTTGCGCACCAGCGCGGCGCGGTTCGAGTAGCGCGGCCGCCAGCCCAGCACGTCGCGCGCGCGTTCGATCGACACGAACGAGTCCTCGAACACCGTGGCATAGATCCACGGATAGAGCGGCGACAGCTTGACGCGCTCGAGCACGCGCAGCGCGGCGAGCGCCGGCCGGATCGGCAGCGAGCGGATCGTGCCGCCGTGGCCCGCGGCGTCGAGCACGGCCTGGAAGTCGCCGCGCAGCGTGGTGAACTCGCCGGCGCCGATGTTGAACACCTGGTTCGCGCGCTCGGCGGGCGCGGTGGCCGCCCGCACGATCGCGTCGCACAGATCGGCGACGTCGAGCAGCTGGTAGCGGTTGTCGCCCGCGCCGAGGATCGGAAAATCGCGGCCCTCGTAGGCCCACTCGTAGAGCATCGCGAACACGCCGAGCCGCTCCGGCCCGACGATCGATTTCGGCCGCACGATCGCGATCACCTGGCCGGCGTCGCGCGCGCGTTCGCACGCGCGCTCGGCGTCGACCTTGGCATTGCCGTACGGCCCGATGCCCTTCATCGGATCGGTCTCGAGCAGCGGATGGTGGTCGGGCACGCCGTAGACCGCGGTCGACGACACGTGGACGACGCGCGGGATCCCCGCGGCGCGGCACGCGGCGAGCACGACCTGCGTGCCGTCGACGTCGACCGAGCGGATCTCGTCGGGCGGGTACAGCGGCAGCGCGGCCGCGGCGTGGACGACCAGGTCGCAGCCGGCGAGCGCGGCGCGCACCGCGGTCGCGTCGCGGATGTCGCCGCGATGCTCGCGGATCCGATCGCGCTCCGGGTAGTCGAACGCCGCGCGATCGAGGGTCGCCACGTCGTCGCCGCGCGCGAGCAGGTGGCGGACCAGGTTGATCCCGAGGAAGCCCGCGCCGCCGGTGACCAGCCAGCGCGTCATCGCCGGCTCCGCACCGCGCGCACGACGTCGAGCACGATCAGCGCGAGCCACAGGTAGACCGCCAGCGCGAGGCTCTGCTCGGTGACCATCAGCCATGCCGGCTCGGTCACCGCGAATTCCTCGACGATGCGCATGGGCCCGCCGGGATCGGCGGCGCGGCGCGGCGCGACGACGCGAGCCAGCGCGACCACGCGCTCGATCGGAAAGCGCAGCGCGGCCGGCAGCGCGACCGCGAGCTCGGTCGTGCGCTCGGAGCGCTGTCTCGGCACGATCCCGAGCAGCCAGTGATCGTCGCGGCGGGTCGGCTGGATCACGACGTCGCGCTCGGCGCCGTCGCGCACGATCGTGAGCGTGACCGGCGCGCCGCCGCGCGCGTTGACCGCCGCGACCAGCTCGGGCGAGCCATGCAACGGCGCGTGATCGACCGCGAGGATCCGGTCGCCGACCGCGAGCTTGCCGGCGGCGTCGTAGCCCGGCTTGACGTCGCCGACCACCAGGTGCACCGCGTCCGTCGGCAGGCCACGGCCGGTGAACAGCCCGAACGCGCCGAGCGCGATCGCGAGGTACGCCGCGACCACCCCGGCGCCGCACGCGAGCGCCGCGTCGCGCCGCCGGCCGCGCAGCGCGATGTAGATCAGCATGCGCGACGCCTCGAGCCCGCGCTGGCGCGCGACCGCCGCGACCCCCCGCTCGTGGGTC
>DATJAE010000425.1:0-20523 GCA_035516595.1 Kofleriaceae bacterium | reverse complement strand
GTCGGCGAGCTCGCCGGCGCTCGGCCGGTCGTCGCGATCGGGCGCGACCGCGCCCGCGATCACGGCGCGCACGTCGGCGGGCAGCGCGGCGGGGAGCGGCATCGCCTCGCCGGCGAGCAGCCGGACCTCGACCGTGACGTCGCGCAGCGGCGTGTCGCCGGCGAGCAGCGCGCACAGCGTGAGGCCGAGCCCGAACACGTCGGTGCGGCCGTCGAGCTCGCCGCGCGTGCGCTGCTCCGGCGCCATGTAGCCGCGCGTGCCAGGCGCCATGCCGGCCTCGGTGCGCGCCTCGCGCTCGTGCGCGACCGCGATGCCGAAGTCGGTCAGCTTGACGTCGCCGTCCCACGACACCAGCACGTTCGACGGCTTGACGTCGCGGTGGACGATGCCGAGCGGCAGCCCGCTGGCATCGACCGCGCGGTGCGCGTGATCGAGCGCGTGCGCGACCTCGGCGGCGATGATCAGCGCGATCTCGAGCGGCAGCGTGCCGCCGACCCGCTGCGCGAGGCCGTGCGCATCGATGCCGTCGACCAGCTCGAGCACCTGGAACGGCGCGCCGTCGAGCAACCCGACGTCGAGCACCGACACGATGTTGGCGTGGTGCAGCTTGCTCGCGATCCGCGCCTCGTCGAGGAAGCGCCGCGCGGCGACCGGATCGCGCGCGGCCTCGCCGACCATCCGCTTGAGCGCGACCTTGCGCGAGAACCCGAGCTCGCCGGCGAGCTCGGCCTCGAACACCTCGGCCATCCCGCCGAGGCCGAGGCGCCGCGAGATGCGGTAGCGCGCCGGCGACAAGGCGCTGATCGTACCCGATCGCGGTCGTGGTACGGTGGACGGCAAGCGTGATGTCGCGCCGATGGTTCGCGCTCGCGGTGTGCGCCGGCTGCGCGGCAAGGCCCGCGCATCCGATCCCGATCGCGCTGCTGATCGACGGCGATCGCGCGGCGGCGGGCGCGCTGCCGCCGGGCGCGGTCGACGGCCTCGAGCTCGTTCCGATCGCGCTGCCGCCGCCCGCCGCGGTGCGGCCCGACGACGCCACGCCGGTCGTGGCGCGCGCCCGCAGCGCGTACGCGCGCGGCGAGTTCGACGCGTGCCGGGCCGAGCTCGCCCGGCTCGACGTCGCGCACCTGCTCGCGCGCGGCGATCGACCGACCGCGGCCGGCGTGCTGGTGTTCGACGCCGCGTGCGCGTGGGGTGCGATGGACCGGGCCGCCGCCAAGCTCGACGCCGAGCGGCTCGCCAGCTTCGGGCTCGAGCTCGGCGACATCGTGGTGTCGCCCGACGTCGAGAAGGCGATCGGCGACGCGATCGCGGCCGCGCAGAACGCGCCGCGCGCCAAGCTCGCGATCACCGGCGTGGTCGACGCCCGGCTGTCGATCGACGGCAAGCCTGCCGGCTGCGCGCTGCCGTGCACGGTCGAGCTCGCGCCGGGCGATCACGTGATCGCGGCCGACGCCGACGGCTACCTGCCCGAGACGCGCAGCGTCCGCTCGCCGGACCAGAGCGCGCTCGCGATCGCGCAGCAACCCGCACCGGCCGCGCTCGCCGCGACGCAGTGGCGCGCCCGGGTCGGCCGCGGCCTGCCGCCCGCCGACGCGACCGGCGCGACCTTGCTCGCGCGGCTGTCCGGCGCGCCGCGCATCGCATTCGTCCACGGCGACGCGCGCATCACCGGCGCGCTGGTCGTCGACGGCAAGCTGGTCGCGAGCGCGACCGGCGGACGCGGCGGCGGCCCGGCGCTGGTCCGCGAGCTCGCCTACGACGGCAAGCTGCTGCAGCGCCCGACGCTGTGGCAGCGCCCGTGGTTCTGGATCGCGGTGGCCGGCGCGGCGGCGGGGATCACCGGCGTCGTGCTCTACCTCAACCGTCCGACCGACAGCTCCGTGGGGTTCTGATGCGCATCATCCTGGTCTTCGCGCTGGTCGCGGCATGCGCGCGCGATAACAAGCTCGTGCTCCAGCTCGGCTCGCACCCCAACCAGCCCAGCGCCGGGTTTCTGTGCGCCGATCCCGACCAGCCGAGCACGCCGCTGTTCGGGCGCACGATCCTGCAGGGCAACTACGACTTCACGTTCGTGATCGATCTGTTCCAGTTCCACGACGTCCTGCCGAGCTGCTTCGGCGACGACATCATCTCGACCTGCAACACCGACGGCTGCGCGCGCGCCCAGCGCTCGTGCATCCACGTCGTGGTGCCGCGGATGACCGGCGACAGCTCCAGCACCGTCGCACAGCGCATCACCGACTACCTCCAGGCGCACGCCTCCACCGTGTTCGCCAGTCCGCCCGACGGTGCCGTCATGATCCGGATCGTCGCGACCACCGCGCGCGATCTCACCGGCGACGCGTGCCCCAGCTACGTGCTCGCCAGCGACAACGTGGTCGGCTGCGCCTATTCGTGCCCCGAGGTGCTCGACGACATCTCGGGCACGCTGCAGGTCGGGATCGCGACCTCGAGCGACCTCGGCGACCCCAGCGCCTGCGTCGCCGCGATCGACGCGTGCGCGACGTTTCCGAACTAGCCCTGATGCCTGCGCTTCGCGATCAGCTCGGACAGGTGCGATCGCGCGAGCTGGGCCAGCCGCGCGGCCTGCGAGACGTTGCCGCCGGCGCGCGCGAGCAGCGCGTCGAGGTACCGGCCCTCGAACTCGCCGAGCAGCTGGGCGCGCGCGTCCTTGTACGGCGCGGCGAGGTCGGTCGTGAAGCTCGCGTGATCGGCCGGCGGGCGCGTGCGCTCGGCGACCGCGGCGCCGACCGCCGGCGCCTCGCCCATCGCGATCGCGGCCTCGACCAGGTTGCGCAGCTCGCGCACGTTGCCGGCGAAGTGATAGCTCGCGAGCGCGGCCATCGCCTGCGGCGAGATCAGCGACGCGACCGGCTGCTCCCAGCCGGCATCGCGCAGGAAGTGCTCGACCAGCAGCGGGATGTCGTCGGGGCGATCGCGCAGCGCCGGCATCGTGAGCGTGACCACCGCGAGCCGGTAGAACAGATCGAGCCGGAACCCGCCGCGGTTGACCTCGGCGCGCAGATCGCGGTGCGTCGCCGCCACCACGCGGACGTCGATCGGCAGCTCGTTGCGGCTGCCCAGCCGACGCACGCGCCGGCGCTCGAGCACCCCGAGCAGGGTCGCCTGCACCGCGGGCTGGAGCTCGCCGATCTCGTCGAGGAACACCGTGCCGCCCTGCGCGGCCTCGAACGCGCCGACGTGGACGCGCTCGGCGCCGGTGAACGCACCGCGCTCGTGGCCGAACAGCTCGCTCGCGATCAGGGTCGGCGGCAGCGAGCCGCAGTCGACCGTGACGAACGGCCGGTCGCGCCGCGGTCCGAGATCGTGCAGCGCGCGCGCGACCAGCTCCTTGCCGGTGCCGGTCTCGCCGGTGACCAGGATCGACACGTCGCTCGCCGCGGCCTTGGCGACCTGCGCCATCAGCCGGCGCATCGCGGGCGAGCGGCCGACCACGCCGCCGAGCGAGTCGCCGCCGTGGATCTCGACCTGGAGCGGCGCCGCCTCCGACACGCGCAGCGTGGTGTCGCCGACCCGCAGCACGCTGCCCGGCGGGACGATCGCGCGCTCGATCCGCACGCCGCCGAGGAACGTGCCGTTGGTCGAGTCGTGGTCGATCACCGCGATCCCGCCCGGCGCGGGCCGCAGCTCGGCGTGAAACCGCGACACCGCGGGGTCGGCGAGGCGCAACGAGCTGCCCTCCGCGCTGCCGATCGTGAGGTCGTCGCCGGTGGCGCGCTGCCCCGCGTTGGTGCCGGACTCGACCTCGACCAGGATGCCGCGGACCGGCATGCGCGTCGCACCGTGGCGGATCGTCGCTTCCATCGTGCCTTTGTATCGCACCTGCAGCGCGCCGCCGCTGTTGTCCGCTCTCCCGGTCGCTGTCCGGTCGAGCGGTCAGATCGGCGACCGGGTTTCGCGGACCTGCGCGCGGCACGGTGGTCGCACTGGCCACCGCCATGCGTCACCTCGTCGCCTCGCTGATCGCGCTCGCCGCCTGCGGCACCGGCCCCGCCACGCAGACCGGCACCGACGCCGGCACTCCGGTCGACGCCGGGCCGATGATGCCGCCGGGGTTCACCCCGCTGGTGATCGGCAACTGGACGCTCCAGCCCGGCGAGCAGAAGTACGTGTGCGTGCGGCTCACCCTGCACAGCGACGTGTGGATCTCGAAGATCGATCCGGTCGCGCCGACCGGCACGCACCACCAGGTGCTGATGGTCGGCGATCCGGCCAAGGACGACCTGCCGCCCGACGGCACGGTCGATTGCGACAGCTCGCTGACCGAGCAGGCGCTGTTCGGCGCGGGGCTCGGTACGCAGGAGCTCGACATCCCCGACGGCATCGCGCTCCACATCGCGGCCGGCCAGCAGCTGCTGCTCAACCTCCACCTGTTCAACCCCAACGACACGGTCACGATGACCGGCTCGTCGGGCATCGCGGTCATGACGGTCGATCCGAGCCTGGTCCAGCACGAGGCCGGCACGGTGCTCGCGGGCAAGGCGCAAGGCCTGACCGTGCTGCCCGGCAAGCACGATCAGGTCGGCACGTGCAGCACGGGCGCCGGCGAGACCATCGTCGCGGTCGCGCCGCACATGCACCTGCTCGGCGCCGCGATGAAGGTGACGTACACCGATGGAAGCGGCGCGAATGTCACCGTGCTCGACGACGAGGACTACAGCTTCGACAACCAGCAGTACACGTTGATGTCGCCGATGCTCACCACCGCGGCCGGCGGCACGCTCACGGTCGACTGCACGTACGTCAACGACACCGGCCAGACCGTCTACTTCGGCGAGTACACGCAGGACGAGATGTGCTTCGCGATCACGATGGCGTATCCGCCGCCGAGCAAGACGATCTGCACCCAGTGATCGCGCGGCGAGCGCCGCTGTAGGATGCTCGCCATGCGCCCCTTGCCGCTGATCGTCGCGCTCGCCGCGTGCTCGTCGTCTCCTCACACGCCACCCGCGCCGCCCGTCGCGCCCGCGCCGAGCCCCGCGCCCGCGCCGAGCCCCGCGCCCGCGCCCGCGAAGCACGCGAGCGTCTACCTCGACGACCTCGATCGCTCGGCCGATCCGTGCACCGACTTCTACCAGTACGCCAACGGGACGTGGCGCGCGAAGAATCCGATCCCGGCGTCGATGGACCGGTGGAGCCGGCGCTGGCAGGCTGGCGAGACCAACAAGCAGCGCCTCACCGAGATCCTCGACGAGGTGTCGCGGCGGACCGACTGGCCGGCGCACTCCGTCGAGCAGCAGATCGGCGACCTCTACGCGTCGTGCATCGACGAGCGGGCGGTCGACGACGCCGGCGCCAGGCCGCTCCAGCCGCTGCTCGACGAGATCGCCGCGATCAAGACGCCGGCCGACCTGCAGCGCGTGCTCCGCGAGCTCGCCGCGCAGGGCATCGCGGTGCCGTTCTCGATCAGCTCGAATCCCGACTTCCACGACCCGGCCCACACGATCGCGTTCTTGACCGCGGGCGGGCTCGGCCTGCCCGACCGCGACTACTACTCGAAGAAGGAGCCGCGCTTCGTGGCGGCCCGCGCGAAGTACCACGATCACGTCGCGCGCGTGTTCGCGCTGCTCGGCCGGCCCGCCAGGGACGCCGAGGCCGCCGCCAGGACGGTGTTCGACTTCGAGGCCCGCCTCGCCGCCGCGACGCTCGACAACGTCGCGATGCGCGATCCCACCAACCTCGATCACCCGATGACGTTCGCCAAGCTCGCCACGCTGGCGCCGCACGTCGACTGGGTCGCCTACTTCGACGGCCTGCACGTCGCGCACGGCGATCTCGCGGTCGACCAGCCGGCGTTCTTCGCCGCGGTCGACAAGGAGCTCGCGCGCACGCCGGTCTCGACCTGGCGCACGTACCTCACGTGGCAGGTCGTGGCGTCGGCGCTGCCGTGGCTGTCGAAGCCGTTCGCCGACGAGTGGTTCGCCTTCGATCGCAAGTTCCTGGCCGGCGTCGACGAGGCCAAGCCGCGCAAGCTGCGCTGCGCCGAGCTCACCGACGAGCTGCTCGGCGAGGCGCTCGGCCAGAAGTACGTCGAGCGCTACTTCCCGCCGGCCGCCAAGCGGCGCGCGCAGGAGCTGGTCGACAACGAGCTCGCCGCGATGAAGGACTCGATCACCGAGCTGACCTGGATGACGCCGGCGACCAAGGAAAAGGCGCTCGCCAAGCTCGCCAAGCTCGAGGTCAAGGTCGGCTATCCCGACAAGTGGAAGGACTACTCGACGGTCGAGATCTCGCGCGGCTCGCTGTGGGCCAACATCGTGGCCGGGCGCCGGTTCGGCGTCACCGACGATCACGCGCAGATCGGCCGGCCGACCGACAAGGATCGCTGGGCGATGACGCCGCCGACCTCCGACGCCTACAACAGCTCGCAGCTCGGCGAGATCGTGTTCCCGGCCGGCATCCTGCAACCCCCGGCGTTCGACCTGAACGCGTCCGACGCGGTCAACTACGGCGCGATCGGCGTGGTGATCGGGCACGAGATCACGCACAGCTTCGACGACCAGGGCGCGAAGTTCGACGCCGACGGCAAGCTCGCCAACTGGTGGACCAAGGACGATCTCGCCGCGTTCCGCAAGCGCGGGCAGTGCGTCGCCGATCAGTTCGAGGGCTACTTCATCGAGCCCACGATCCATCACAACGGCCACCTCGTGCTCGGTGAATCGATCGCCGATCTCGGCGGCGCGCGCATCGCGTACCGCGCGTTCGAGAAGGCGCACGCCGCGCACCCCGAGCCCGCGCCTCCCGGCATGACACCGGAGCAGGAGCTGTTCATCGCGTGGGGCCAGTTTCGCGGCGACGAGACCCGGCCCGAGACGATGCGGCTGATGGTGCAGGGCGATCCCCACCCGGTCGCGAAGTGGCGCGTGATCGGCCCGCTGTCCAACCTGCCGGCGTTCGCGAAGGCGTTCTCGTGCCCCGCCACCGCGGCGATGGTGCGGCCGGAGCCACAGCGCTGCGAGATCTGGTGATCGCAAAGGTCCGGCGCTGCCGGACCGCGATCAGCGCAGCAGCACGAGCTCCTCGGCGGTGGTCGGATGGAGCGCGAACGTGCGATCGAAGTCGGCCTTGGTCGCGCCCATCGTGACCGCGATCGCCGCGCTCTGCACGATCTCGGGCGCGTCGGGCCCGACCACGTGCAGCCCGACCACGCGATCGCTCGCGCGATCCACGATCAGCTTGATCATCACGTGCTCGTCGCGCCCCGACAGCGCGAAGCGCATCGGCCGGAACCTCGCGCGGAAGATCGTGACCTCGCCGGCGGCGCGCGCCACGGGCTCGGTCAGCCCGACCGACGCGGCGGGCGGCTGGGCGAACACCGCGGTGGGGATGTGCGCGTGGTGGATCGGCGTCGGGCGCTTGCCGAACAGCGTGTCGGCGACCGCGTGACCCTCGCGGATCGCGACCGGGGTCAGCGCGACCCGGCCGGTGACATCACCGACTCCATAGATGTGCGGCACGCTCGTGCGCGACCACTCGTCGACCACGATCGCGCCACGCCGATCGAGCGCGACCCCGGCCTCGACCAGGCCGAGATCGTCGGTCACCGGCGCACGGCCGATCGCCGACATCGCGAGGTCATGCGGGATCGCGGCGACGTCCTCGCCGGCGATCACCCGGATGCCGTGCTGCGCGAGCCCGCGCTCGACCTCCTCGACGACGTCGGGATCGAACCCGCGCAGCACGCCGGAACGCTTGACCAGCGTGACCTCGCTGCCGAACCCGGCGAAGATGTGCGCGAACTCGACGCCGATGTAGCCGGCGCCGAGGATCGCGATCCGCCGCGGCAGCTCGGCGAGGTGAAATGCCTCGTCCGAGCTGATCCACGTGCCGCGCGCGGGCCGGCGCGGCCGGCTGCCGGTCGCGATCAGCACGTGCTCGGCGGTGACGCGCTCGCCCGCGATCTCGATCGTGTGCGGATCGACCAGACGCCCGCGGCCCTCGAAGATCCGCGCCCCCGCCGCGCGCAGCCGCTCGACATACAGCGCAGACAGCCGCGCGATCTCCTTGTCCTTGGCCGCGATGAACGCCGGCCAGTCGAAGCTCGCTGGCCCGATCGTCCAGCCCTGGCCGCGCGCGTCATCGAGCGTGCGGCTGACCTCGCTGGCGTAGACCATCAGCTTCTTCGGTACGCAGCCGCGGATGACGCAGGTTCCGCCCCATCGGTTCGCCTCGGCGATCGCGACCCGCGCGCCGTGGCCGGCTGCCACGCGGGCGGCGCGTACCCCGCCCGAACCGCCTCCGATCACGAACAGGTCGGCGTCGAATCGCGGCATGGGTCAGGAGTCTACGTGGGCTGCCGCACGCTGGCATCGCCCGGTGTGAGCGGAAACAGAACTCGAGTTCAATAAAGGGCTTTACAGCGACGGTGAGGTTGATAGGCTCGCTGCCAAGCCTAGGGGGTACCGATGCGCCACTCGATCGCTCTCGTGCTCGTGATCGCCGCGGTTGCGGCGTGCGGGAAAAGCAGCAAGACGCCAGGCGGCGACGACGACGACGGGATGCCCGATGCGAGCGGGCCGCTGGGCACGCCGGCGTTCTCGATCGTCACGCCCGACATCACGCTCACGCCGGGCGAGGAAGTGACCTACTGCTACTACTTCCACACGACGAACACCACGGACATCGCCGTCAACAAGTGGACGTCGCTGATGAACGTCGGCAGCCACCACCTGATCCTGTTCCTCGGCGGCGATGCGCACGCCGACGGGCTCGACACCACCAACAGCTGCGGCCTCGGCACCGGCGGGAGCATCCAGAACTCTCCGGTCTGGGTGTACGCGTCGCAGGTGGTCGGCTCGGAGCAGGAGCTCGATCTGCCCGCCGACGACGGCAACGGCAAGCCGCTGGCCGAGAAGATCCCCGCGAACTCCGAGGCGGCGCTCCAGATGCACTACCTGAACTCGAGCGATAACACCGAGACGGCGCACGACGAGCTCGCCGCCTACGCGCTGCCGAGCGGCGCCGCGTACACCGAGACCGACGCGTACATCACCTACAACCAGGACATCAACATCCCGGCCAACGCGACCAACGTGACGGTCACCGCGTCGTGCCCGGTGCCGAGCGGCGTGAAGTTCTGGGAGATGTCGACCCACTCGCACAAGCAGTCGGTCACGACCACGGTGAGCGACGGCTCGAGCGCGATCGTGCAGAGCAGCGACTGGGAGCACCCGACCGTCCAGATCTGGGGCACGACGCCGTTCTACACGTTCACGAACTCGAACCTCACCTGGTCGTGCAACTACAACAACAACGCGCCGCCGCCGTACGAGCCGAACGGGACCTCGAACGCGGACACGACGGTCGTCGCCGGCCCGAGCGCGGCGACCAACGAGATGTGCATGGCGGTCGGCTACTTCTTCCCCGCGACCGGCCCGGAGTTCCATCTGGAGTACGGCGGCACCTGCCTGGGCCTGTAACCGCGCCCGTTCAGTCGTCGATCAGTCGTCGATCTCGATGATGATGTCCTCGGTCTGGATCGGCTCTTCGGGCTGATGGATCGAGGGCGTGATGGCCGGCCCGCCGCCTGCTGGCTCGCTGGCCGGCGCGCTCGGGGCGGCCGGCGCCGCCTCGGGGGCGACCGGGGTCTCGTCGGGCTTGTCGGCCTCGACCGACACCGCGCCCGCGCGCGGCGCCAGGCTCTGGCCGCCGTCCTCGCCGGTGTCGTGCGGCTTCGGCCAGGCCGGGCCGGTCGCGCGGCCCGCGCAGCCCGCGAGCGCCACCACGAACAACATCGCGCGCATCTCGCAAGCGTAGCACGCAATTTGGTATCAACCGCGCATGCTCGAAGTCGGCAAGAAGGCTCCCGCGTTCACGCTCGAATCCTCCGACGGCGGCAAGGTCAAGCTCGCAGACCTCGCCGGCAAGGTCGTCGTGCTGTACTTCTATCCGCGCGACAACACCCCGGGCTGCACGCTCGAGGCGCAGGACTTCCGCGACGCGGTGCCCGCGCTCGGCAAGCTCGGCGCGACCGTGATCGGCGTCAGCAAGGACTCGATCGCGTCGCACTGCAAGTTCCGCGACAAGTACAAGCTGAGCTTCCCGCTGCTCAGCGACGCCGACGGCAAGGTGCTCGAGGCCTACGGCGCGTGGGGCGACAAGGTGATGTACGGCAAGAAGATGAAGGGCGTCATCCGGTCGACCGTCGTGATCGACAAGACCGGCAAGGTCGCCCACCACTGGCCGAAGGTCAGCGTCAAGGGCCACGTCGCCGAGGTGGTGGACGTGGTCAAGCAGCTCGCCGCGAAGTGAGCGCACGATCCGGCTGTGCTGGCCCGCGCAGCGCCGCCGAACGGCAGCGCGGCGCGTAGATCACGGCGCGAGCCGGAAGCCGACGCTGCGCACGGTCTCGATCGCCTCGGGGCGCGGCAGCTTGCGGCGCAGCCTCAAGATGACGTTATCGACCGCGCGCTCGGAGATGTCGAGCTCGCCCTCGCCCCACGCGGCGTCGAGCAGCTCGGCGCGCGACAGCGGCCGGCCGCGCGCCTTGATCAGCTCGCGCATCACCGCGAGCTCGATCGAGGTCAGCGAGATCGTCCGGCCGTCGGCCCACAGCGCGTGATCGTGGAGGTCGAGCGTGAACCCGGTGAAGCGCAGCCGGCCGTCGCGCGCGCCGTTCCAGTGCATGCGGCGATGCACCGCGCGGACCCGCGCCGACAGCTCGCGCGCGCTCGGCGCGCCGGCGAGCACGTCGTCGAAGCCGGCCGCGAGCAGCGCCTCGCGCTCGTGCCCGCCGCCGTCCTCGATCACGCCGATCAACCCGGCGCGCAGCTCGCACGCCGCCGCCCAGGTCACGATGCGATCGGCGAGCACGACGCCGAGCGCCGCGTCGAACCAGAACACGTAGACCCGTGGCGCCGCCGCCGAGCGCAGCACGTCGGCGCTGCCGACCTCGACGTCGAGCGCGTCGCGCTGGAGCTCGGCTGCGAACGTGTGGGTCGCAGGCGATACGATCGCCGCGACGATCGTGACGTGTGGCCTCGCTCGCTCGTCGTTCACCGCGTTCGAGCCTAGAAACCGGTGGTGACTCGGAGGCGACTGGACGGTGACGAAACCGTCACCTGGCTCTACTAATGGAAGTCGCGGCTATCGACCTCGACGACCGGGCGCGACAGCGCCGGCGCCCACAACCGCTCGGCGATGAGATGGACGATCCCCTCCTGGACCTGCAGCCGGCCCGACACCCCGAGCAGCGACGTGGTGCGGATCACCGTCGCGTGCTCGGCGAATACCCGAGCCCACACCACGAGGTTGACGAACCCGGTCTCGTCCTCGAGCGTCATGAACGTGACCCCCGACGCCGTGCCGGGCTGCTGGCGGCAGATCACGATGCCGACGTACTCGACGCGCTGGCCGTCGCGGCCGCGCGCGACCGTGCGCGCGTCGGGCCAGCGCTGCGCGCGCAATTCGCCGCGCAGCGGCGCGAGCGGATGGCCGCGCGTCGAGTGATCGCTCGCGCGGTAGTCCCAGAAGATCTCGTCGAGCTTGCCGAGCGGCGCGAACGCGACGCCGCCGTCGACCTCGCCGCCGAGCCCGAGCGTGTCGTCCTTGCGCGCGACCCAGCCCGCGACCTGCCACAGCGCGTCGCGGCGCTGTGCCGCCAGCTCGCCGAGCGCGCCCGCCTCGGCCAGCGCCGCGTGCAGCCTGGCCGGCACGTGCGCGCGCCGCACCAGATCCTCGATCGACGCGAACGGCTGCGCGATGCGCGCCGCGACCACGCGCTCGCCGTCGGCGAGCTGCGCGCCCTTGATCCAGCGCAGGCCCATGCGCACCGCGAACCGGAAGTCGTCGCGCGATGGCTCGAGCGTGCAGTCCCATGCGCTGCACGTCACGTCGATCGGCCGCACCTCGAGGCCGTGGCGCTGCGCGTCGCCGACGATCGTCGCCGGCGCGTAGAACCCCATCGGCTGCGCGTTGAGCAGCGAGCAGGTGAACTCGGGCAGGTAGTGCTTGCGCAGCCACGACGTCGCGTACGCGATCAGCGCGAAGCTCGCGGCGTGAGACTCGGGAAAGCCGTACTCGCCGAAGCCGCGGATCTGCTCGAACACGCGCTCGGCGAACTCGCGCGCGATGCCCTTGCGCTGCATCGCCGAGATCAAGCGCTCGCGGTGCTTCTCGATCCGGCCGGAGCGCCGCCACGCGGCCATGTCGCGGCGCAGCTGGTCGGCCTCGCCCGGCGTGTAATCGGCGGCGACCACCGCGAGCTTCATCACCTGCTCCTGGAACAGCGGCACGCCGAGCGTCTTCTCGAGCACCGGCTGGAGGCAGGGATGCGGGTACACCACCGGCTCGAGCTTGTTGCGGCGGCGCAGGTAGGGATGGACCATGCCGCCCGAGATCGGGCCGGGCCGCACGAGCGAGACCTCGACCACGAGGTCGTAGAACGTGCGCGGCCGCAGGCGCGGCAGCATCGACATCTGCGCGCGGCTCTCGATCTGGAACGTGCCGACCGTGTCGGCGGTGCAGATCATGTCGTAGGTCGCGGTGTCCTCGGCGGGGATGGTGGCCATCGTGAGGTCGAGCCCGCGGTGCGCGCGCAGCAGGTCGAGGCCGAGGTGGAGCTGGTGGAGCGCGCCGAGCCCGAGCAGGTCGACCTTGAACAGCCCGAGGTCCTCGAGGTCGTCCTTGTCCCACTGGATCACGGTGCGGCCGGGCATCGTCGCGTTCTCGATCGGCACGATGTCGTGCACCGGCTCGTGGCCGAGCAGGAAGCCGCCGGGGTGCACCGAGAGGTGGCGCGGAAACTCGAGAATCTCGTCGGACAGCCGCGCGAGGTGGTCGAGCGCCGCGGCGTGACCGCCCTCGGCGAGGCCCGAGCGGGCGAGCGCGTCGGCCTCGACCGCGCCGTAGTGCGACAGGTGCTTGGCGGCGCGGTCGAGCGCGGTCTCCGGGATGCCGAGCGCCTTGCCGACGTCGCGCACCGCGGAGCGCGGCCGGTAGCGGATCACGTTGCACACCATCGCGGCGTGGTCGCGGCCATACACCGCGTAGACGTGCTGGATGACCTCCTCGCGCCGCTCGTGCTCGATGTCGAGATCGATGTCGGGCGGCTCGGCGCGCTCGCGCGACAGGAAGCGCTCGAACAGCAGGCCCATGCGGACCGGATCGACCGCGGTGATGCCGAGGCAGAAGCACACCGCCGAGTTGGCGGCCGAGCCGCGGCCCTGGCACAGGATGTCGCGCCGCCGGCAGTACGACACGATCTCGTACATCGTCAGGAAGTAGCCGGGATAATCGAGCTCCTCGATCACCGCGAGCTCGGCGTCGAGCTGGGCGGCGACGTCGCGCGGCACCTCGCCGCCGTAGCGGCCGCGCGCGCCGTCGAACGCGAGCGCGCGCAGGTGCTCGGCCGAGGTCGTGCCGTCGGGCAGGCGCTCCGACGGATAGCGGTAGCGCAGCTCGCCGAGCGAGAACGTGCAGCGCGCCGCGAGCTCGAGCGTGCGCGCGATCGCGCCGGGCTCGTCGGCGTAGAGCCGCGCGAACGCGGCCGGCGCGCGCAGGTCGTGCTCGTCGTTGCCGCGGATCAGCCGGCCGGCGGTCGCGAGCGTCGTGCCGTGGCGGATGCAGGTCAGGACGTCCTGCAGCGGCCGGCGCGCGCGCGAGTGATAGAGCACCTCGGTCGCGGCGCACAGCGCCAGGCCCGCGGCGGCCCCGCGCGCGCGCAACCGGGCCTCGCGCGGCTGCTCGTCGGCGCGGCGATGGCGCGCGAGCAGCGCGTACAGCCGATCGCCGAACGCCTCGTGTAGCGCGCCGACCAGGTGCGGCGGCGGCGCGAGCTCGTCGCACAGCAGGTCGCCCCACAGCGCGACCAGGCCGTCGGCGCGCGCGCACACCTCGTCCCAGCCGACCAGCGCCTCGCCCTTGTCGCAGCGCCGCCGCCCCGCGGTGATCAGGCGCACCAGGTTCGCCCAGCCGGCGCGATCGATCGCGAGCAGCACGATGCGCGAGGTCGGCGGCGCGGCCGGCCCGAGCGCGAGCATCGGCTGGCGCGGCCGGGCGCGCCGGGTACGGCCGCGCCGCCCGGTGACCGCGACCGCCGGCGCGAGATCGTCGGTGCTCGGCCCCCAGCCCGGTCCGCGCCCGCGGTGCTCGTCGTGATGCAGCCCGACCGTGACCGGCGAGTCGCACAGCCGCGCGCTCGGCGGCGCGACCGTGAGCTGGGCGCCGCACACCAGGTGCACGCCGAGCTCGCGCGCCTTGACGTGCGCGCGAATCATCCCGTAGACGCCGTCGCGATCGGTGAGCGCGAGCGAGCGCAGGCCGAGCCGGTGCGCTTGCTCGACCAGCTCCTCGGCGTGGCTCGCGCCTTCGAGGAACGAGAAGTTGGACTTGCACCACAGCGCGGCGTACTCGGCCATGAACTGGACAAGTGTTCAGATCTGATTCGATACAGTCAATCAAGTAATTCATGATCTTACCCATGGTCCGGCCATTCGACCTGTGATATCGACCAGCGCATGACGTCGGCGGGTTGGTATCAGGTTCAAGTTCTTCTGCGCCGCTGGATCGCGCTCGATGCGCAGACGATCTTCGCGCGGCTCTCGGCCTGGCGGGCGAGCGTCTCGCTCGTGCACCGCGAGATGGATCGCCTCGTGCTCGAGATCCCGACCGACGATCTGCCGCTGCACGCGGTGATCTTCCACGCGCCGCCGGACGCGTACGCCGAGCCGCTGCAGCACGCGCTGACCTGGAGCCCGAGCTGGCACGAGAGCTGGGACGAGACCTCGGCGCGCTGCCCCGCGTCGATCGTGGTCGCGATGTCCGCGCAGCGCCCGATCAACTACGCGAGCATGCTGCTCGCCTATCTCGCGTTGCTCGACGCCGTGCTGTTCTCGTTCGACGAGAGCGATCGCGCGACCGCCGTGCTGCACTGGCTGCCGGCGCAGCAGCTGATGACGTTCGAGCACTACCTGTCGCTGCGCACCCACCTGGGGCCGTGCGGGCCCGCGGTCAACATCCGGGTCGCCAACGCGACCGGCCGGCCGGGCGAGCTGCTGGCCGACACGGTCGGGCTCGCCGAGCTCGGCCTGCCCGACCTCCAGATCGTGTTCTCGGACCGCGACCCCGCCGAGATCATCCTGCGGCTGCGCCTGCTGGTGCGCGCGATGTTCGTCGGCGAGCGGCTCGACTGCAGCTGGGTCGAGGAGACCGCGCTGGTGCCTCCGGCGCGCGACGCGCTCACCGTGCTGCTGGAGTAGGCGCCACGCTGTGGTGGTGGCCGGCGATCGGGCTGCCCGAGCCGCGCAGGTAATCGCCGCCGTCGTCGCCGCCATCGCCGCCATCGCCGTCATCACCGCCGTCGCCGCCGTCGCTCGAGCCATCGTCGCTCGATCCGTCGTCGGAGCCGCCGTCGTCGCAGCTGCCGTCGTCGCAGCTGCCGTCGTCCGAGCCATCGTCGTAGCCGCCATCGCCACCGTCGTCGACCGTGCCGCCGGTCTCGACATCGATCTCGCCGCCGTCGTCCGCGGCGCACACCGAGTTGTTGACGTAGTGCACGTCGACCCGCGCGCCACCGTACTGATCGAGCAGCGTGATCTTGCAGCTCTCGATCTGGTCGGAGGAGCCGAGCGAGAACAGCCGCGTGCACAGCGCATCGCACGCATGTTGCGTCGTGCACGCGGCGATCTCCGTCTTGAACAGGTTCGGGCTCGCGTAGCCGTGATCGACATAGCGCTCGCCCGGGCACGCGCAGCCGCCCAGCACCACGAGGCACAGCGTCAAGCAGCGTCCGAACATGCCCTCGGCAAGAGCACGGTGCGTGCCGCCACAGTCCTTCACGCAGCTTCACATGCGCGCAACACTGGCCGCCGAACCGACGGATCCCTCGTGCACGCCGAGCGGTCGCGCCGGGAGCATCACCGTTGCCGACGTTCACACCGTGGCCGGCATTCACTGGTCCCGCGATTTGCCAGATCGGAAACCCGCCGGAAACACGACGCGTGCCAGGGTGTGGTGTGGCCCGCGCGCGCTCGATCGTTCATGTCCATCACCGCGGCGATCGCGGGGTCGACGGCATCCTGCGCCTGATCGAGCTGGCCAGCCACGATGGCCCGCAGGAGGCGGTGCTGTCGGCGATGTGCGACGAGATCGCGGCGATCGCGGGCGTCGAGATCGCGAGCATCTACGTGCGCGAGAGCGATGACCTGGTGATGCGCGGCAACCACGGCTTTCCGGCGAGCGCGCTCGGCACGACGCTCGCGATCGGCGAGGGCCTGACCGGGCTGGTCGCCGAGTGCATGCGGCCGGTGTCGGCGGCGCACGCCGCGGCCGAGGCGCGCTACAAGCACGTGCCCGGGATCGGCGAGGAGCGCTTCCCGGTGTTTGCCGGCGTCCCGCTGATCGGCGGCGGCCAGGTGATCGGCGTGGTGGTCGTGCAGCGCCGCAAGAAGCCGTTCGCGACCGAGGAGGTCACGCTGGCGACCGCGCTCGCCGCGCCGGTCACGCTCGCGATCGAACGGCGGCGCGCCGCGGCGCTGCGCTCGGCGCGGATCGTCGGATGCGGCCATGGCGGCGGCGTCGTGCTCGGTCGCGCGGCGGCGGTGCCGACCGCGACCGCGCTACCCGCCGCGCTGGTCGACCTCGCGCGCGCGCTCGCGCGGCTACGCGACGAGCTCGCTCGTGCGGTGCGCAAGCTCGCCGACGCCGACGATCCGCGGGCGCTCGGCGCGCTCGATCGGTTCGCGCTCGCGCTCTCCGACCAGCGCCTGCGCGAGCGGCTCGCCGAGGCCGCCGGCCGGCCCGGCGGGCTGCGGTCGGTCGCCAAGGACTACGCGCGCGCGCCGTATCGGCTCGGCCTGGCCGGGGACGGCGAGCGGATCGCGGAGATCGAGGAGCTGTGCGCGCTGATCGGGATCGCGGCGGACGCGAGCACCGCGATCCGGCCCGGCGCGGTGTGGCTGGTCGATCGGCTCGGCGCGTTCGTCGCGATCGCGGCGGTCGCACGCGGCGCGACAGCGGTCGTGGCGGCCGATGCCGCGAGCCCGTCCGCGATCGCGATCGCGACCGCCGCACGGTTGCCGCTGGTCACCGGCGCGGCCGGCGTGTTCGGCTGGGCGCGGCCCGGTGATCTGCTCGCGGTCGACGCCGGCTCGGGCTGCGTGCTCGTCCATCCCGCGGCGACCGAGATCGAGCGGCTGCGCCACGCGCCGGGCTAAGGCGGGTTCGCGCCGCAGTCCTGGCCGCAGGTCGCGAGCGACTCGTCGGGCTCGCACACGCCGTCGCCGCAGTAGTACGGGCCGCAATCCAGCGGGCAGGACTCGGCCGTCTCGTAAGGCTGGCACACGCCGTCGCCGCAGTCCGAGCCGTAACAGATCCCGCAGTCGGAGGGGCACGCGTCGCACATCTCGCCGGCCTCGCACACACCATCGCCGCAGCGGTCGGGCAGCTTCGCGATGTCGAGCTCGAAGTCGCCGGCCGTGCCGGCCATGCCCGCGACCTGGATCGCGACGCTGCGCTCGGGCGGCAGTCCGACGGTCACGCTCGACCCGGTCATCGCGTCGCCGGCGTTACAAGCCTCCTCGTGGCCATCGCAATCGTCGAGGTAGACCGCGAGCACGGTCGGGAACGATCCGGTGGCCGAGATCTGGTAGACGCCCGGGTCGGGCGCGGTCCACTCGTAGAGCCGGATCGGGCCGGTCGCGCGATCGCCGCAGCTCGCGAGATCGACCGCGCTCGCCGCATCGGACGTGGTCTCGGCCGCGGCGAGCGGCAGCGCGCCGTGGACCGGAAGCTCGTCGCACTGATCCGGAGGCGGCTCCGCCGTGCACGCGCCGCAGTCGGCCGAGCAGCTGTAGCACGACTCGCCGGCGAGCCAGTTGCACACGCCATCGCCGCAACCCTCGGTCTGCCCCGGCGGGCCACCACCGGCTCCTCCGGGCGGCGGCGGCAGCTCGGTGGACATGCAGCCGGTGGCGAGCGAGGCGAGCAGCAGCGAGCGAAGCACGGGCGTCATGGCGTCACCCTGACGCCCCGAGCTTTCCCGGCCGTTGCGCGCGCGTTGCTCCGTGTGAACGCGATGAATTACTCGACCGCGCCCTGACACAACCAGCGACGGCGATTGCGATCGTAGTAGACCCACAGGCAGTCGCCGCGGCGCAGCTCGGCGAAGTGGTACTCGCGGTGGACCTCGCCGCCCGCCCACCAGCCGCCCGAGATCACGTACGGCCCGACGATGCGCACCACCGCGCCGTGCTCGAGCCCCGACAGCAGCCAGCCATCGTCGCGAACCTGGCGCGCCTGCGGCGGCAACAGCTGCGGCCGCGCGTGCAGCCGGCGCACCAGCGGGCGCACCAGCCGCGGCTCGGGCCGCGCCGGCACGACGTGGTGCAGGCGCTCCCAGCCGAAGCTCGCCTCGGGCAGGTGGCCGTCGCGCAGCACCGCGCGCACCACCGCGTCGTCGCCGAGCTCGGCGCGAACGCGCGCGAGCGCCTCGTCGGCGGCGCGCAGATCGCGGCGCGGCCGCGCGGCGAACATCGCGAGCTGCTCGCGGGTCGCGGCGACGTCGTCGGCCCATACCCGCGCCGCGTTGACCGGCGCCTCCGGCGGCATCGCGGCGAGCCGGAGATGGACGAGCCGGAGCAGCGCGCGGCCGTCGAGCGTCGGCGCCGCGGGCTTGATGCACTCGGCGCGCAGCTCGGTGTGGCCGACCGCGTGGCGCACCACGAGCTCGACGTGCAGCGCGACCAGCGCGCGGCCGCGCGCGGCGAGCCGGCCGAGCAGGCGATCGAGCGCGGGCCGGAGCACGAACACCAGCCGCTCGCTGTCGTCGATGTCGTCGTCGAGCACGACCCGCTCGTCGGGCGCCTCGGGCGGCGGCACCGGCACGATCGGATCCCAGCGCTCGCCGGCGGCGAGCTGGTACAGGCGATGCGCGTCCTTGCCGAAGCGCTCGAGGATGCCGCCGCCGGGCAGGCGCACGAGCTGGCCGAGCGTGGTCACGCCGAGCCGCGCGAGCGCGTCGCGCAACGTGCTGGCGATCTCGAGCCGCGCGAGCGGCACCGCGCTCGCCGCCGCGCGCTCCTCGGCGTCGCTCGCGAGCACGGTGACGCCGCGCCGCGCGCCGCGCGCGATCGCATACGTGGCGAACCGCGACCAGCCGACCACCACCGCGCCCGCGAGCCGCAAGCCGACCACCGCGCGCTGGATCGCGGCGCCCCAGGTCGGCGCGCCGGAGAAGATCCGATCGAGGCCATCGCCGTCGAGCCAGAACGTGCCGGGCTCCGGCGCGGGCTCGACCCGCGGCGACAGCGCGTGCAGCGCGACGCGCAGCTCGTCGATCGCGGCCGCGATCCGCTCGGGCGGCACGATCCGCGCGCGCAGCGCGCCGTGAAGGCCGAGCGCGTGCGCGTAGCGCTGGCCCGGCAAGACGCCCGCGGCGCGCGCCCGCTCGCACGCCCACAGCACGACGCCCTGCGGGCGATCCTCGTCGATCACCACGACCGCCTGCGCGCGCAGCGCCGGCTCGTCGCGCCACACCAGCTGGAGCGGCAGCGCCGGCAGGTCGAGACACGCGACCTTCATCTGAACATATGTTCAGCTCGCGCCGTCGACCTTGTCAACTACCATCCGCGCATGAAGGACCAGGTCATCGTCATCACGGGAGCGTCGTCGGGGATCGGCAAGGCGCTGGCCGAGCTGGCCGTCTCGCGCGGCGCGCGCGTGGTCCTCGCAGCGCGCCGCCAGGCCGAGCTCGATCGGCTGGCCGCCGGGCTCGGCGCGAACGCGCTCGCGGTGGCGACCGACGTCACGCGCCGCGCCGATCACGAGCGGCTGCGCGACCGCGCGCTCGAGCGCTTCGGCCAGATCGACGTGTGGGTCAACAACGCGGGCCGCGGCATCACCCAGCTGGTCTCGCAGCTCACCGACGCCGACATCGACGAGATGATCGCGGTCAACTTCAAGTCGGTGGTCTACGGCATCCAGGCCGTGCTGCCGGCGTTCCGCGCGCGCGGCCGCGGTCATATCATCACGATCTCGTCCGGGCTCGCGCGGTTTCCGTTCGCGGCGATGCGCAGCGCGTACAGCGCGTCGAAGGCCGCGGTGAACTTGCTGATGGGCAGCCTGCGCATGGAGCTGCGTGCCGAGCACCCCGGCATCCATTGCACGACCGTGATGCCCGGCGTGGTCGCGACCGATTTCGGCGCCAACGCGCTGCACGGAGGGATCGACAGCCGCGCGCTGCCCGGCGCACAGCCGGTCGGCGAGGTCGCCGAGGTGATCGCGGACGCGATCGAGCATCCACGCGCCGAGGTCTACAGCCGGCCGCAGCTGCGCGAGCTCGCCGCGCGCTACTTCTCCGCCGAGGACGTCGCGGCGATCGAGGGCGCGCCGCCGTTCACGATGCCACCCCGCTAGTACCTGGCCACACAGGAGATGATTGGTTGCGGCTGCCGAGGCGCGCCGAGCGCGAGGCGCCGCGACGCAGCGCTACCGGGCGTAACGCAAGGAGCGGCAACGAAGCGATCGGCGATGGATCGGCGGCCCCAACCGATCAGATCCTGT
>DATJAE010000424.1:0-7116 GCA_035516595.1 Kofleriaceae bacterium | reverse complement strand
CAGCGGGCTCGGCTTCCTCGGGATCGAGCTCGACGAGGCGCGCAACCGGCGCAACGACGCCGCGATCCACCGCGGCGCGTGCGCGGTGCGCGTGGTCCCGACCGACGAGGACCTGATGATGGCGCGCCACGCCCGCGCGCTGGTCGCGGCCGAGCGGTGATCCCGCGCCGGTGATCGCGAGCACGGCCCGGCGAAATTCGGTCGCTCCCGCGTTGACTGACCAGCGGTCACTGACCTACGGTCGGCAGCGCATGGTCACCGCCCGCAAGCTCCAGGCCGACTCGACCCGCAAGAAGCTGTTCGCGGCCGCGGTCCAGCTGTTCGCGGCGCACGGCTATCACGCGACCACGGTCGACGCGATCGCGCGGCGCGTCGGGGTCGCGAAGGGCACGTTCTTCGTGCACTTCCCGACCAAGGACGCGGTGATCTTGCGCCTGCTCGCCGTCCAGACCGGCGCCGCGCGTGCCGCGCGCGACGCCGCGCTGGGCGAAGGCCCGCACGCCGCGCTGCGCGCCGCCGTGATGACGCTGAGCGCGCAGGCCGGCGCGAGCCGCGAGCTGTCGCGCGCGGTGCTCGCCGCGACGCTCGACAGCGCCGAGGTCGCGCACGACGCCAACGCGCTGTTCGGCGTGGTGCTCGACGACATGATCGTGGACGCGCGCGCTGCTCGTGCGCGCGATCCCGAGCGCCTCGCGCGCGGCCTCCTGGCCGCGTACCTCGGCGCCGCTTACCACTTCGCCGCGAGCCGCGACAGCGAGGGGATGACAGAGCTGGTCGCGCCGCTCGTCGAGGCATTGCTCGAACAGGAGGGATCCCGTGAAGCTGCTCGCCGTCGTCGTCGCCGCCGCTAGCACCGCCGCCTGTCACTCGACCGCGCCGCCCGCCGGCACCGCGCCCGACGCGCCCGCGGGGACGGCCGATGCCGCCGCGCCCGATGGCGCGCAGGCACCGGCGTGCGTCGGCCTGGCGCCCGCCTCGGGGGACACGACGTGGACCTTGACCTCGGGCGGCCTGCCGCGCGTCGCGAACGTGCACGTCCCGCCGAGCTACGACCCGACCCGCGGCATGCCGGTGGTGTTCAACTTCCACGGCTTCACGTCCGACGCCGTGCAGGAGGCGGTGCTCACCGCGATGTCGCCGGCCGCGGACGCCGAGGGCTACATCGTGATCTACCCGTACGGCACCGGCACGCCGCTGTCGTGGAACGCCGGTGCGTGCTGCGGCACCGCGACCGCGACCAACGTCGACGACATCGGCTTCGTCAAGGATCTGCTCGCGCTCGCCGAGCAGCGGCTGTGCATCGATCCCGCGCGCGTGTACGCGACCGGGATGTCGAACGGCGGCTTCCTGTCGCACCGGATCGGCTGCGAGCTCGCCGACACGTTCGCGGCGATCGCGCCGGTCGCCGGCGTCGACGGCATGCCGACCTGCAATCCGTCGCGGCCGGTGCCGGTCATGGAGTTTCACGGCACGGCCGATCCGCTCGTGCCCTACAACGGCAGCAGCGTGCTCGGCTTCGACTCCGTCCCCGACACGTTCACCGGCTGGGCCACGCGGGACGGCTGCACCGGCGCGCCGGTCCAGACCTACGCGCACGGCGACGCGACGTGCATGACCTATCAGGGCTGCGACGTCACGCTGTGTACGATCGACGGCGGCGGCCACACCTGGCCCGGCGGCCTGCCCGTCCCGGCGCTCGGCGTCACGTCGACCGACATCTCGGCGACCGACGCGATGTGGACGTTCTTCGCGGCGCATCACCTGTAACGCGGAACATCTCGCAGCAGCCGCGGCAGCGGCTTGGATCTGGGATCGGGCTGTTCACGCTGACCCGGCCGCGTTCGTAGCCGCTGCATGGCACGTCGCATGTAGTGCTCGCGATCATGGACAATCGCGTCCTCGTCACCCGCCGCGCGGCGAGCGACCGGCTCGTCCGTGGTTGGCCTAGGCGTGCGGCCGCCCTCGTCGCGGTCCTCGTCGGCGCACTCTCGGCCCTCGCGCTCGCCAGCCTGCTGGCGCTCGCGATCGCGACCACGCTCTCGGCGCTGTTCGTCGCGCTGCAGACACCCGCGATCCGGCGCCGGCGCGCGGTGCGAGCAGCCCGCAGGGTGCGGCGCAAGCGCCGCGAGCGCCGCCAGCTGCGGCTCGACAAGACCGACCTCGCGAGCGACGACCTCGAGGAGCTCGGTCAGCTGCTCGAGGAGATCGCCGATCGCGACCCCGCGGCGTTCGCCGATGCCGAACCGCTGCTCGATCGCTACGTCGAGCTGGCGATCGAAAAACGCCGATGCGCGTCGGCGCTCGCGGACTGCGAGCCATCGCGCCTCGAGGTCCAGCTCGCGATCGCCCGCGAGTGTCATCCGAGCGCGGCCGAGGTGCTGCAACGACGGGTCGCGTCGAGCCGCCGGCTGGCGGCGCGCATCCGCGCGCTGGACGACGCGCTGGGCGAGCTCGCCGACCTGGTCCGCTACTACGTCGAGCGCGCGTGCACCCCCGACGTCCGGGGGCTGCTCGAGTGCGACGCGACCGCCGGGTGCCTCGCGCACTACGACGCGTGCGAGGCGGTGGCGTCCGAGCTAGAGCGTGACGTAGCCGTGCTTGACCGCGAACCGGGCGAGCTCGGCGTTGTTGCGTAGGCCGAGCTTCTTCAGCACGTGGCCGCGGTGGGTATCGACCGTCTTGATCGCGATGTCGAGGTGATCGGCGATCTCGCGGTTGGTCATGCCGCGCGCCAGCATCTCCATCACCTGGAGCTCGCGCGCGGTGAGCGCGCTCGCGGGGTGGCCATCGCCGACCTCGAGCAGCTTCTCGACCCCGGGCGGGATGACCTGCTCGCCGCGCATGACCGCGCGGATCGCCTCGACCAGCTCGTCGGGCGCCGCCGATTTCGCGACGTAGCCATGGGCGCCCGCCGCGATCGAACGCGCCGCGTAGCTCGGCTCGGTGAACGGCGCGAGCACGACGACCAGCGGGCCGGTCTCGATCCGGCCGATCTCGGCGAGCACGTCGAACCCGCTATGGTCCGGGATCGTCGTGTCGAGCACGAGCACCTCGGGCTTGGCGGTGCGGATGAGGGCGAGCGTGTCCTCGACCGTACCGGCCTGGCCGACGATCTCGAAGCCCTCGATCTTGCCGAGCGCCTCGGCGAGCGCCCAGCGCGTGATTCGTTGTTCCTCGGCAATCGCGATTCGAGTCATGGTCGGCCTCCTGATGCTCGAATAACCAAGCAAGCCGCGCGCCGCGCCGGCGCCGGCTGGCCCGCGCAGCGCGTGCACCGTCCGGGTGCGGCGCCGCAGCGCGTGCGCGTTCACTCGAGGCGGCGCCGGAACAGCAGCACCGAGACGGTCAGGATCACGGCGCCGAGGATCGCGAGCGCCGCGAGCTGCGGCGCGACGTCGACGACGCCGGCGCCCTTGAGCAGCACGCGCCGCAGGATCTCGAGGAAGTGCCGCATCGGGATCGCGAGGGTGAGCGGCTGCAGCCAGCGCGGCATGGTCGAGATCGGCGACATGAAGCCCGACAGCAGCATGGTCGGCAGGATGAACGCGAACGCGCCGAGCATCGCCTGCTGCTGCGACGACGACAGCGTCGCGATCAGGATGCCGATGCCGAGCGTCGAGAACAGGTAGAGGAACGCGCCGAGCGAGAGCACCGCGAGCGAGCCGCGGATCGGCACGGCGAACAGCAGCGTGCCGAGCACGAGGATCGCGATCACGTCGATGAAGCCGAACAGGATGTAGGGCAGGCACTTGCCGGCGAGCAGCGTCGCGGGGTGGATCGGCGTGACCAGGATCTGCTCGAGCGTGCCGGTCTCGCGCTCGCGAGCCAGGCCCATCGCGGTGACCACCGCGGTCAGGTTGAGCAGCAGCGACGCGAGGATCCCGGGCACCATGTAGATCGGCGTCTTGAGCCGCTGGTTGTACAGCACGCGCGGCACGAGCGGCGGCGCAGCGACCAGCTGCGGCGCGCCGCGCGCGACGAGCAGCTCGGTGGCGTCCTGCGCGGCGACCTGGGCGCGGGTCGAGTCGGTGGCGTCGACCAGGATCTGCGGCGCCACGGGCTCGCCACGCGCGAGGTCCTTCGCGAAGTCGCGCGGGATCACGATCACCGCGGACACCTCGCCCGACTCGAGCTCGGCCTGCGCCGCGTCGGGATCGCCCGGCGTGGCGCGCTCGACGAACGTGCCGTCGGCGAACAGCGCCTGCGCGAGATCGCGGCTCGCGTGCGTCCGATCCTGATCGACCAGCGCGGTCGGGATGTGATCGACCTCGAGATCGACCGCGTAGCCGAACAGCACGAGCTGCAGCGCCGGCGCGAGCATCATCATGAACACCATGCGGCGATCGCGCAGCGTCTGGATCAGCTCCTTGCGCGCGACGTTGCCCAGGCCGCGCAGCACCGCGATCACGACAACCTCCGGCGGAACTTGCGCACCGCGAGCACGATGACGATCGCCGAGAACACCGCGAGCACCGCGAAGTCGGGCGCGAGCACGGCGAGGCCGTTGTCCTTGAGGAACACCCCGCGCAGCGCGGTGATGTAGTAGCGGCCGGGCATCACCGCCGAGATCGCGCGCAGCGGCCACGGCATGTTCGCGATCGGGAACATGAAGCCGGACAGCAGCGTGGTCGGCAGCATCGAGATCATCAGCGTGAACTGGACCGCGACCAGCTGGCTCTTGGTCGCGACGCTGACGTAGAGGCCGATCCCGAGCATCGCGAGCAGGAACAGCGCCGACGCGCCGAACAGCAGCGCGAGCGAGCCGCGGATCGGCACGTCGAACATCCACGAGCCGAGCGTGACCACGAGCAGGGTCTGCATCATGCCGAGCACGGCGTAGGGGATCAGCTTGCCGACGATGATCTCGGCGCGGCCGACCGGCGTCGCGAACAGCTGCTCCATGCTGCCGCGCTCCCACTCGCGCGCGATCGTGAGCGCCGTGAGCAGCGACGACACCATCGACAGGATCAGCGCGATCACCCCGGGCACGATGTTGTAGGCCGAGCGCATCGCCGGGTTGAACCGCGTGATCAGCGACGGCATCGCGGCCTCGGGCGAGGCGCCCGCCTCCACGGCGCCGAGCGCGTCGCCGAGCGCGATCGTGCCGACCGTGCCGTCGCTGCCGTCGACCAGGAGCTGCGCGCCGAGCGACTCGTGACGCGCGAGATCGCGCTGGTAGTCGCGCGGGATCACGAGCACCGCGGTGACCTGGCCGCGCCGGAGCAGCGGCTCGGCGGCGTCCGGATCCTCGGCCCGCGCCGCGACCACGAAGCTGCCGCCGGCGACCAGCGACTCGGCGAGCCGCCGCGACGCCCGCGTGTGGTCCTGATCGACCACCGCGATCGGGATGTGGTCGATATCGGTCGAGATCCCGTAGCCGAACAGCAGCAGCATCACGACCGGCAGCCCGAGCGCGAGGTACAGCACGCGCGGGTCGCGGATCATGTGCAGCACCTCCTTGTGCGCGATCGCGATCGTGCGGCGCACCGCCGGGCTCACGACGCACCTCCGACCACGCGCAGGAACACGTCCTCGAGCGTCACCTCGGCGTCCGCGATGCGCGCCGGGTGAACGCCGTGCTGCGCCAGCTCGCGCCCGACGTCGCGCGCCGGATCCGCGACGCGCACGTGCAGCGCCGCGCCGAACGGCTCGACCTCGGCGCCGGGCAGCGCCGCGCGGACCTCGCGCGCGCTCGGTCCGGCGATCTCGAGCATCCGGCCGGGGACGTGGGTCTGCTTGAGCCGCGCCGGCGTGTCGAGCGCGGCGAGCCGGCCCGCGACCATGAGGCCGACGCGATCGCAGTACTCGGCCTCGTCCATGTAATGGGTCGTGACGAAGATCGTCGTGCCGCCGCGCGCGAGCCGCCGGATCAGCCGCCAGAACGTACGGCGCGCGCCGGGATCGACGCCCGCGGTCGGCTCGTCGAGGAACACCACGCGCGGCTCGTGAAGCAGCGCGCAGGCCAGCGCGAGCCGCTGGCGCAGGCCGCCCGGCAGCGCGCCGGCGAGCTGGTTGCCGGCCTCGGCGAGCCCGAGCTCGGCGAGCACCGCGTCGCGCCGGCCGCGCAGCCGCTTGCCCCACAGGCGGTACGCACCGCCGAAGAACGCGAGGTTCTCGCGCACCGTGAGATCGCGGTACAGCGAGAACTTCTGCGACATGTAACCGATCGCGCGGCGCACCGCGGCGGCGTGGCGGATCACGTCGACGCCGGCGACCGTCGCCTCGCCGCTGGTCGCGGGGGTCAGGCCGCACAGCATGCGGATCGTCGTCGACTTGCCGGCGCCGTTGGCGCCGAGGTAGCCGAAGATCTCGCCGTCGGCGACCTCGAAGCTCACGTCCTTGACCGCCTCGAACTCGCCGTAGCGCTTGCCGAGCCCGCGCACCGCGATCGCGGTCATGCCGCGCTCCGCTCGCGCACGGTCGCGAGGAACAGATCCTCGAACGTCGCCGCCGCAGGCTCGGCGCGCGCGCCCGCCGCCGCGAGCCCGGCCAGCACGCCCTGCTCGCGGCCGCGCCGCACCACGACGCGCAGCCGCGCGCCCGCCGGCGTGAACGCGAGCACGTCGGCGCTGCTCGCGATCGCCGCCTCCAGCGCGTCGCGATCGCCGTGCAGCGTGTACACCGGGTGCGGGAACGCGGCGACCAGCTCGGCCGGCGCACCCTCGGCGAGCAGCGCGCCGCCGTACAGCATGCCGGCGCGGTGACAGCGCGCGGCCTCGTCCATGTAGGGCGTCGCGATCGCGATCGCCACGCCCTCGGCCAGGAACTCGTGCAGCAGATCCCACAGCTCGCGCCGGCTCACCGGATCGACGCCGGTCGTCGGCTCGTCGAGCAGCAGCACCTTCGGGTCGTGGAGCAGCGCACACGCGAGCGCCAGCTTCTTGTACATGCCGCCCGACAGCGCGCTCGCGCGGCGATCGCGAAACGCCGCGAGCCGGGTCAGGTGCATCAGCCGGTCGCGCCGCGCGACGAACATCGCGCGCTCGAGGCCGTACATCTCGCGGAAGAACGCGAGGTTCTCCGCCACCGACAGGTCGCCGTACAGGCTGTACTGCTGCGGCATGTAGCCGAGCACGTCGCGCGCGCCGGAGCGCTCGTCGAATGGATCGCGCCCGG
>DATJAE010000423.1:0-36437 GCA_035516595.1 Kofleriaceae bacterium | reverse complement strand
CCGAGGCGGTGACCGCGACGCTCCTGCCGCGCCACCTCGCGCGCGCGTTCGGCTTGCCCGAGTCGCGGGCGAGCGCGGCGTCGGTGCACGGCGCGCTCGCGGTGTTCGCGCCGTTCTATCGCGCGCTGCCGCCGCGCTGGGTCGCGATCCCCGCGCGCTCGGCGGCGGCGCGGCGGCTCGCGGGCAAGCCGCCGGCGCGGCTCGACGCGTGGATGGAGCGCCAGCTGTTCGGGCTGTCGCGCCAGGTCTCGGGTCAGCGATAGCTGCCGGGGTCGAGCCCGAAGCGCTTGATCCAGCGCTGGATCTGCTTGCGGTCCTTGTCGAGCGCGCGGGCGACCGCCGACACGTTGCCCTGGTGCTCGCGCAGCGCCGCGACCACCTGGTCGCGCACCTTCTGATCGGTCTCGCTCAGCACGACCGGCCGCGGCGCGCCGGGCGGGCGGCCCGAGCGCACGGTGTCGGGCAGGTGATCGGCGCGCACCGGCTCGGCGCCGGCCAGGACGTGCGCGGCGGCGAGCGCCTGCTCGAGCTCGCGCACGTTGAGCGGCCAGGGATAGCGCAACAGCAGGCGCGCGGCGTCGATCTCGAAGCCGGGGTGGTCGGCGGCGAACAGCCGCGCGTACAGCGCGCCGATCAGCAGGCCGAGGTCGGCGCGGCGCTCGGCGAGCGGCGGCACCGCGATGCGAAACCCGGCGAGCCGCGCGAACAGATCGTGGCGGAACGACTGGTCGGCGACCATCTCGTCGAGGTCGCGGTGGGTCGCGGCGACGACGCGCAGATCGATCGGCACCGCCTTGGTGCCGCCGACCGGCATGACCTCCTTCTCCTGCAGCACCCGGAGCAGCGCGGCCTGAGAGCTCGGCGGCAGATCGCCGATCTCGTCGAGGAACAGCGTGCCGCCGTCGGCCGCGCGCACCAGGCCCGGATGATCCTGCTGCGCGCCGGAGAACGCGCCCTTCTTGTAGCCGAACAGCTCGCTCTCGACGAGGTTCTCGGGCACCGCGCCGCAGTTGACCGGCACGAACTGGCCCTTGCGCCCCGACAGCGCGTGGATCGCGCGCGCGATCACCTCCTTGCCCGAGCCGCTCTCGCCCTCGATCAGCATCGGGATCTCGGAGCTCGCGATCTGGCGCAGCCGCGCGAGCTCGGCCTGCCAGGCCGGCACGAGCGTCGCGAGCCCCGGCACCGCGCCGTCGGGCACGAGCTCGAGCAGCGCAGGCGCGGTGTCGTCGACCGGCATGCGCTCGAAGAACAGGAACAGGGTGTGGCCGAGCTCGATCAGCGAGCCGTCGGTCAGCACCGCGCGCTTGGTGGTGTGGCCATCGACGATCGAGCCGTTCTTCGACTCGGTGTCGACCAGCACCCAGCGGCCGAAGCTGGGCTCGATCTTGGCGTGCTTGGACGACATCCACTTGTCGGGGATGCGGATGGTGAGCTCGCCGCCGGCCTTCTCGGCGCGGCGATCGGTGCCGCGGCCGAGGTGGACCACGGCCAGGTCGTGCAGGCGGTAGCGCACCGAGCCGGCGCGCGGCCTGCCGCACTCGAGCGCGAGCACGAGCACCGGCTCCGGCTTGGGTCCGGTCCGAGCGGCGTTGCCGTCGGCATGAATGCTCAGCGTCGTCCCGTGCGCGTCCCCCACTGGCGGGCATCTTACCCCAAGTGTCAGAGGGGCCGGCTAGCGTCAGGGCGTGGGCGATCTCGTTGCTTTGAAGCTCGGACCTCGACGGGGCCTTCGCCGGGCGACCAGCGCGGCGGAGTGGTACGAGCGCGGCTGTGCGTGCGAGGCGGGCGGCGACGTGGCCGGCGCGCTCGCGGCCTATCGCCGCGCGATCGCCGGGCGCTGGGAGCTCGCCGACGCGCACAACAACCTCGGGCGGCTGCACCACGACGCCGGCGCGCTCGCCGAGGCCGAGGGCTGCTACCGGATCGCGCTGTGCCTCGATCCGGAGATCGCGCTGTTCTGGTTCAACCTCGGGGTCGCGCTCGACGATCAGGGCCGGCGCGCCGAGGCGATCGCGGCGTACGAGCGCGCGGTGGCGCTCGAGGCCGCGCTGGCCGACGCGCACTTCAACCTCGCGCGGCTGTTCGAGCAGGTCGCACGCGCCGCGAGCGACGAGCTCATGCTGCGCCGGGCGGTGCGCCATCTGGCGCGCTATCGCGACCTCTGCGCCAGCACAGGATCTTGAGGTAGTCGGCCTGGGCGAAGCCGACCGGGTGGTCGGGCTCGGCAGCGAGCTCGCGCTCGAGCGTGAATTCGGCGCCGAGCGCGCCCCGGACGGTGCGGCGAAACGCGGCGCGTTCGATCCGGCTGGTGCAGCAGGCCGAGACCAGCAGGCCGCCGGGCGCGACCCGCGGCGCGGCCGCCTTGTACAGCCGGCGATACGCCGCGAGCACGGCCGGGACCTGCGCGATCCGGCTGGTCATCGCCGGCGGATCGACGATCACGAGGTCGTACGCGCCGTGCGCGCCGGGCAGCCACGCGAACACGTCGGCGGTGACGAAGCGATGGCGCGCCGGGTCGGCGACGTGGTGCGCCGCGGCGAGCGCGAGCGCGCGCTCGGAGCTGTCGACCTGCACGATCTCGGCGGCGCCCGCGGCCTCGGCGGCCAGGCCGAGCATGCCGGTGTACGCGAACAGGTTGAGCACGCGCGCACCGGCCAGCGGCGCCGCGGCGACCAGCCGGCGCAGGCCGCGCAGGTCGAGGTACGCGCCGGTCTTGTGGCCCGCGGCGAGATCGACCACGTAGCGCCGGCCGTCCTCGACAAAGCTGGCGAGCTCGGGCGGCGCGCCGCGCAGCACGCGCGCCGGCTCGGGCGGGCCGCGCCGGCGATGCGCCGGGCGCAGCACGACGTGGCGCGCCGGACCGACGACCTCGCCGCCGGTCCGCGCGAGCACGGCCGCGGTGTAGCGCGCGATCGCGTCGGCGCCGCGCGCGTAGCTCGCGACCACCAGCGCGTCGCCGAACCGATCGACCGCGACCGCCGGGATGCCGTCGTTCTCGCCGTGCACCAGGCGCAGGCCGTCGCTCGCCTTCGCGAGCTCGCCACGCCGCGCGACCGCCGCGGCCAGCCGCGCGCGCAGCCACGCCGCGTCGGGCCGCGCCGTGCCGGTGCGCAGCACGCGGATCGCGATCGCGCCCTCGGCCTCGTACAGGCCGTAGCCGACCACGCGGTTGTCGCCGTCGACCAGGCGCAGCCAGTCGCCGTCGCCGAGCACGTGCGCCGCGCTCGACAGCTGGTCGCGGAAGATCCACGGATGGCCGCGCGCGACGATCGCGACCGCGTCCTTGCGCAGCTGGTAGCGGCGCGGCGTCACGGCAGGTCCTCGCTCCGCTCGGCCGGTCGCGCACGCCCACCCTCCACCTCCACGCTCGCTGCGCTCGCTTGCCTCACGCCGGCACGCGCTCGACCGCGACGAGATCGGCGCGCCCCGCCGCGATCGCGGCATCCAGGTCGGCGCGCGCGGCGCCGGCGCCGTCGACGCAGGTGGCGACCGCGAGCTCGTTGCGCAGGCGATCGGCGAGCGGCGCGGCGGGCAGGCGCGCGCCGGCGAGCGCGGCGTCGCCGGCGGAGGTCACCCACAACAGCTTCGCGCCCGCGCGCACCAGCTGCGCGGCGTGGCCGACCACGCCGGGCCGATCGTGCACCGCCGCCGCGATCCAGCCGCCCGGCCGCCAGCGCGCGCGCGCCGCCGCGACCGCCGCGGGCAGCTGCTCGATCGCGAGCGGATCGCCGCCCGGCTCGAGCAGCACGAGGTCGACGTCGCGATCGAGCTCGCCGTCCGGCGCGGTACGCAGCGCGACCAGCGCACCGCGCGCGTGCGCCGCCGCGATCGCCGCGCGATCGATCCGATCGATCACGACCACGCCGCTCGCCGGATCCGGCCCGGCCAGCCGCGACGGCGCGCGGCGATCGCCGAGCTGGAGCGGCAGCGCGGTCGGCCGCGGCGGCTCGCCGGTGACGCCGGCGGCGCGCGCGAGCAGCTGCTCGACCCCGCGCGCGAGGTGGGGGTCGCGGCGCTCGACCGACGCGTGCGACACCCGCAGGCTGCGCGTCATCAGGCTGTAGGTCAGCTGGATCGGCGCCATGTGCATGTAGCGCTCGGTGCCCTCGAACCACTCGAGGCTGGCCTGCGCCGCGGCCTGCAGCGCCTCGACCTCGGGGCGGCGGCGCGCCTCGTACGCGGCGAGCGCCGCCGGCACGTCGCGCGTACCCAGGAGCTCGTCGCGCAGCGCGATCACGTCCTCCATCGCGAGCTTGGTGCCAGAGCCGATCGAGAAGTGCGCGGTGTGCGCGGCGTCGCCGACCAGCACGACGTTGCCGGCGTGCCACTTGCCGCAGCGCACGGTCGGGAACTGGCGCCAGATCGAGCGATTCTTGATCAGCCGATGCCCGGCGAGCTCGGTCTCGAACACCCGCTCGAGCGCCGCGATCGTGCCGTCCTCGTCGGCGATGTCGACGCCGAGCGCGCGCCAGGTGTCGGCGGTGCACTCGACGATGAACGTCGAGCCGCGCTCGTGATAGCGGTACGCGTGGACGCGGAACAGCCCGTAGCGCGTCGGCTTGAAGATGAACGTGAACGCGCGATAGGGCACGGTCGTGCCGAGCCACACGAACCGGTTCGGTCGCACGTCGACCGCCGGGTGCAGCTCGCTCGCGAGCGCGTCGCGCACCCAGCTCGCGACGCCGTCGCTCGCGACCACGACGTCTGCCGACAGCTCGGCGAGCGAGCGCACCTCGCGCTCGAACTCGACGCGCACGCCGAGCGCCTTCGCGCGCGCCTGGAGCAGCTGGAGCAGGATCTTGCGCTCGAGCCCGCAGAAGCCGTGGCCGGTCGAGCGCAGCACCTCGCCGCCGGCGTGGATCTCGATGTCGTCCCAGCGCGCGAAGTGCGACGTGATCTGCGCGTGGGTCTCCGGATCGGCCGCCGCGAGGTTGCCGAGCGTGGCGTCGCTGAACACCACGCCGAACCCGAACGTGTCGGCGGGGCGGTTGCGCTCGCAGACCACGACGTCGTGCTCGGGCGCGACCCGCTTGACCAGGATCCCGAGGTAGAGGCCGGCGGGGCCTCCGCCGATGCAGGCGATTCTCACGTCGGCGAACGCTATCAGGTAGAGTGCTCGCCATGAAGCGGCTACTCGCGCTGTCGCTCGTCGTCGCGTGCGGTCACGAGGAGGCCGGCGGCAAGGGCGCCGACCAGCCCGAGCTCGCGCCCGGCGCGGCGAAGCTGTCGGTGACGTCGACCGCGTTCGCCGAGGGCGCCGAGATCCCGATCGACCACACCTGCGAAGGCGCCGACATCGCGCCGGCGCTCGCGTGGTCGGGCGCGCCGGCCCAGACCCGGGCGTTCGCGATCGTGGTCGACGATCCCGACGCGCCCGATCCGGCGGCGCCGAAGCAGACCTGGGTGCACTGGGTGGTGGTCGGGCTGCCGGCGAGCGCGACCAGCTTGCCCGCGGGCGGCGCGCTGCCGGCCGGCGCCGCGGCCGGCACCAACGACTTCGGCAAGGCCGCGTGGGGCGGGCCGTGCCCGCCGATCGGCCGGCACCGCTACGTGTTCAAGGTGTATGCGCTCGACGCCGCGCTCGGCCAGCCGGGCATGACCAAGAAGCAGCTGCTCGCCGCGATCGCCGGCCACGTGATCGGCGCGGGTCAGCTGATCGGCACGTACCAGAAGAAGAAGTGACGGCGGCGCTCAGGCCTGCAGCGCCATCAGGTCGGCGTAGGTCTCGCGGCGGGTGACCAGGCGGGCCTCGCCGCCGTCGACGAACACCTCGGCCGGGCGCGGCCGGTTGAGGAAGCGCCCGGCCATGCAATAGCCGTAGGCGCCGGCGTCGAGCACGGCGACCAGATCGCCGACGCCGAGCGCGGGCAGCGCGGCGTCGCGCGCGAGGATGTCGCGCGAGTAGGTCGTGCAGCCGCACAGATCGGCGCGATCGTCGGCGGGCGGGCGCAGCTCGACCGCGACCACGCGGCGGTGTGCGCCGTGGACCTGCGGGCTGACGAAGTTCGCGACCGTGGTGTCGAGCCCGATGTAGCGCTTGCCGTCGCCGGGCTTGACCGAGCGCACGCGTGACAGCAGCACGCCCGCGGGCGCGACCAGCGCGCGCCCGGGCTCGACCCGCAGGACCAGCTCGCGGCCGCGCGCCCGGCCCATCGCGTCGATCCGCGCCTCGGCGGCCGCGGCGAGCTCGCCGAACGGGAAGGTCGTGCCGTCGCGGTAGTCATAACCGAAGCCGCCGCCGAGGTTCACGCACGCGAGGTCGGGCAGGCGGCGGCCGTGCGCGAGCAGGCGATCGAGCGCGTCGAGGTAGCGGCCGACCAGCTGGCCGTGCGTCCCGCAGTAGACGTGGATCGAGTCGATCGGCGATCCGGCGCGCTGCGCGATCGCGAGCGCGAGGTCGAGCTCGTGCTCGCGCAGCCCGACCCGGCTCTCGGGCAGGACGTCGGCGACGTGGACGCGCAGCCCGACCGGCCGGCCCGGCGCGATCGCGACCGCGCGGGCGAGATCGTCGAGCGAGTCGACGTTCACGTGCACGCCGCGGTCGATCAGAAAGGCCAGGTCGTCCTCGCTCGCGTTGGACCCCGAGAACACGATGTCCTCGCCGGCGTAGCCGGCGGCGAGCCCGCACGCGGCGTCGCCGGGCGTGTTCGCGTGCAGGCCGGCGCCCTCGCCGCGCACCAGCTGGAGCAGGTAGCGGTTGGGGTTGCACACCGCCGCGAAGTGGATGCGCGTGCTCGGCCGGGTGAACGCGGCGCGGATCGCGCGTAGCCGGTCGCGCACGACGCCGGCGTCGTAGACGTAGAGCGGCGTGCCGAACGCGGCGGCGAGCGCGCGCGCGGTCACACCGCCGATCTCGAACTTGCCGGAGCGAGTATCGATCATCCGGACCTCCTCGATCGACGGATCGGTGCGAGCCACGGATCGCGCGGCAGCATCGCGGCGAGCTGGCGCGCCGCGTACGCGACGATCGCCGCGGGCGGCGGCGCCTCGAGCTCGACCACCGGGCCGGTCGCGCGGTGAAACGGCAGCGCCGACGCGGGCAGGCCGCTCGGCGGCAGGCCGAGGTCGCGAAACACGATCGGCGTGCGGGCGTGTGCGACCTCGACCAGGGTCGCGAGCGGCTCGCACGCGAACGGGTAGAGCACGGTCGCGGCGTCGTGAAGGTAGCCGACCGGTGCGCGGTAGCCCGCGCGGATCCCGCGGACCAGCCAGCGCACGACGGCGCGCGGCGTGCCGTCGACGCACACCACCGCGATCCGTGCCTGGACCAGCACGCCCGAGGCGGCGAACAGCTCGACCAGCTCGGGGCGATCGACCAGCAGGATCGCCGCGGGGAAGTAGGCGTCGCACTCGCGGGGCAGCCGGACCGTGCGCCGCGGGTCGGGCGCCGGCAGCAGCCCGGCGATCGGGCCGGCGCGCAGCCGGCGCGCGAGCGGGCCGGCCACGAACGCGTCGTAGTCGCGCGCGCCGCCGAGCCGGGCCGCGGCAAAGAACAGGTTCTTGCGGGTGAACGCGCGGCTGTCCCGGCGCAGGCTCGCGGCCGCGGCGTCGATCCGCGAGGTCACGCGCGCGCCTCCAGCGTGCGCAGGTAGAGCTCGGTGACGAGGACCAGCCACAGCTTCTCGGCCGAGCGCGACCGCGCCAGCTCGCTCGGCATGTCCCGGCGCGCGAGCAGCGCGCGCACGTACGGCCAGCGGAACAGCCCGCGCTCGCGCACCGCGCGCGGGGTGAGCGTGTCGCGTGCGAGCTCGCCGAGCCGGCCGCGAAACCACCGCGACAGCGGGACCGACATGCCGCGCTTGGGGCGCTCGACCACCGGGCGCGGCAGCGAGCGCGCCGCGACCCGTTTCATCACGAGCTTCTCGTCGCTGCCGAACAGCTTCTGCCAGGGCGGGATGGTGAGCGCGAGCTCGACCACCTCGGGCGCGAACAGCGGCGAGCGCAGCGCGAGGTCGTGCGCGCCGACCATCTTGGCGACCTTGACCAGGATGTTGTTGCCGCCCTTGAGCGCGAGGTTGGCGGCCATCATCCGCCCGACGAAGGTCTCGCCGCGGTGCGCGCGCACCGCCGGCTCGAGCAGGTCGCGCGATAGCCCGGCGAGATCGAACGCGCGGCGGGTGTGCGCGGTGAGCGCGCGATCGAGATCGTCGTAGAGGTGGTGGTGCGCGCTCAGGTAGCTGTCGACCAGCGCCGGCGCGTGGAGCTGCTCGTACATCCGGGTCAGCACCAGGCCGATGTTCTTCGGGCCGCCGAAGCTGGGATCGCCGCCCTCGCCGGTGAACAGCACGTCGACCCGGCGGGCCGCCTCGCGCGCGAGCAGGAAGTTGGGCACCGCGATCGGCTCGGTGAGCAGATCCTCGAGCTCGACCAGCGCCGGGACCAGCGCGTCGGCGAAGCGGCGCGCGTCGAGCTCGAGCACGTGGTGCGGCACCCCGAGGTGGCGCGCCACCGCCTGCGCGTAGCGCAGCTCGCTCGGCAGGTTGTCGCCGAAGTGCAGCGTGAACGCCTCGCAGCGCCGCCCGAGCTCGTGCAGGCGTGCGAGCACCAGCGACGAGTCGAGCCCGCCGGACAGGAACGCGCCGATCCGGCCGCTCGCCGGCAGCGCGGTACGGACCGCGCGGTCGAGCGCGCGGTCGAGCGCGCGCGCGGCATCGCCCAGGCTGCGGCCGCGCGCGACCGTCTCGCGCGGCGCGAAGTAGCGGTGGGCGCGCGGCGCCGGGTCGAGCCGCCACCACTCGCCGGGTCCGACCTGGCGGATCGCGGCGACCGCGGTCAGCGGCGCCGGCGCGTAGCCGAGGATGAGGCTCGCCACGATCGCGTCGCGATCGATCTCGACCGGCACGCCGGCGCGGATCAGGTGGCGCATCGAGGTCGCGAACGCGGCGACGCCGTCCCGCGTGGTCGCGACGTACAGTGGCCGCGTGCCGACGCGATCGCGCGCGACGTAGGTGCCGTCCGGACCCGACACCGCGAGCGCGAACTCGCCGGCGAGCTCGTCGAGCATCGCCGGGCCGGCGCGCCGCCAGCGCGTCAGCACGTCGGCGGCGCCGAGCGCGCGCGTCCCGGACCTCACGTAGCCGACGATCGCGATCGCGGTGTCGCCGAGCTCGGCCAGCTCGACATCGCGCCGCCCCGACACCAGCACCGGCGCCCGCGCGCGCCGCACCTTGCCGCTCGCCATGCGGCTCAGGGTCCGTGCCGTGCCCGGTCCGCGCGCGCATCCCGCGAACGCGGCCATCAGCCGACGCCTCCGCCGCTGCCGTAGTCGTCCTCGCACTGCTGGATGCACTGCTCGAGCCGCGAGCCGGACCCGGAGCCCGAGCCGATCTCGCGTCCGCTGGTGCCGGCGTCGGATCCGTACTCGTCCCGGCACGTGCGGATGCACGACGCCGGGCGGTCGTCGCCGCACGCCGCGAGCAGCCGGCCACCCGCGACCGCGAGCAGCGCGGTGGCCAGGAAGCTGCGCCGGGTCGGCGACGCCTTGGCCACGCCGAACGCCGCCATCGCGGCGATCGCGACGCCGGGCGCCACGCTCATCGCGCTCGAACCGGCCGGCAGGTGGCGGCGGCGCCGCCGGCGGCGCGGCTCGGCGGGCGGGAGCGGCGCCTCGTCGCTCCAGAACCCGGCCGACACGTCCTTGATCTCGACGAGCGAGACCGGGTCGCCGGCGCGCTGCGCCTGGTTGATCGCGGACAGCAGCGCCGACAGCCGGCCGTTGGCGATGCGCAGGCCGCCGCGGGTCCGGCGCAGCCGGCGCTTCTTGTCGCGCGGACCGCCGTGCAGCACGATGTGGTCGCGGCCACGGGCCTTCGCGGCAAGCCCCTCGCCGCTGGTCGGCTCGAGCAGCAGGGCGCCGAGCTTGCCGAAGCGGCCCGGCCGGCGCGGGTGGATCGAGCCCGGCGCGAGACTGCTCGCGATCACGTAGCGGCCGGATGGCGGATCGCCGAACGGGAGCATCCGGTCGTGATCGGGGTTGCCCATGCGCCGCGCCACGTACGGGCTCGCGGTACCGAGCACGCGGAACGGGCCGAGCAGGACCTCGCCTGTCCCCGACACCAGCACCGCGCTCCCACAGCGGTCGCGCGCAGCCGGGAGCAGAATCGTGAGACTCGCCACCGAGACGACCCAGCGCAAGCGGCGTGCCGCGGGCTAGATGCGCTTGATCACGTCGGCGGCGTCGCGCGGGTCGGGAATCTTGCCGTGTGGGATGGGAAAAAACGCCACGACGCACCTCGTCGCTTTCACACCCGAGGTTTGCCGTTCAGCGCTCCCGATCAGCGGCACGGGCGCGAAGTTACCGATCTCTTGCGTGCTGCTCGAGCGCGGCGAACACCGCGCGCAGGTCCGGCCGGGTGTCGAGCACCGGGCGGATCGGATCGCCGGCCCATGCCTCGATCCGCGCCATCGCGTTGCGCAGGTGGAACTGCTTGGGGTCGAGCCCGGGCACGACCTCGTCCCACTCGAGCGGCATCGACACCGGGGCGCCGGCGACCGGCCGCACGCTGTACGGCGCGACCAGCAGCTGGCCGTGCGCGTTCTGGCCCCAGTCGAGGTAGACCCGGCCGCCGCGCGCCGCGGGGTTGCGCGCGGTGGTGGCCATGTCGGGATGCTGGCGCTCGACCAGCAGGCCGATGAGATAGGCGAGCGTGCGCGCCTGCTCGAACGTGCACTGGCCGCCGAGCGGGATCAGCACGTGGAGGCCGCTCTGCCCCGAGGTCTTGACGAAGTTGGGCAGACCGATCGCGTCGCACAGCTGGTGGATCGCGAGCGCGAGCGGCACGACGTGCTCGCGCGGCGCGTTCTTGGGGTCCAGATCCACGATCGTGTAGTCGGGCCGCTCGAGATCGATCGTGCGGCTCGCCCACGCGTGGATCGGGATCGAGCCGAGGTTGGCGACGAACGCCAGGCCGTCGGCATCGTCGATCAGCACGTAATGGATCTCGCGCTGGCTGTGCTCGCTCCACAAGGTCACGGTGCGCAGCCACGGCGGGATCCACTCGGGCATGTCCTTCTGGTAGAACATCTCGCCGGTGATCCCGTCGGGGTAGCGGGTGAGCACGGTCGGCCGATCCTTGAGGTAGGGCAGGGCGTGCGGCGCGACCGCGCGGTAGTAGTCGATCAGCTCGCCCTTGGTGATGTTCTCGTCGGGCCAGAACACCTTGTGCAGGCGGGTCAGCCGGAGCTCGCGGATCGGCGCGTCGATCTCGAGCGGCTGCTCGGGCGGCGCGGGCGGCGCCTCGCCGGTGCGGCGCGCCGGCATCGGGCAGTCCCTGGGCGCCTTGTCGCGGCGCAGCCGCTCGAACACCGGGAAGCGCAGCGCCGAGTCGTCGGGCCACTCGCGATAGCGCACCTGACACACCAGCTCGGGCTCGATCCACAGCGCGTCGCCCGAGCCCTCCGGGCGCGGGAACGTCGGCTTCCAGCGCGGCTTCTTCGACAGCTCCGCGGTCAGCGCCGCGAGCTGCTTGTCGTCGAACCCGGTGCCGACCTTGCCCGCCCAGATCCAGCGCTCGTCGTGCCACACGCACAGGTGGAGCGCGCCCAGGCCGGTGCGCGTGCCCTTGGGCGGCGTGTAGCCGCAGATCGCGAAGTCGGCCTCGGGATCCTTCTTCATCTTCAGCCAGTCGGGCGAGCGCTTGCCGCGGTACGGCGATCTGGCCTTCTTGGCGACCACGCCCTCGAGGCCGCGCGCGACCACCTGCGCGAGCAGCGCCTCGCCCTGCGCCGGGATGTGATCGCCGTAGCGCAGCGGGCCGATCGCGGGCAGCACGCGGCGGAGCAGCGCCTTGCGCTCGATCAGCGGCAGGTTGCGCAGGTCGCACCCGGCGGCGCCGAGCAGATCGAACACGACGTAGGTCACCGGCTGGGCGAGCGCAGCGCGCTGGATCTCGGACGTGCGATGCATCTGGCCGCGGAACGACAGCCTGTGGAAGTCGGGCTTGCCGTCGGCGTCGAACATCACGATCTCGCCGTCGAGCACGAGGTCGGGGATGGGCAGCGCGCGCACCGCCGAGGTCAGCTCGGGATAGCGATCGGTGACCTCCTGCCCCGAGCGGTAGCGCAGCTTCGCGGTGCCACCGCCGCCGCGCGCCATCATGCGATACCCGTCGTACTTGAGCTCGAACACCCAGTCCGGCGAGCTGAACGGCCGCTCGGCGGTCTGGCACAGCATCGGCTCGAGCGCGTCGAGCTCGATCGCGCGCCGGGGCAGGTCGCGCGTCGCGAGCTCGGCGAGCACCTCCTGGTGGCGCGGGCCGTGGGCGGCGAGCTCGTCGATCGTGAGCCCCGACAGCACGGACGCCTCGGACAGCGGCGTGCCGGCCGCGAGGTAGGCCTCGGCCGCGTCGTCGCGCTTCTTGATGAGCAGCCAGTGGTTCGAGCCGCGCCCGCTGCCGCGCCCGCGCGTGCCCTTGCCGGTGTGGACCAGCGTGAACGCGCCGCGCAGCTTGTAGCCGTAGAGCTCGAACTTGATCTCGCCGTCGATCAGGCCCTGCGCCGGATCGACCAGCGGGCGGAACAGCCCGCGGTCCCACGCGATCATCGGCCCGGCGCCGTAGTTGCCCTCCGGGATGACCGCCTCGAAGTGGACGTACTCGAGCGGGTGGTTCTCGACCTTGACCGCGAGCCGCTTGTCCTCGGGGTCCATCGACGGCTCCTTGGGCACGGCCCACGAGCACAGCACGCCGTCGATCTCGAGCCGGAGGTCCCAGTGCATGCGCGTGGCGTCGTGCTGGTGGATGACGAACATGCGCGGCCCGCGGCCGGGCGCCGCGCTGCTGGCCATCGGTTCAGGTGTCGATCCCGCGGTGCGCTTGGCGCGATACGCGTCGAGACCCGGTTCCTCTTTAGGTTCGTCGGGCAAGGGCCGGTACAATTTATGGCATGCCCGCTCGCTCCATCGGTACTGCCACGATCTCGTTCGGCCTGGTGTCGATTCCGACCAAGCTCTACACGACCAACGAGTCGGCGGGAGACATCCACTTCAACATGTTGCACGACGCCGACCACGCTCGGCTCAAGCAGCAGTACGTGTGCACCCAGTGCAACGAGGTGGTCGACCGCGAGCACACGGTCAAGGGCTACGAGCACGCCAAGGGCCAGTACGTCGTGCTGTCGGCCGAGGAGCTCAAGGCGCTCGATGCGGTGGCGACCCAGACCATCGCCCTGGAAGAATTCGTACCCGCGAGCGCGGTCGATCCGCTCTACGTCGAGAAGAGCTACTACCTCGGCCCCGACAAGGGCGGCGAGCGCGCCTACAAGCTGATCCACGACGCGATGCTCGACACCGGCCTGGTCGGCATCGCGTCGTACTCGGCGCGCGGCAAGCAGTACATCGTGTGCGTGCGCCCGTTCAACGACGGCCTGATCGTCCACCAGCTGCGCTACGCGCAGGAGGTCAAGCCGTGGGCCGAGGTGCCGATTCCGGATCTTCCCGAGCTCAAGCCGGCCGAGCTCAACCTCGCCAAGCAGATCATCCAGCAGATCGCGCACGAGACCTTCGCACCCGACAAATACAAGGACGAGGTCCAGGAGCGCATGATGGACCTCATCAACAAGAAGATCGAAGGCCAGGAGATCACGGTCCAGCCCGAGGCGCCGCAGGGCAAGGTGATCGACCTCATGGAGGCGCTCAAGGCGAGCCTCGGCATGGCGGGCGCCGCCGAGGCCGAGCGCAAGCCGGCGATCGCCGCGCCGCCCGCCGCGGCACCGGCCGCCGAGGAAGCGCCGAAGAAAAAGACCGCGACCAAGAAGAAGTAGCGGCTACGACAGCGCGAGCCGGCGGATCGCCGCCGCCGCGTCGAACGCGCAGTCGCGCGACAGGTACGGCACGAGGTCGACCAGCTCGACCGCGAGCTCGCGGCGCTGGTCGGGCGCGAGCTGGTCGCCGGCGAGCAGCTCGATCGCGCACGCGCCGTCGGCGATCGCGTCGGCCACCGGCTGCGAGCTCGGGCCCCGCGCGCGCAGCGTGCGCCACAACCGGAGCGCCGGCTGGACCTCGCGGTGCGCGACCATGATCCGGATGCGATCGAGCTCGCCCCACGCCGCGCTCGCCGCATCGACCGACCGGCGGCGGATCGACGCCACCACGATCCACGCGATGATCGCCCAGCCGAACACGCTCGCCGCGACGAACCACGATCGCGTCCACAGGCCGGCGATCGCGGCCAGCGCCGCCGGGAGGTGGCGCGTCCACCGCCGGCGCGGCCGCCGCGCCGGCACCGCGAGCGCCAGGTTGGCCGCGAGGTTCTCGCGATCGCCGCGCGCGACGTGCGCCGCGACCCCCGCGCGGATCCGCGCGCGCAACCTGCGGCCCGCCGCGCCGCTGACCGCCAGCGTCGCGTCGATGCCGGTCTCGGGATCGTAGCTCGCCACGAGGCCCTGGCAGGCGCGCACGACCTGCCAGCTGTCGAACATGGTGCCGCGCCGGGCTAGAGTCGCCATCGCATCTCCTCCTCGACGCCGAGCCGGCGCGCGGCGGTGCGCGCGCGCTGGCGCTCGGCGCGGTCGCCGATCGCCTCGAGCAGCACGCAGTCGTGGCGCAGCGCCGCGAGCCGCTCGTGATCGTGGCGCACCGCCGCGATCGCGACCAGCGCGTGGCCCCACGGCGCCATCGCCGCGTCGTCGTCGAGCGCGCAGCCGCGCGCCGCGCGGTAATGGGACCACGCCGAGGCGACCGCGCCGGCGTCGACCAGCTGCTCGACCAGCTTGGCGTGGCGCCGCGGCACGCAGCCCCAGCGCGCCCCGACGATCTGGCCGGCGATCGCGGCGAGCGCGATCCACGCGGTGACCGCGACCCCGATCGCGGCCAGCTTGCCCGCGGCCGCGAGCGCGAGGCAGGCGATCAGGACCGCCGGCAGCGACAGCGCGAGGATCGCGCCGACCACGAGCTCGCGCGTGCGCCGGCGCGAGCTGCCGTCGACGATCGCCCCGATCTGGCGCAGCTTGTCACCGCTGACCAGGTGCGCGGCCAGCCGCGCGGCGGCGTCGCCGCGCGCGAGCTCGGGGACCTCGGAGACGATGTGGCCGACCAGCCGATCGGCCTCGGCGGCGGACACAGCGCCGGCGACCGGCAGGTGCCGCAGCGCGCGCAGGCGCCGGGCTCTCGTGTCGTTCATACGGCGATCAACCTCGGGTCGTGCCAGCGCCGCCGCAAGCCTTGACCCGCGGCGCGTTCGTCGTTAGGCCGCGGGCTGTCACCGCGCTGTCACGTGCCCTGCAGCAGGATCCAGATCGCGCCGCTCGCCGGCAGCGGCACCGGATACGCCGACGCGTTGGCCGGCGTGACCGCCGGCAGCGCGCCGCCGAAGATCCGCTCGCTCGCGATCGCGCTCGTGATGCCGAGCGACGCGAGATCGAGGTTCGCCGCGGTCGCGGCGTGCGCGAAGCTCGCGACCACCAGCACGCGCTCGGCCGGATCCTCGCGCACGAACGAGAACACGTCGGCGCGATCGTTCGGCACCTCGCGGTACGTGCCGTGGGTGAGCGCGGGCGAGGTCCGGCGCACGGCGATCAGGCCGCGGTAGGTCTCGTACATCGAGCCGTCGACGCCGACCTGCGCGGCGGCGTTCGCGGAGTCGGTCGACACCGGCGCCCACGGCGTGCCGGTGGTGAAGCCGCGCGTCGCGGTCGCGTCCCACTGCATCGGGTTGCGCGACCACGGCAAGGGCTGCGACGTGTCGACGCTCGGCGCGCCGTGCATGCCGAGCTCCTCGCCGTAGTACACGAACGGCGTGCCGGGCAGCGAGAACAGCAGCTGCGCCGCGCTGACCAGCGGCGTGTGGTCGGTGCACGGCAGCGGGCAGGCGAGGTCGGCGAGCCGGCCGCCCGGCGCGACGATCGTGCCGGGCACGTCGTGGTTGCCGAGGAACACGCCGCCCATCGCGCCCGGCGGCCGCGCCGCGACCTGCGCCGCGACGGTCTCCGACAGCGTCGACTTGATGCCCTTGGTCCAGCCGTCGACCAGCCCGAAATAGATCTGGTACTGGAACGTCATGTCGATGCCGTCGGCGTAGTAGTCGGCCTCGTGATCGAACAGCTCGGCGACCGCGAACGCCTGCGGGTCGTCGCGCTTCACGCGCTGCATGAACGGCAGCCAGAACGCGTGGGTCGCCGGGCTCGACGGGTCCTTCGCCGCGGTCGGGTTCTGCGGATCGACCTGCGCGATCGACGCCGCGCTGTCGAGCCGGAAGCCGTCGACGCCGGCGGCGAGCCACTGGTCGGCGACCGCGCGCATCGCCTCGGCGGTCGGCTGGTCGCGCACGTTCGTGCTCGGGAACTGCGCGGCGTAGTCGCTGAAGAAGCACTGGCTGTCGCGGAACGGATGCCAGCCGTTGCCTCCCGCCTGGGCGTCGAGCGTCGGGCAGGGCGGGCCGGCGGTCACCAGGAAGTGCGCCCGCTCGGGCGCCGCCGCGCTCGCGTCGGCCGCGACGAACCACGGGTGCTGGTCGGCGACCAGGGTGAAGCTGAGGTCGAGCAGCACCTTCAGGTTCTTCGCGTGCGCCGCCGCGACGAAGCTCGCGAACGCGGCATCGCCGCCGTACGCCGCGGTCACGTGCGTCCAGTCGGTCGTGCCGTAGCCGCCCGACTCGACGTACGCGTCGTCGAAGATCGGCAGCAACAGGATGCCGTCGACCCCGAGCTGGGCGATGTAGTCGAGCTTCTGCTGCATGCCGGGGAGATCGCCATTGCCGTCGCCGTCGGAGTCGAGGAACGAGCGCACGTACGCGTGATAGAAGATCGCGTCCGCGGGCCAGGTCGTCAGCGGCGGTGCGGTCAGGTCGGCGTCGGGCGGTACCACAGCGGCGTCGCCGCTCGCGGCGTCGGGTTTCGCGCCACCGCCGCTGCCGCACGCCGCAACTCCGCACAGGGACAAGGCGACGAGGCGCATCCGCGAGTACTCTGCACGGGTCATGCCCGAGCTCCCCGACGTCACGGTCTACGTCGAGCGCCTGCGTGCGCTGACCGTCGGCCGCGCGATCGAGGGCATCCGGATCGCCAGCCCGTTCGTCTTGCGCACGGTCTCGCCGCGCCCGCAGGAGCTGGTCGGCGCCAAGGTCGAGACCGTCGAGCGGCTCGGCAAGCGGATCGTGATCGGCGTCGAGGGCCAGCGCTTCATCGTGATCCACCTGATGATCGCGGGCCGGCTGCGCTGGAAGGAGCCGCGCGCCAAGCTGCCCGGCAAGCTCGCGCTCGCGGCCTTCGACTTCGAAGACGGCACGCTGGTGTTCACCGAGGCCAGCGGCAAGAAGCGCGCGTCGCTCCACGTCGTCGCCGGCCGCGCCGCGCTCGCCGAGTTCGATCGCGGCGGGCTCGACGTCATGACCGCGACCACCGCGGCGTTCGCCGAGCGGCTGCGCAGCGAGCGCCACACGGTCAAGCGCGCGCTCACCGATCCGACGCTGTTCGACGGCATCGGCAACGCGTACTCCGACGAGATCTTGCACGCCGCGAAGCTGTCGCCGTTCCGCATGACGTCGGCGATGACCGACGCCGAGATCGCGACGCTGCACCGCGCGTGCAAGCAGCAGCTCGTGCTGTGGACCGATCGCCTCCGCGCCGACGTCGGTGAAGGCTTTCCAGACAAGGTCACCGCGTTCCGCCCCGACATGGCCGTACACGGCAAGTACGGCCAGCCGTGCCCGGCGTGCGGCACCAAGGTCCAGCGCATCGTCTACGCCGACAACGAGGCCAACTACTGCCCGACCTGCCAGACCGAAGGCCGCCTGCTCGCCGATCGTTCGCTGTCGCGCCTGCTCAAGGAGGACTGGCCGAAGACGCTCGAGGAGCTCGAGGACCGCAAGCGCGCGGCCAAGCCGAGCTGACCACGCGCGCGCGGTTTTCTTGGGTGCGATCAGATCGCGGCCGTGCGTCGTGCGTATGGCACCGCAATGAAGAGACTCGCTGGGGTTCTGCTCGCCGCCGCGCTCGGTGCATGCGTTCATCAGGGCGGCATCAAGTTCGATCGCGTCAAGCTCGGGCGCGTCGTCGTCTATCGCAACGGCGTCGCGTTCTACGAGCGCCATGCCACGGTCCGGGGCGGTGTGCTCACCGTGAGCGTGCCGCGCGAGCGGGTCGACGACTTCCTGAAGTCGCTCACGGTGGTCGACACGAAGACCCAGAAGCCGCTGCCGATCTCGATCCCGCGCCAGGAATCGGACGACGGCACGAACCTCGTGATGAAGCTGCAGCTGCCGGGCACGGACGTGGCCGACGTCGTGCTCACCTACGTCACCGAGTCGCCGGCGTGGAAGCCGAGCTACCGGGTCGTGGTCGGTGACAAGGCGCACGCCACCGACGGCACGGTGATGCTCGAGGGCTGGGCGATCGTCGACAACACCTCGGGCGAGGACTGGAAGGGCGTGCTGGTCGGGGTCGGCTCGTCGTCGGCGCTGTCGTTCAAGTACGACCTGTGGAGCGTGCGCACGGTCGAGCGCGAGACCCTGCAGGCCGAGGAGCGGTTCGCGGTCGCGCCGCCCAACGGCGTGGCGCCGTTCGCCAGCAAGCCGCCGGGCGATAGCGGCGGCGCCGACGCGCCGATCGATCTCGCCGACGATCAGATCCGTCACGCGCCCGGCCCCGCGACCGGACCCGTTCAGCCGAGCGGTGGCGCCAGCGTCGCCGTGGCGGGCGAGCTCGCGAGGCCCGCGCCGCCGCCGCCGCCGAGCGCGCCGATGCCCGAGCCGACCTCGAGCCCGCAATCGGAGGAGGTCATCTCGGTCAGCGGGCGCTCCGCGCGTGCCGACGGGGCCGACGAGGACGACGACGAGGACCTCGCCAAGGCCAGCAAGCCGGCGGAAGACACCAGGGCGCTCGAGCGCGAGCGCCTCAAGGAGGGTGACGCGCGGATGCGCGAGCTCGCGCTGAGCCTGCAGCGCTCGAACAAGCACCTCGTGATCGAGGGCTATGCCGACGGCAGCCGGCCCGGCGCGGTCGATCGCGCCAAGGATCGCGCGAACGTCGTGCGCAACCAGCTGATCGATGCCGGCGTCGCGCCGGGACGCATCGAGATCGTGACCCACACCAACCCGGGCAACGCCGAGCACGTGCGGCTGGTCACGCAGGCCGCCGAGCCCCCGGCGCCTGCCAAGCAGCCCGGCGCGGCCGACGCCGACGCCCAGCCGGTCGGCGAAAGCCACTTCGAGAGCCCGCTGCCGATGACGGTCGAGAAGGGCGCGAGCGCGATGGTGTCGATGGTGCGGGCGCCGACCACCGGCGAGGTGGTCTACCTCTACGACGCCGAGAGCGAGCGCGGCAACGACCACTTCGCGTTCCGCGCGGTGCGGTTCAAGAACCCGACCGACTCGACGCTCGAGACCGGGCCGGTCACGGTCTACGGCAACGAGCGGTTCATCGGCGAGGGCCTGACCGAGCCGATCGCGCCGCACTCGATCGCGCTGGTGCCGTTCGCGCTCGATCGCCAGATCGTGGTCGATCACGCGAGCGACGACGACAACAAGCTGGCGCGGCTGATCACGCTGCAGCGCGGCGTCTTGACCGCCGAGGTCCAGCACATTCGCCACGACAAGCTGACCGTCACCAACCGGCTCGGCACGCCGGCGAAGGTGTTCATCCGCCACACCGTGCACAAGGGCTGGCAGCTCACCGCCGCGCCGCCGCGCGACGAGCGGGTCGGCGACGCGCACCTGTTCGAGGTCGACGTCGCGCCGGGCGCGAGCCAGCAGGTCGACATCGCCGAGGCCACGCCGGTCGAGCGCACGCTCGACCTGTCGGCGGACGCGACGCTCGACATGATGAAGCTCTACGTCGACGCGCCCGAGGGCACGCCCGAGCTCAAGACCCAGCTCCGCAAGCTGCTCGGGATCCACAAGACGCTGGTCGATCTCACCGAGCAGCAGGAGAGCGTGCACCGCCGGCTCGGCGACTACCGCGAGCGCATGGACGAGCTGCACGGCCAGATCGTCACGCTCACCGCGGTCAAGACCGGCGGCGACCTGATGGCTCATCTCAAGGACAAGATGAAGGACATCTCGGAGCGCGTGCAGAAGGCGACGATCGAGCTGGTCGACACCGAGGAGAAGATCATGCTGACGCGCGTGCAGTTCCAGGACGCGCTCGCCGAGCTGACCTTGCCCGACGTGACCCAGCCGGCGGGAGACGGCAAGGCCGCGCTGCTCAAGAAGTGAGCCGCGGCACGCCGTGCGTTCGCGCGCGGTGCTACGGTGCAGGCGCATGGTCCGCTCCGCGCTCTACGCCGCGCTCTACGGCGCGCTCGCGTTCGTGGTCGCCTGCAGCGACGGCAGCAAGCATCCCAAGGACGCCGCGGTCGACGCCGCGCCCGACGCCCCGCCCGACGCGTTCAGCTGCACGCCGGCCACCAACTTCTTCACCGGCGAGATCGTCGACTGGGACTCGAGCAGCAACACCGAAGGCTTCTGCGGCGTGTTCCAGGCGAGGTTCGAGGTGCACGGCGACGCCACGCGCAAGAGCACGACCAACCCCAACGGCCGGTTCCAGATCTGCCTCGCCTCGCCGACCGTCACCCGGGTCGACATCACGCCGCCGACCGATCCGTCGCAGTGCACCTCGCCCGCGAGCACCTACACGATGCCGGGCATCGCGATCGCCGACCCCGCCGTGATCGCGAGCGGTCAGCTGTTCTCGGCGCGCGCCTTCACGATGAACCGGCAGTCGACGCTCGGCGTGATCCTCGATCCGGCCAAGGCGCACGTGTTCGTCCACGTCGACGGCACGCAGGCGCAGGTCACGATCGATGCCACGCACGATCCGGCCGAGGCGTTCGACGGCACGATGTGGGGAAGCGGCGATACCGGGGTCAACGTGTTCTTCCCGAACGTCGATCCGAGCGCGGGCACCGCGACGGTCGCGATGACCGGCGCGACCGCCGGCGCCGGCACCGTGCCGGTGGTCGCGGCGACGATCACGTACGTGACGCTGGTCGCGCCGTGAGCGCGTCGTACTCCGCGGCGTCGTGCGCGCAGAACACGTCGAGATCGCCGTAGCCCGCGCGCAGCTGGCGGAGCGCGGCGACCGAGGCGCGGCGCGCGGCCGGATCGGTCTGCACCGCGCGCTCGAACGCCGCGAAGCCGAGCGGGATGCGGCCCGTGCCGTCGACCGAGCCGCGATGGAAGTACGCGTCGCCGGCGTGGACCAGCCAGCGCTCGCCGGCGCGCACGATCACGGCGGAGTGGCCGCGGGTGTGGCCGTGCATCGGCACCAGGCCGACGTCGGCGTCGAGCCCGCGCAGCCGGGTGACCGCGGGCAAGCCGCGCCAGGTGTCGCCGTCCTCGCTGTACAGCTCCCAGTGCGGGGCGTGGGCCCAGTGCGCGCGCTTGTAGCGCTCGCGCTCGCGCATCGTCGCGCGCGCCATCGCCGCGGCGTGCTCGCGCGCGTGGAGGTGGACGCGCGCGTCGGGGAAATCGACCAGCCCGCCCGCGTGATCGAGATCGAGGTGGGTGACGATCAGGTGGCGGACGTCGCTCGCCTTGTAGCCCTTCGCCAGGACCTGCTCGACCGCGGTCTCGGCGCGATCGAGCACCGGGCCGCACAGCGTACGAAACGCCGGCGACAGCCCGGTCTTGCCCTCGACGTCGCGCGTGCCGAACCCGGTGTCGATCAGCACCAGGCCGTCGCGCTCGGTCTCGACCAGCAGGCAGTGTGCGACCATCCGGCCGCGACCGAGCCCGCGCCCGCCGAGCAGGAACCCGGCGATCGGGCACATCGTGGCGCAGTTGAGGTGGTGGACCGCGCGAACCGTCACGTCGCGGACGTTACTTGAAGATCCGCACGACCGCACGCGGCGGCGGCGCACCGGTTCGCAACATCACGGCGTCGACCTGCGCCCGGCGGTGGGCGTGCTCGTGCCGGAGGTAGTCGGCCGAGCCGAGCACGGCGACCATGCCGAGCGCCGCGACGATCAGCGGCACGGTGCGCGGCCGCAGCCAGCGCCACTGCGTGGTCAGCCAGGTGCGGAGGTCGCCGGCGAGCGTCTGGAGCTGCGAGCGCGAGTCATGCGGCACGACGACCGCCACCGGAAACTCGCACGGGCCATGATCGAACAGCACGATCTCATGATTGACCGCGCCGGCCGAACGCGCCACAGGTTTTGCCTGGCCGCGCGATCGCCGGCGTCGCCACGGCGTGTAGGCGAGGGTACGCTTGCGCGCGCGGCGGACGCCGAACGGCTTGAACGAGCCCGGCGCGATCACGACGAGCCCTCCAGGTCGGGCGCGGCCTGGCCGCGCGCCGGGAACGCGCCGTTCTGCTGGTAGCGCTTGCGCTGCAGCTTGTTCATCGTGACCCGCGCCTTCCATCCGAAGTAGGCGCGGCCGAACGTCAGCATGTTGCGCGGCTCGTAGTACGGATTCTTGAGCCCGCCGATCGTCACCAGCGCGAGTACCTGCTCGGCGACCGACACCGGGCAGCCCTCGAGCCGGATCACGTCGCCGGTCAGCTTGCCCTTCGCGGTCGCGAGCTTCTTGAAGATGTCCTCGCTGCGCGCGGTGTGCGGGTCGTGGGTCGAGCGCTCCTTGTAGAGGTTCTCGATCTCGATCGGCTTGCCGTGCAGCTCGCCCTTCCAGTGAGCGCAGTCGCCGATGAACACGACCTTCTCGCCGGGCTTGGCCGGAATCTGCCCGTCGTACGCGCCGAACACGACGTGCATGTGCGGGATTCGCTGATCGGTCTGCTTGTCGAACACGCGCAGGATCTCGATCGCCTCCTCGATCGCGCCGGGGCAGCCGCCCCAGCAGTAGTCGCCGTGCTCGGGCTCCGGCGGCGGGCCGGCGTAGGCCGAGATGTGCGTGCCTTCGAAGTACTTCTCGACCCGGATCAGGCCGACCTTGAAGCCCTTGGCGCGGCGCCTGGCCTCCTCGAGCGTGACATCGCCGGTGATCTCGATGTTGGCGAGGTCGGCGGTGCCGAAGCCGTGCTGCTCGGCGAGCCGGATGTGATCGACGCTGCGCGCGTCGAGCCCGATGATCGCGCAGCACACCGCGTCGAACGCGACCTGGCTGTTGCCCATGATGATCAGGCCGAGATCGAACGGCGTCGGCGTGAGCATCCGGCCCTCGCCGGCGGTGATCGCATCGATCGCGATGAACTGCGGCTGGATGATGTGCTGGAGGTCGGCGATCTTCTCGTTGAGCTTGTGATCGTGATCGATCAGGCGGTGGCGATCGTCCTGGATGCCGATGTAGTTCTTGAGCGAGAACGTGACCGTCGTCCACGGGTGCGCCTTGAACTTGGGGCAGTTCACGAAGAAGTCGGCGCGCGCGATCGGCTCGGGCGTGAACAGGTAGTCGCGCAGGCGATCGGGATGGGACAGCGGGATCTCGACCTGCTGCTCCTCCTCGAAGTGATACTTCTTGACGCCGATCCGCTTGAGCATCTCGTCCCAGCCGGACTCGCGAAACGCGACGCGGCTCGGCACGGTGATCCCGCAGCGCTCGCCCGCCGCGAGCTCGGTCATCGAGCCCGGATCGGTCGACGCGGCGTCGCGCAGCGCGCGCAGCACGCCCTCGCCGAACTCGGGCCGGGTGAACGCGTAGGGAAACAGCGGCCCCGCCGCGACCAGGTTCGGCTTGACCAGGGTGCGGCCGAACGGCCTGAGCTCGAGCTCGTCGAGCCCCTCGCGGATGATCGCGTGGATGCGATCGGCGTCGTACTCGCGGCAGCTGCGGAGGATGACCTTGGGCCGCGCGGGGATCTTCATGCCCCGAGCTTAGCTCGAAGTCACGGCGCCGGTGGCGGTTCGCTCGGCACGGCGGCGGGAGCCGCCGAGCCGGCGGAATCCGCGGCCGCGAGCGCGAGCCGGGCGCGCGCGATCCAGCCCTCGGCCGCGCTGAGGTCGTCGTTGGCGATCCTCATGTCCTCGGTGAACTGGGTCTCGGCGTCGTCCACCAGCTTGGCCAGCTCGTCGAGCCGGTTGGACTTGGCGAGCGTGTCGGCCTGCTTGGGCAGGGTCTCGATGCCCTGCTGCATCGCCTGGATCTTGTCCCGCGCCTCGGTCAGCGCCTTGCCGACGTCGGCGATGTCGGGGAGGGACGACGGGATGGTCTTGCCGGCGTCGATGATCGCTTGCAGCCGGTGGGTGAGCAGCTCGACCCGGGGCTGGTAGTACGCCGCGATCGCGTGCGCGTCGTCCTGGACCAGCGGGACGTCGTTGGGCTTGGAGCACGCGGGCAGCGCGAGCGCCGCGGCGACGAGCAGGTGGAAGGGCTTCATGACGGCCCCGCGGTGATCTCATCCCGGGCGGGCTTCGCGCAAGGGGTCCGCGTCGTCACTCCACGCACTGCCGTGCGCGTCGATCTCGTCGACGTACTGGACGAACCGCGCGTAGTAGGGATGGTCGCCCAGCGTGGCGGAGTCGGCCACGACCAGCAGGAACCGGCGCGCGCGGGTGAGCGCGACGTTCATCCTGCGGGTGTTGGCGAGAAAGCCGAGCTCGCCCGAGTCGTTGCTGCGCACCAGGTCGACGATCACCGCCTCCTTCTCGCGGCCCTGGAAGCCGTCGACCGTGCCGACCTCGACGCCGGCGGCGCGCTCGACCCGCAGCAGGTCGCGCAGCCGGCGCGCCTGCGCCGAGTAGGCCGCGATGATCGCGAGCTCGCCGGGCGGAAGGCCGCGCGACAGCAGGCGCCGCGCCTCGGCGGCGACGCGCTCGGCGTTGCCCGAGTTGAACGTGCTCGGATCGAACGAGAACGCCGGCATGTTGTTGAGCGAGCTGCCCGGCTCGAAGTCGGTGCGCTCCTCGTGCCAGTCCTTGCCCGCGGTGTCGACCAGCCACACCGGCTTGCCGCGCGCCGGATCGGGCGCGACCCCGAGCTCGTCGAGCACGTGGCGCGCGACCTCGGGCGCGGCGCGCAGCTGGCCGCCGTACATCGAGCGCGACGGGAACTCCATGATCTGCTCGTGCATGCGGTACTGCTGCTCGAGCATGACCGGCGCCTCGGCCGCCGCGGTCAGCCGCTCGAACACGGTGGTCGCGAGCGTCTGCTCGGCGAGCGGGCCGCCGACCACGACCGGGCCGAGCTGGTGCGGGTCGCCGGCGAGCACCGCGACCCTGGCGCGCGACAGCGCGACGAGCAGCAGCGGGTCCGGTGCCTGGGTCGCCTCGTCGATCACCACGCAGTCGAACGCGGTGTCGCCGAGCATCGGATGATCGCAGCCGACGCAGGTCGCGAGCACGACGTCGGCGCGGTCGACGATCGCGCGCTCGGCGTTCGCGATCTCGTTGGCGGCGTCGCGGTCGAGCGCGCGGGCCTCGATCCATAGCCCCTTGGCCTCGGCGCCTTGCCGGCCGAGCGCCGCCTTGCGCAGCGCGCGCGCGCGATCGCGCCAGTCGCGCGCGAGATCGAACGTGCCCTCGCGATCGACCTGCGCGTCGATCGTCAGCGCGAGCAGCGCCGGCGCGACGCGCGCCGGGTGGCCGAGCCGCACGACGCGCAGCGGCCGCTCGGCCGCTGCGCCTGGTCCCGTGCCGAGCTCGCCGAGCCGCGCGCCGAGGTTGTCGACCGCGGTGTTCGACGGCGCCGCGCACAGCACGCGCTCGCCGCGCGCCACGCGCTGGCGCACGACCTCGACCAGCGTGCGGGTCTTGCCGGTGCCGGGCGGCCCCCAGATCAGCGCGATGTCCCCCGAGCGCAGCGCACGGTCGACCGCGGCGCGCTGGCGGTCGTCGAGCTCGGCGTCGAGCACCTGCCAGCTCACCGGCGCCAGCGGGCGGGGCGGCCGGGCCAGCGCGCACACCTCGCGCAGCCGGGCGAGGTCCGAGTTGCCCAGCGCGCTGCGCGTGCGCTCGATCGCGGCGTCGCCGCGATCGAACGTGAGCTCGGGCGCGTCCGGATCGAGCGCGTAATCGCGATCGACCGCGTCGACCGCGCGATCGAGCATCAGCCACAGGCTCTGCTCCTCGCGGCGCTCGAACACGCCGCGCACCGCGCCGGTCTCGTCGGGATGCTCGGCCCACAGCCGGATCGGCTCGCCCGGCGCGATCCGCAGGTTGTCGAGGTCGATCGCGTCGGGCACCGCGACCCGCACGCGCACGCGCTCGCCCGGCGCGGACTGCTCGTCGACGATCCGCAGGTGCGCGAGCGCGATGCCGAGCGCGACCCGCTCGACCAGCGTGCGGCCGCCGCGCTCGAGCGCGACGCGCGCGCGCGCGGCCAGCCGCTCGGCGTGCCACGCCGTCGCGAGCGCGTTCAGCCAGTCGGTCGCCGACACGACGGCTAGGGTATCGCCGAACCCGGGAATTGGGCATATTCGCCCGCGTCATGCCCGAGTCGATCGCTCCCGAGCACCTGACCCGAAAGACCACCTCGATCGCGCAGCTGCTGGCGACCCGCGTCCACGACACGCCCGATCGCGAGGCGTACCGCTATCCGGTCGGCGAGCAATGGCGATCGATGACCTGGCGGCAGACCGGCGAGCGCGTCAAGGCGATCGCGGCCGGCCTGCTCGGCCTGGGGCTGCACCGCGAGGACCGGGTCGGCATCCTGTGCAACACGCGGGTCGAGTGGCTGCTGTGCGATCTCGGCATCCTGTCGGCGGGCGGCGCGACCACCACGGTGTATCCGTCGTCGACCGCCGAGGAGTGCGCGTTCATCCTCGCCGACTCCGAGACCCGCTACGCGTTCGTCGAGGACATCAAGCAGCTCGACAAGCTGCGCGCCCACAAGGGCGAGATGCCCCGGCTCGTCAAGTGCATCCTGATCGACGGCGCCGCTCCGGCCAGGGACGGCGACTGGGTGATGACGCTCGCCGAGCTCGAGCAGCGCGGCGGCGAGGTCCTGGCCGAGGATCCGCGCCGGGTCGACGAGGTCGTCGCCGGCATCCAGGGTAGCCACCTCGCGACGCTGATCTACACCTCGGGCACGACCGGCAAGCCCAAGGGGGTGCGCCTGCTCCACGAGTGCTGGGCCTACTGCGCCGACGCGATCGACGCGGTCAAGCTGTGGGGACGCGATGACGTGCAGTACCTGTGGCTGCCGATGTCGCACTCGTTCGGCAAGGTGCTGATGGCGGGCCACATCGCGTCGGGCTCGGTGACCGCGGTCGACGGCCGGATCCCGAAGCTGGTCGACAACCTCGCCGAGGTGAAGCCGACGATCATGGCCGCGGTGCCGCGCATCTTCGAGAAGGTCTACAACCGGATCGTCGAGACCGCGCGCCAGGGCAGCCCGATGAAGCGGCGGATCTTCGAGTGGGCGCTCGCGACCGGCAAGCAGGTCTCGCAGATCCGCCAGCACGGCCGCGAGCCGACCGGCCTGCTCGCGCTCAAGATGAGGCTCGCCGATCGCCTGGTGTTCGATCGGGTCAAGCAGCGGTTCGGCGGGCGCGTGCGCTACTTCATCTCGGGCTCGGCGCCGCTGTCGCGCGAGATCGCCGAGTTCTTCCACGCGTGCGGCGTGCTCATCCTCGAGGGCTACGGCCTGACCGAGACCTCGGCCGCGAGCTTCGTCAACCGGCCGAACAAGTTCGCGTTCGGCTCGGTCGGCATGCCGATGCCGGGCACCGAGGTCAAGCTCGCGCCCGAGGACAGCGAGATCCTGATCCGCAGCCCGGGCGTGATGCAGGGCTATCACAACCTGCCGGACGCGACCGCCGAGGCGCTGACCAAGGACGGCTGGCTGCGCACCGGCGACATCGGCGAGGTCGATGCGAAGGGCTTCCTGCGCATCACCGACCGCAAGAAGGATCTGATCAAGACCTCGGGCGGCAAGTACATCGCGCCGCAGGCGATCGAGGGCAAGCTCAAGGCGACCTGCCCGTACATCAGCCAGGTGATCGTCCACGGCGACAAGCGCAACTTCGTCACCGCGCTGGTCACGCTCGACGAGGAGGCCACGATGAAGTGGGCCAAGGATCGCGGGCTCAACGGCAAGGGCTACAGCGAGGTCGTGCAGCTTCCCGAGGTCAAGCAGCTGCTCGCGCCGTACTTCGACGAGGTCAACAAGAGCCTCGCGAAGTACGAGACCGTGAAGCAGTTCGCGATCCTGCCGAAGGATCTGTCGGTGGATGAAGGTGAGCTGACGCCGAGCCTCAAGGTGAAGCGCAAGGTGGTCGAGAAGAAGTACGCGGCGATGCTCGACAAGATGTACGAGGGCTCGGTCGCCGACATGGGATGATGGGAACACGCTGCAGCGGCGCGGCGTTGCAGAGGAACATGCGTAGAGCAGCCTTCTTGGTGGTGGCGATGCTGGCGTCGCGCGGTGCGCGCGCCGACGCGCCGAAGCAACCGGGCGCCGACTTCATCGACGACGCGCGCCTGCTGTACCGGATCGCGGCGTGCGGCGATGGTGCGCCGCTCGACGCCAAGGTGGAGAAGATCGTCGAGCGCCACTGCAAGGCGGTCGGCGAGCGGCTCGAGCGCTTCCGCGAGGTCTACTTCGCCAAGGGCCGCGCGTGGTTCGACAAGGTCGTGCCGCGCGACGTGCCGAAGACCGTGGTGTATCCGTTCGGCGGCGGCGATCTGCTGTCCGCGCTGGTCGCGTTCCCCGACGCGACCGAGATCACGACGATCTCGCTCGAGCTCGCCGGCGATCCGCGCAGGCTCGAGACGCTCGGACCCGACGCGCTCGAGCGCGACCTCGGGGCGCTGCGCGCGGAGATCGGCGGGTTGATCTCGGTCGGCTCGAACACCAGCGAGAACCTGTCGGCGCAGCAACAGAACGATCTGCCGGGGCAGGTCAGCTCGTTCCTGCTCGGCCTGGTCGCCGGCGGCTACGAGCCGGTGTCGATGCGCTACTTCACGCTCGACGACGCGGGCGACATCCACTACCTCGAGCAGTCCGAGATCGACGACGCCGATCGCGACGCCGCCGCGCACAAGCCGCGGAGCCTCAAGCACGACTGGAAGGCGCCGGTGTTCTCGACCGCGTTCGCCAACGTCGAGATCCAGTACCGCAAGATCGGCGAGACCCAGATCCGCGTGCACCGCCACATCGCGTGGAACCTGGGCGATCCGTACATGGGCGCGCACCCCCAGCTGCTGCGCCACCTCGCGAAGAAGGGCCCGGTCACCCTGCTGGTCAAGGGCGCGAGCTACTGCCTGTGGCGCGGCGACTTCTCGCTGATCCGCGGCTACATGCTCGATCACCTGGCGTGGATGCTGTCGGACTCGACCGGCATCCCGCCGAGCTACGCGCGGGTCGCGGGCATGGTGCAGGAGACCTACGGCGACTACGACGGCGCCTTCCTCGAGGGCGCGCAGGACTCCAAGGCCGACGAGGCCTTCATCGATCTGTGGAAGAGCCAGCGCCGGCGCGCGCTCCCGTTCCGGTTCGGCTACGTCGACAAGGACAAGCAGGCGCACCTGGTCGTGACGCGGCCGAAAGGCTAGTACGCTCGGTGGGTGCGCGCTCTGGTGATCGTGGCGATCGGATGTGCGACGCGCTCGTCCCCGCCAGGTGATGGCGGCGCGCGGCCGAGCCCGCCGGCCGCGCCCAGGCCGGCGCCCGCAGCGCGCCCCGCGCCCCCGGGCGAGGACTTCATCGACGACGTCCGGCTCGTGCTGCGCGTCGCGGCGTGCGGCGGCGATGCCGCCGTGCCGCCGGCGTGGGCCGAGGTCGTCGACAAGCACTGCAAGGCGATCCTGCCGTACGTCGAGAAGTACCGGCGCGACTACTTCGGCAAGGCGCGCGCGTGGTTCGTCGCCAAGGAGCCGAACGATCTGCCGACCACCGTGGTCTATCCGTTCGGCGGCGGCGACCTGATCTCGGCGCTGGTCGCGTTCCCCGACGCGACCGACATCACGACGATCTCGCTCGAGCTCGCGGGAGATCCGCGCCACATGGCCGAGCTCGCACCCGACGAGCTCGACCGCAACCTCGAGGCGTTCCGCAAGGAGCTCGGCCTGCTCGTCGCCAACGGCTCGAACTCGAGCATCAACCTGTCGAACGCGCAGCGCAACCTCGTGCCGGCGCAGCTCGCCTCGCACCTGCTCGGCCTGGTCGCCGGTGGCTTCGAGCCGGTCGCGGTGCGTTACTTCACGCTCGACGACGACGGCGCGATCCACTACCTCGAGCGCGCCGAGATCGACGCCGACACCGCGCGCGGCAAGTCGCTGCGCGGCAACTGGAAGACCCCCGCGTTCGCGCAGTCGTTCGCCAATGTCGAGATCCAGTACCGCAAGCCGGGCGAGACGGCGCTGCGCGTCCACCGCCACATCGCGTGGAACCTCGCCGACGCCTACCTGCGCGCGCATCCCGGCGTGCTGCGCTACCTCGAGGCCAAGGGCCGGGTCACCGTGCTGGTCAAGGGCGCGAGCTATCTGCTCTGGCTCGGCGACTTCTCGCTGATCCGCGGCTACCTGCTCGATCACCTGGCGTGGATGCTGTCGGACTCGACCGGCATCCCGCCGACCTACGCGCGCGGCATGACGCAGGAGACCTACGGCGCGTTTCACGGCCCGATCGTCGACAAGGTGGCAGGGCGTCCCGAGGACGACGCGATGCGCGAGCTGTGGAAGAAGAACCGCTCGCGCGCGATGCCGTTCCGGTTCGGCTACCTCGACCTCGACGGCGATGCCCACGTGATGATCACGCGGCCTACTCGCTGACGCTCGGATCGTCGCTGGTCGGGTGCGCGAGCTTGGGGATCGACGCGTGCGTCAGCTCCTTGACCCGGACCTGGGAGTCGTCGGGCAGGAACAACGTGATGTCGAGGTCGACGCCGGCCTCGAGCAGCGCCGGCGTGTAGTTCGACTTGCAGCCGAGTTCGCCGATCCGCAGCGTGCGATCGCCGTCGACGCCGGTCACCGGCAGATCGAGCTCGAGCCAGTCGGACCTGGCGTCGCGCCGCAGCTTGACGTGCGCGCGCACCGCCGGGACGTCGAGCGTGACGAGCAGGCCGTCGAACACCTCCTGCACCGTGCTGTGCGCGAGCTTGTGGTGGTAGCGCGCAGTCGTCGCGTGCGGATCGGCGTAGCTCGGCCTGGTCGCGACCACGTAGCGGGTCGGCGGCTCGCCCTCCCAGCCGAGCTCGAGCGCGCCGGTGCGATCGCTGTCGATCGTGACCAGCGTGAGCGTGTAGGGCGCGGCCGCCATCGTGGTCAGCCGGGTCTTGACCGGGACGCCGCCGATCTTCGCCACCAGCTTGGCGCGCATCGGATACGGCCGGTCGCTCCAGAACACCAGGTGGGCGTGGGTCGGCAGGGTGTCGCCGGCGCGCGGCGCCCAGCCGGCCTCGCCGTTGCACGCGGAGAACGCGGCGGCGGGCCGGGGCTGCAGCGCGACGGCGACGGCGACGGCGACGAGCGCGAGCTTCATCGCGTTACGATGCGCGATGCGATCGGCTAGCGCAACACGGCGAGGATCTCGAGCACGGTCCACGCCACCACGCCGGTCGCCGCGGCGGAGACCAGCACCGGCTCGATCACCGCCTGCACGAGGCCGCGCCGGCCGAGCGCGGCGTGTGCGCGATGAGCGATCCGCTCCGCGCCGGTCGGATCGATGTCGAGCGCGGGCAAGTCGCGCGCGAGCTCGGCGAGGTCGTCGTCGCTCACGCCGTCCTCCCGGGCTTGGCGGCGGGGCGCGCCGGTGCGAGCTCGCCGAGCTCGGCGGCGAGCTGGTCGCGCGCGCGCGACAGGCGCTGGCGGACCGCGTCGGCGCGCAGCCCGAGGATCTCGGCGACCTCGGCCGGCGCCATGCCCTCGACGCCGACCAGCAACGCGACCTCGCGGTACGCCGGTGCGAGCGCGCCGAACGCGCGCTCGAGCGCGAGCTGGGCCTGCGAGTCGGCGACCGCCTCGAGCGGCGAGCGCTCCGGCGCGGCGGCCTCGCCGCACAGCTCGCCGGCGAGCTGCGCGCGCACCGCCTGCGCGCGCGCCCAGCTGACGACCAGCCGGTGCGCGACCGTGAACAGCCACGGCGCCAGCCGGGTGTCGGGCGCGAGCCGCGTCGCGTGGCGGGCCAGGCGCAGGAACGTCTCCTGGAGCAGATCCTCGGCGACGTCGCGCCGCCGGGTCATGCGCGCGAGGTATCCGTACAGCTTGCGGCGGTAGGCGGTGAACACGGAGTCGAACGCGGCACGGTCGCCGCGGCGCAGGCCGTCGACCAGCGCGGCGGCTTCCGGGTCCACACCGGTACAACGCACCATCTCGCCTCGCGTGACAACCCTCGTAGGGCCGCGGTTTCACGTCACGCGACGCCATGCCCGGCGTTTGCCGGAGCATGATGGACTTCTTTCGCGCCGGCGGCACCAACATGTACATCCTGGCCGCGCTCGGGGTCGCGATCGCGATCCCGGCCGTGAAGTTCGCGCGCGCGCCCGATGCCCAGCGGCTGTCGCTGATCCGCGCGCTGACCGTGGCGCTCGTGGCCGGCTCGGTCGCCGGCACGGTGTCGGGGATCGCGATGACGTTTCACGGCATCGCGGGCAATCCGCACGTGCTCGAGAACCCGCTGCCGATCCTGCTCCAGGGCTGTGCCGAGTCGATGACCAACCTGATCCTCGGCCTGGGCCTGGTGCTGCTCGCGTGGATCCTGGTCGCGGTCGGCGTGCGCCGCATGCCCAAGGCCGGGCTCTAGCCGCGCTAGCAGCTGAACCCGCCCTGGCACTCGCCGTACTCGGCGTAGACCTTCTCGAGCTCGGGGAACTGCTTGAGCCGGCGGAACTCGGGGAACTGCCAGCCGGTGCTGTCGGCCTTCTGGCCGACGAAGAACACCAGGTTCTTGCCCTGCAGCTCGACCGTGTGCGCGCGCTTGTCGTCGTAGGCGCACGTGATCTGGTTGACCTTGGCGAGGAACTCCTTGCGCGCCGCCGGCGTCTTGTTGAACATGTGCAACGTCCCGGTGACCAGCGCCTCGCGGCCGGCGAACTCGGTGTACACCATGCTGCAGTACGAGCCGGGGTCGCTGCTGTCGCGCTGGGACGCCGGCATGATCTTGGCCTGCTCGGCGAAGTGCGCGTCGAACCCCTTGTGATCGATCCGGCACGCGATCTTCGACTTCAGCAGGTCGTTGACCTCGTCGCAGTTCTTGGCGTTGTCGCTGTACTCCGCCGTGTTCTTGAGCTCGTCGTACTCGAAGCACGGCCAGAACAGGATCGGGTCGCGGTGCCAGTCGACCCGGCCGTGCTCGCCGTAGCAGTCGCGGTTGACGTCGAAGTGAGAGCCACCCGAGCTGGCCAGGACCGGCGCGTTCGCGCCGCCACCGGACGACGGCGAGGCGCTGGCCGAGCTTGACGACGAGAGCCCGTGGCTGAGCGAGAAGCCGGCGGTGCACCCGGCGAGCAACACCAATGCGATGCGATTCATTGGACCTCCGCATGGAGTGGGGCGACCCCGATCGGATTTGCGCATCGCGTGCAACTGCCGGACACGGGCGGCCAATTTGTTGCAACCTGCGGCGCGCTCGCACATCTATGGGTTCATGCTTCGCTCGCTCGCGCTCGCCGCCGTGGTCGCCGCGCTCGCCGGATGTGAGACCCACGACGCCGAGGCCGATCCGCCGGCGCACGGCTCGTCGGCCGCGCAGGACGCGCTGTGCGCGAGCGTCATGGTGCGCGCGCGGACGTGCACCGACGACTTCGTGCCCGCGCTGATCGACGCGCGGGCGCGCCGCGACGTGCCGCCCGGCTTCGCGGCGCGCGTCGCCGCCGATCGCGACGGCGCGATCCGCGACGCGCTGGTCGAGTGGGGCCAGGACGACGCCGCGTGCGATCGGATCGCGGGCGCGCTGCCCGACGACGCGTGGCTGTCCGCCCAGGCGTGCCTCGCGGTCGACACCTGCGGCGGATTCGCACGCTGCATCGTGCCGGTGTTCGAGAAGCACTTCACGAACTAGCTCATTACTTGCCGCTCGCGCGCGGCGCGTGCTACGGCCAGAGGGCGTTGCCCGACGACCAGCAGCAAGGCACCGGCGCCGGCCGCGGCGTGCTGTACATCGCGTTCGCGAAGTTCTACTTCATGATCGCCGGGATGGTCGTGCAGTTCCGGCTGCCGGTCATCCTGCCCACCGCGGTGTTCGGCGCGTACTCGCTGGTCAACAGCATCGCGTCCTGGTTCAACAACGTCGCGGTCACCGGCACGATCCAGGCGGTCTCGAAGTTCGCCGCGGAGGAGCCGGGCAAGGCGCGCGCGGTCCAGCACGCCGGCCTGCGCATGCACCTCCGGCTCGGCCTGCCGATCGCGCTGGTGTTCATCGCGGCCGCGCCGCTGGTCGCGCGGTTCATTCTCGACGACCCCAGCAAGACGATGCCGCTGATGCTCGCGGGCCTGATCATCGGCGGCTACTCGTTCTACGCGACGTTCATCGGCACCGCGAACGGCCTGCGCCAGTTCAACAAGCAGGCCGGGCTCGACATCTCGTTCGCGACGCTGCGCACCGCCGGCCTGCTCGGCATGGCGATCGCCGGGTTCGGCGTGGTCGGCGTGATCGGCGGCTGGGTCGCCGCGGTCGGCGGCATCCTGATCTTGTCGGTCGCGTGGATCGGCCTGCCGCGCACGCGCGAGCGGCTGTCGGTGAGGCCGATGTTCGGCTACTTCACCGCGGTCGCGGTCTACCTCGTGCTGTTCAACGGCGTGATGTTCGCCGACTCGATCCTGGTGAAGCGCCTGATGAGCCAGTACTACCAGACGCACGCCGCGGCCGGCAGCGCGAGCACGCTGGCCGACGTCCAGGTCGCGTACTACGCGGCCGTCCAGAACCTCGGGCGCGTGTCGTACCAGCTGATCATCGCGGCGACGTTCGTCGTATTCCCGCTGGTGTCGCGCTCGACGTTCACCGACGACCGCGAGACCACGCGGCGCTACATCCAGGTCACGACCCGCTACTCGCTGATGTTCGCGATGGTGATCGGCGTCATCATGGCGTCGCGCCCGGTCGACGCGCTCGCGCTGCTCTACAAGCCCGACTACGCGGCGGCCGGCGGCCCGGCGCTGGTCGCGCTCGGCTTCGGCAACGTCGCGTTCTCGATGTTCGCGATCGCCGGCACGATCCTCAACAGCGCGCGGCTGACCCGCGCCGCGATCGTGTCGGCGGGGATCACGCTCGCCGCGGCGGTGATCGGCAACTACATCGCGATCCCGCTCGCGGCCGGATCGGGGCACGTGCTCGAGGTCGCGGCGTCGGTCACCGGCGGTGCGATGCTGCTCGGCGCCGTGGTCTCGGGCTGGCAGCTCCACCGCCACCTCGGGGCGAGCCTGCCGCTCGCGAGCCTGGCGCGCATCGCGATCGCGACCGCGGTGGCGTACGCGGTCGGCCACTGGTTCCCGCTGCACGGCAAGCTGATGACGCTGGTCGCGGCCGTCGCGATCGGCGTGACGTTCCTGATCGTGCTGGTCGCGACGCGCGAGCTCGGCAAGCGCGACCTCGAGGCGATCAAGCAGGTGCGCCGTAACCGCGCGCCGGGAGGAGACGTGCCATGAGAAGCTTTCTCATCTTGCTGGTCGCGGGCTGCGGCCAGCTCGCCGCGGCGCAGGGCGAGGCGCTCGACGATACGGTCCGCGCGTTCAACGACGACATGACCTGGGCGAAGTTCGACGTCGCCGCCGCGCACCTGCCGCCCGCGCAGCGCGTCCAGTTCATCGACGACTGGGAGGACCGCAGCAAGGACCTCCACGTCACCGGCTACACCGTGGTCAAGGTGGTCCAGAAGGGCGCGACCGAGGCCCGGGTCGAGGTCAAGCTCGAGTGGTACAAGGAATCCGAAGGTACGGTGCACGAGACCTACGCGCAGCAGATCTGGGAGCGCCACGGCAAGCTCTGGCTGCTGGTCGACGAGGCCCGGCTGCGCGGCCCGGAGATGCCCGGGCTGCTCGAGCCGATGATGAAGGACGTCCAGGCGACCAAGTGAGCGTCCGCCCTCGGGGCCTGGTAACATTCCGGCCACGTGTCGCAGAGCGACTTCGTCAGCCGGGGCCAGGCGCTGGTCGCCGCCGGGCAGTTCCAGGAGGCCGTCAAGGTCTGCCGGCTCGGCCTGCTCGGACGTCCGACCACGGTCGAGGGCCGGATCGTGCTCGGCCTGGCGCTGCTCGGGCTCAAGCGGTTCGACGAGGTCCTGGCCGAGATGCGGGTCGCGCTCGAGCTCGATCACGCGTCGATCGCGGCACACTGCCTCAAGGCCGAGGCGCTGCTCAAGAAGGGCGACACCGCCGCGGCGATCGAGACGCTCCACCTGGCGCGCAACCTCGCGCCCGGCGATGCGCGCGTCATGCTCCTGCTCGGCCAGGCCGAGCAGAACAGCGGCCGCGCGGCGGCGCCGAGCACGGTGCATCCGGCGGTCGGCTTTGTCGGCGGCGACACCAAGAACTATCCGAGCCACGCGGCGATCGGCGAGGAGGACTCGGGCGGCGGCTATACCCGGCCGACCTCGCTGGCGGCGCCGGGTGCGCTGCGCAAGTCGGATCCCAAGCTCGCGCTGCCGTCGGAGGCCGAGCTCGCGGTCGGCGACAAGTCCGGGACGGTCGAGGTCGATCCGGATCTCGAGGGCGTGCAGCTCGACGGCGACAACGA
>DATJAE010000422.1:0-5560 GCA_035516595.1 Kofleriaceae bacterium | reverse complement strand
ACCCGCGGCGTCGACGTCGCCCCAGCACACGACCGCGCCGCGCTTGTCGGTCGCGCACGCCGCGCCGCCGACCACGAACAGCGCGATCGCGTCGGTCACGCCCGGCACCGCGGTCGGCACGAGCTCGTGATCGTGCGCGCCGAACCCGATCTTGCCCCAGCACGACACCGAGCCGTCGTCGAGCAGCGCGCACGCGTCGGCGTCGCCGAGCGCGAGCTGGCGCACGCCGCGCAACCTGGGCGCGACCGGCGCGCTCGCCGCGGTGACCGTGCCGTTGCCGAGCTCGCCATCCGGGTTGTCGCCCCAGCATCGCACCGTGCTGTCCGACATCACCGCGCAGCTCGCGTGCCCGCCGACCGCGAGCTCCACCGGCGTCGGCGCGGCGGTGGGCGGCCGCGCGTCGACCGGCGGCGCGAGGATCGCGACCGCGGTGGCGTCGGGCGGGCGCGCCGCCGCGTCCTGCCGGGCCGGCGCGGCCGCGCGGTGGCATGCGACCAGCGCGATCGGGACCAGCCAGCGCATGGCTATCCATACCGCGAATGGCGCGCGTCATCGACCATCCGCAGATCGATCCGCGCGAGCAACGCCTTCACGCGCTCGGCCATGTCGCCGAGCTCGGACAGCCCCGACGCCTCGCCGAGCTTCTGCGCGAAGCTCATCACGCGCACCAGGTACGAGAACAGATTGCCCTCCTCGTGCTCGAGCCCGTGCTTCTCGACGAACTCGAGGAAGCCCGCGCCCGAGTCCTCGAGCTGCGCCCACACCGTCTTCACCCGCTTGCCGCCGTGCAGCTCGGGATGCGGCACCTTGGCCGCGAACTCCTGGTGGATCTGCTCGACCCGGGTGAGCGGGCGCGGATGCTCCTTGTCCCACAGCGCCTCGACGTCCTCCCACGTCACGTGCGGGTTCTCGATCCGCAGCTCGCGCAGCCGGGTGCGCATCCACTCCTTCTTCTCGCCCTCGCCTTCGCGATCGAGCGCGCGCTGGACGATGTCGTGATCGATCAGGTACTCGACCAGCTCGCGGAGCTCGACGTACTCGAGCTGGTGGGTCCACAGCACGTAGTAGATGAGCAGCCCGTCCATGCCCTGGAGCTGGCGGATCATCTGACCGGCGACCTGGTGGCCGTGCTCGTCGAGCACGCCGATCGCGCGCATGTTCGCGACCAGCTGCGCCAGCACCTTCTGCAGCTCGCGGCGATCGCGATCGCCGAGCAGCAGGTTGTCGATCACGGTCACGATGTCGAGGCGGAGCGACGGCGGCAGCGACGCCTCGGCCTCCGCCATGCGCTGCGCCACCGCGTCGTCGCCGGGCAGCCTGGCCTCGGCGAGATCGGGCAGCCCGATCGCGAGCACCTGCTCGGCCGTGATCTTGGTCTTGCTGCGCAGCTCGGCGGGCTCGCCGCGCACCAGCTCCTGGTGGATCTCGGGCGTCCAGATCACGTCGCCCTTGCGCTGCGCGTCGTTGCGGGCGCGGCCGTACACCGTGCGGCGCGCGCGCTCGAGGTCGGGCTTGCCGTGCTTCAGCTCCTTCTTGAGATCGACCACGACCTGCTCCGGCGCGAGCGTGATCGCCAGGCCGCGATCGTCGAACTGCGGCCGGCCGGCGCGACCCGCCATCTGGTGGTACTCCGCGGCGGTGACCAGGCGCGGCTGCTGCTTGATGAACTTGCGCAGCGACGGGAACACCACGGTGCGCGCCGGCAGGTTGATCCCGGCGGCGATCGTCTCGGTCGACACCACGAACTTGATCAGCCGCTCGAGCGCGAGCGCCTCGACCAGCTGCTTGTAGCGCGGCAGGATGCCGGCGTGGTGGATGCCGATGCCGTGGCCGAGCAGCGGGCGCAGCTCCTTGGCGCAGCCACTCGGCAACAGCGCCTCGTCGCATAGCTTGTCGATCTTCGCCTTGTCGTCGTCGCTGGTGAACCGCCGGCACGACTTGAGCAGGCGCGCGACCTCGAAGCATTGCTCGCGGCCGAACACGAACACGATCGCGGGCACGTCGCCGGTGTGCGCGAGCTCCTTGATCGTGTCGATCAGCATGTCCTCGCGGTAGTCGTGGACCAGCGGCACCTTGCGCTCGCGCGAGTCGACCACCTCCATCGTCACGCGGCGGGTCACGGTCGCCCACTGCGCGAACTTCTCGGGATGCCCGACCGTGGCCGACAGCACGACCAGCTGGGTGCGCGGATCGAGCCCGATGATCGACTGCTCCCACACGTAGCCGCGCTCGGGGTCGTTGAAGTAGTGGCCCTCGTCCATCACGACGATCTCGGCGGGCGACACGTGCTTGTCGGCGACGATCCGGTTCCACAGGATCTCGGCGACCTCGACCTGGATCGGCGCCTCGCGGTTGACCTTGTAGTCGCCGGTCGCGAACCCGACGTAGCCCGTGCCGAAGTCGTCGCACAGCTCGCGGTACTTCTCCTCGGTGAGCGCGCGCAGCGGCGTGGTGTAGATCGCGCGTTCGCCGCGACCGAGCGCGCGATGCAGCGCGGCCTTGGCCATCAGCGTCTTGCCCGTGCCGGTCGGCACGGTGACCAGCACGCTCTTGCCGGCGAAGATGTGGGTGATCGCCTGCTCCTGCACCGGATATGGCTCGAGCCCGCGCGACAGCAGGAACCTGTCGTAGAACGCGAGCTCGAGGTCGGCGTCGGTCGCCACCCGGTCGAGCTTACGGCGGAACCGCGGGCCACAGCGCGCGCGGAGCGCCGAGATCGACGAGTCGCGGATGGATCCGCGCGAGCTCGTCCGGGCGCGGCGGGCGGGCGTGGTCGCGCAGCGCGCGCGCGATCTGCTGGCCGTGCGGGCCGGGCACCATGATGAGCAGCGCGCCGCGCGGGCCGCGCGATGCGATGTTAAAGCCATCGTCGTCGTAGTGCGGCTGGAGCGCGCTGGCGGCGAGCGGCGAGATCGGGCGCAGCGTCGCGATCGTACCGTCGATCGACGCGGTCGCGACGCCGTCGTCGACCTTGGCGTCGCCGGGGACGTCGTAGGCGACGCCGGCCTCGGCGAACACCAGCGCGTCGCCGACCACCGCGGCGCGCCGCGGATCGTCGCCGACCGCCAGGCTCGCGACCGCCGTGCGGAACCGCTCGGCGTCGCGATCGCCGCCCGCCGGATAGTCCGCGAGCAGCGCGCGGATCCGCGTGACGCGCTCGGCCCACCCGGGATGGGTCGGATACTTGTCGGGGTCGGGCGTGCCCTCGGCGCCCGCGATCGCCCGCAGCATCGTCTCGACCGCGCGCGGATCGTAGCCGGCGCGCGCGACCAGCACGACCGCGAGCGCGTCGGCCTGGATCTCGTTGTCCTGCGCCTCGCGCGACGCGCGCGCGTCGTCGTCGCGAGGGAGCCCGCGCACCATCTCCTCGTAGCTCTCGTGCGGGTGGTTGGCCAGGCCATGGCCGATCTCGTGGCCGATCAGGCCGGCGAGCTCGGCCTCGTCGCGGAGCGTCGCGATCGCACCGCGCGTGATGTAGACCGTGGTGCCGAGCCCGGCGTGCGCCTCGACCGCGCTGCTGTCGAGCACGTGGAACGTCCAGTGCCGCGGATCGCCGCTCGCGCGCACGAGGCGCTCGCCGATCCGCGCGACGTAGCTCTGGATCGCGGGATCGGGATACACCGGCACGCCGGCCGCGAGCTCGATCTGATCGAACACCCAGCCCATGCAGCGGTCCGAATCGAGCGCGCGGTCGCCCTCGCAGCCGTCGGGCATCGCGACCCCCATGATGACGGTGCGGTGCCCGCACGCCGCTAGCGCGACGGCGCTGGCCAGGAGCGCAGCGCGTCCCATGGTTCCCTCCAGTCGGTGCGATAGACCAGGTCGACCGTGCGCGCCTCCTGATCGATCCGCGAGTAGACCAGTTGCGTCTCGCCGGCGCCGCTGGTGACGCGGGCGATCGCGCCCGGGACCGCGTACGCCTTGGACCGCACGAACACCTGGCCGGCGACGAGCGCGAGCGGCGGCACGCCGAGCCCGCCGACCACGCGCACCACGCCGATCCGGTAGACCGGGCTCTCGTGCACCGGGATCGCGACCGCGAGCCGGTTGCCGTGGCGCGCGACCTGCGGGGCACCGATCGTGGTCTCGATCATGCCGCGCTCGTAGTACGGGTCGAGCATCCACGACGCGTCCTCGGCGAGCGCGGGGCCGTCGTAGATGCCGCCGACGTGGTTGATCTGCTGCTTGCCGCCGTGGATGCTGTCGGCGAGGACGCGCTCCGGCACGGCGTGCCGGCCGGGAAACGCGATCGAGGAGATCGTGACGCGCGGGCCGGGCGCGGCGGCGACGCACAGCGCGACCCCGCCCGCTGCGACGGCGCGGCGCACCGCGACCTTGGCGTCGATCTGGCCGGCGCGGTGGTACGCGAGCTCGATCGCGCGCGCGACCCGCGCGACCCGCGCCGGCTCGTCGAGCGTGCCGGCCAGCCAGCGCAGCCGCGCCAGCTCGGGGCGATCGGCGCCGGACACCCGCGCGATCACCGGCTGCGGCGCGAGCGTGAACGTGACGATCGCGTCGGCGGCGCCGCTGCGGGTCAGATATGGATGCGGCGCGAGCGCGACGTCGATCCGCGCGTCGGAGATCACGCCGAGCGCCCACATCCGGCGCAGGTCGTCGGCGAGCGGCGCCTGGTCGAGCATGTCGTCGACCTTGGTGACGAGCACGGCGCGCAGGGCGTCGGCGAGCGCGGGCGCGACCCCGACGATGTCGATCGCGGTGATGCGCGCCACTCCGATCGCGGGACGCTCGAACGACATGGCCCTGCGATCGGTCCGGACGGTGGACGCGGCCGGGGAGTCGCACGGATCGGCCGCTCGCGGGGCCAGCGCCGGGTGCGCGCACCCGGCGAGCGCGGCCGCGACGACCAGGCGGTACACGCGCGCGGTAAATGCAGCGCGCATGCCGCCGCAAGTGCGCGACGCGGTGCCGCGCGGCTGACGTCACCGCGCGACAGCGTGCCTGGCGTTCACGCTAGCGATGGTGTTCCTGCTCCAGCAGGGTCTGGGCCTGGTAGACGACCTGGGACCAGACGTCGTGCCACTTCGCGCTCGTGATGTCGTGCAGCAGCACGTCGCCCTCCGCGCGGCGGCCGAGCGCGATCAGCGCCTGCGCCTTGCGCAGCCGCGGCGTCGGGTTGGTCTGGTCGATCACGATCGCCTGCTGCCAGAACGACAGCGCGTCCTCGACCCGGCCCTGGCGCTCGAACGCGTCGGCGACCGTCATGTAGCCGTCGCCCGACCACGGATCGCGCTCGATCGTGGTCGACAGCTCGCGCCACGCGCCGGCGCGATCGCCGACCGCGAGCAGCAGCTCGCCGAGCTGGCGATCGATCTCGGAGTTGCCCGGATCGATCGCCCGCCAGTGCGCGGCCCAGTGCTGCGCGCGCTCGATCGCGTGCTGGCGGGCGGCGCCGGAGGCTTGCACCGCCACCTGCTGCGCGACCGCGATCAGCTGCGTCAGCTCGCCGCGCACGACCGCGAGGTCGGCGGGCTCGGCGGCCGCGAGGTCCTGCGCGGCCTCGAGGTCAACGAGCGCGGCGTCGGGGTTGGCCAGCTGGAGC
>DATJAE010000421.1:0-3364 GCA_035516595.1 Kofleriaceae bacterium | reverse complement strand
CCGATCGCGGTGGGCTCGACGTTCAAGGCGATCGTCGCGCGCGCCGCCGAGCAGACGTTCCCGCACCAGCTCGCCGGCCTCGAGCTCACCGCGGCCGGCCACGCCGCGGGTTGCCGCTCGCACCGCGGCAAGGACGTCGATCCGCTGCTCGGTCACTGCCCGCCGGCCTCGCTCGCCGGCGATCCGACCACCGCCGACGTCCACGACTTCCTCGCACGCTCGCCGAACTGGTACCAGGCCGCGCTCGGCCTGATCGGGCTCGGCCTGCCCGCCGGCACGCTGCGCGCCGGCGATCGCACGCTCACGCTCGAGCAGATCGCGGCGAGCGATCTCGCGAGCTGGTCGACCCGCGAGCCGCTGGCGATCGCGGACGCCCAGGGCCCGATCGTGTCGGGCCACTCGGTCGTGATCGCCGGGCTGCGCCGCGCGCCGCTGTGGACCCGGGTGGAGGGCCTGCTCGGCCGGCCGCTGTGCACCCGCGGCGATCGCGAGAGCTGCGAGCGTGCGAACGAGCGCGGCGACGTGTGTGCCGCACGCGCACTTCCGATCGACGCGCCGAGCCGCGACCTGCGCTACCTCGTGGCACTTGGCCCCGCGGAGCTGACGCTCTACGCCGATGATCGACCGCAGCAGGCGCGCGTCCCGGTGCGCGAGTACTTCCAGCTGCTCCGCGGATCCGGAGCGCATCCGGTCGGCTCGCTCGCCCAGCTCGCCGACGCGTTCGGTCGCGTGGTCTACGGCGACGAGCTCGCGGCCAGCTGGTTCCCCGCGCCCGCCGTCGCCAAGCCGCCGAGCTGGTCGTGCGCCGACACCTCGACGCGCACGACCGGCGTGATCGGCGCCGGAGGCGGGCTGTGCGCGGTCGTCCAGGACGGCGGCACTGCGCACGCCGCGCTCGCCGCCACGCTCGCCGATCCGCACCTCATCATCTATGGCGCGAAGACCGGTACGACCGACTCGCTGGCAGAAATTGCGCGCCGGCCCGAGGCGTGCGCGAGCTGGAACGCGAGCCACGTCGCCGCGCTGCAGCTGACGTGTGGCAAACGCCCACCCGATGACAGCCTGTTCGTGGTCGCGTTCGGTGTGGTGACGTCCCACGGAACGATCCCGATCACGCTCGCGATCCAGCTCCAGCGCGGCGGCAGCGGCGCCGCGGCACACGCCGCGCCGGCCGTGATGAACGCGATCGCCTCTTACTTTCGCTAACGAAAGTGTGCGATCGTTCGGCGATCTCGCATGAGCGGGGCTAGGGGTCAACGGCGCGTCCTCGTCGTGGAAGATGACGTCGAGATGGCGCGCATGCTCGAACGTCAGCTCGATCACGAGGGCTACGACGTCGAGATCGCTCACGAAGCGACCGGCCTGCTCGATCGCCTCGGGCTGGGGATCTCGGACTGGGAGGTCGTGCTGCTCGACGTCGGGCTGCCGACGATGAGCGGCGTCGAGCTGCTCAAGATCTTCCGCCAGCGCGGCTCGCTCGCGGCGATCGTGATGCTGACCGGCGACGACAGCGCCGCGACCGCGACCACCTGCATGCGCGCGGGCGCGTTCCACTACCTGATCAAGCCGATCGAGCCGCGCGAGCTGTCGATCGTGGTGGAGTCGGCGGCGCGCCACTCGACCGTGCGGCGGCGCATGCTCGAGGGCCCGGCCACCACCCCGACCGCGACCTCGCTGGTCGGCGCGTCGGCGGCGATGCGCAAGCTCGCCGCCGCGATCGAGCAGGTCGCGGTGCACGACGTCTCGGTCCTGTTGCGCGGCGAGAGCGGCACCGGCAAGGAAGTGGTCGCGCGGGCGCTCCACGAGCGCAGCCCGCGACGCGGCCAGCCGTTCGTCGCGGTCAACTGCAGCGCGATCCCCGAGACCCTGATCGACAGCGAGCTGTTCGGCCACACCAGGGGCGCGTTCACCGGCGCGACGGCCGACCGCCCCGGCGTGTTCGTCGAGGCCGATCGCGGCACGCTGTTCCTGGACGAGATCGGCGACATGCCGATGCACGTCCAGGCCCGCCTGCTCCGCGTGCTGCAGGAGAGCGAGGTGCGCTCGATCGGCGCGAGCGGATCGCGCAAGATCGACGTGCGCGTCATCGCCGCCACCAACGTCGATCTCGAGGCCGCGATCGCGCAGCAGCGGTTCCGCCAGGACCTGTTCTACCGGCTGCACGTCGTCACGCTCGAGCTGCCGCCGCTGCGCGAGCGCCGCGACGACATCCCGCTGCTCGCCGCGCACTTCCTCCACAAGCACGGCGGGGGCTCGCCGCCGCAGTTCACTCCGGAGGCGCTCGACGCGATCGCCGCGTTCGACTGGCCGGGAAACGTGCGCGAGCTCGAGAACGCGGTGCTGCACGCGCTCGCGTTCCAGCGCGAGGGCACGATCGCGATCGACGCGCTGCCCGCGTATCTCAACGTACGCGCGAGCGGCACCGTTCCACTCCCGCGCGTCCCCGAGGTGATTGTCGACGAGCTGCTGCCGCTCACCGAAGCCAAGCGGCGAGTCAACGCGACGTTCGAGCGCGCGTATCTGATCAAGGTGCTCGAGATCGGCAATGGATCGATCTCGGAGGCCGCAAGAATTGCGGGAATCGATCGCACGAACCTGCGCCGCTTGCTCAAGCGGCACGAGATCGAGCCCGACGATTACCGGCGTCGGCGGGATTGACGGGTGCGTTGCAACCCCGGGTGAGGCAGCACTGCCCCAGGGCCGAAGTTCTGTAGGGAAAAATATCCCCCGCAGATCGTTGGCGCGCGCAACTTGGCGTTAACCCAGGGCTACCTGAATGGATCGTGGCCCACGAATCGCAATCACGGAGATGCCGTGAACGACATCGAGCTTTCCATTTGGCGCAAACAATTCGCCCCCGAGATCGTGGGTAACGCGGTGCCGATCCTGTCGGCGCTCGAGACCCTCAAGCACGTCGCTACCACGGACTGCACCGTGCTCATCACCGGCGAGACCGGGTCGGGCAAGGAGCTGTTCGCGCGCGCGGTGCACCGCGCCTCGGCGCGCCGCGGCCGCGCGCTGATCCCGGTCAACTGTGCCGCGATCCCCGACACCCTGCTCGAGACCGAGCTGTTCGGTCACGTCAAGGGCGCGTTCACCGGCGCGACCAACGCGCGCACCGGTCGGTTCATGGCGGCGCACGAGAGCACGATCTTCCTGGACGAGATCGGCGACCTGCCGCTGTCCGCGCAGGCCAAGCTGCTGCGCGTGCTCGAGGAGCGCGTCGTGTCGCCGGTCGGCTCGGATACCGACGTCCCGGTCGACGTCCGCGTGATCGCGGCCACCCACCGCAACCTCGAGGAGATGGTCGCGCAGGGCAAGTTCCGTGCGGACCTGTACTTCCGGCTCGCGGTCGTTCCGATCG
>DATJAE010000420.1:0-12228 GCA_035516595.1 Kofleriaceae bacterium | reverse complement strand
GCGCAGCCAGCGCGCGCGCGCGTCGTCGCGCTCGATCACGTCGAGCACGTGCGCGCGCAGCTCGTCGAGACGACCGTGACACGCGAGCAGCTCGAGGTCGTAGACGAACTGGTTGGCGTCGTGGTGCGCGCCGAGCAGGTGGCGGATCAGCCGGTCGGGCGTGCTGCCCAGGCCGGTGAAGTCGAGCGGGACCACCGCGCGCTCGACGAGCAGGCACGGCAGGCGCGCCGCGCGCCACGCGAGCACGCGCGCGCGCACGGAGCGCCGCACGCGGCCGCCCGGGCTCGTTCCGACGGTCGACGACCGGAACAGGACGCGATGCCACAGCCGCAGCACGCCGAGGCACAGCTGCCACGGCGTGGGGCGCGCCACGCCGAGCGCTGCGCACACCCGCGCGACGTTGGCGTCGATCCGGGCGGGGCGGACCAGGATCACCGCCTCGTACCAGGGCATCATCGAGGCCTCCCTCGCCGCAACCGGTCGATCGAGGCGCGATCGTGGTCGGCGAGCACGGCGAGCAGCGTCGCGATCGCTCTCGGATCGGGCCGCGTGGCCCAGGCGGCGAGCGCGCGCCAGCCGAGCAGGTTGGTCGCGGGCTCGCCGTACAGCGCCGCGCGCAGCGGCGGGCTGCCGCGCAGCACCGCCATGATCGGGTTCAAGCACACGCGCAGGATCATGCTGCCCGTGGCATCGAGCAGCGCCCGCACGACCGCGAGGTCCGCGTCGGGGATCGCCTCCGCGTCGCCGGCGGCCACCGCGCGCGCGAACCGCTCGACCGCACCGTCGATCGCGCGCCGTGCGGCGGCGGACGGCGGGTGCTCGGCGAGCGCCTCCAGCACCGCGCCCGCGAGGTAGCGGCGCAGCCGCAGCAGATCCGCGGCGGCCGCCGCGAGGCCCTTGCGTGCTGCCGCGCGGTCGATCAGCTCGGGCAACAGATCGGCGCCGCCGCTCTCGCGCACGTCCCGCACCGTGTACCCGCTGCCCTGGCGCACCGTCACCAGCCCGGCCGCCGCGAGCGTCGCGAGCGCCGCGCGCAGCGTGAGCCGGCTGATCCCGAAGCGCTCGGCCAGCTCTCGCTCCGGCGGCAACCGCTCGCCCGGCGCCAGCTCGCCACCGACGATCGCGGCCTTGAGCGCGCGCTCGGCCGCGCTCGTCGCGGACGTCCGGGCTGGGAGGGGTCCGAGCGCCATTGGCTAAGTTGTTAAACCAATCGGCGGTGGACTGTCAACGACGATCTCGCGGTGCTCGCGCCACGTCCCGGTGCTGTGACGTTCACCAGATGCGAGGTACGAGCCTCCACCGGACCCGCTCGCGATACGCCGCATAGCCGGTCAGCTGGGCCACCAGGAAGCGCTCCTCGTCGAGCAGGCGCCAGACGATGATCGCCAGGAACGGCGGAAACGTGACGAGGCCGACCAGCGAGCCGAGCGCCAGCGGGACCCCCGCGATCAGCACCAGCCCACCCGCGTACATCGGATGCCGCACGACCGCGTAGGGACCCGAGTCGATCACGCGCTGATCGGCGGCCACCTCGATCGTGGACGACGCGAACGTGTTCTCGCGGAACACCACGAACACGATCAGGAAGCCGAGGACGACGAGGGCGTCGCCGAGGACGACGAACGCCAGGCCGACGTGCGACCAGCCGAAGCGATGGTCCAGCGCGGGGACCACCACCGCCGACAGGAACGACAGGCTCGCCAGGCCCTGGATCAGCTGCTGGGTCGGTTCCTTCTCGGCGAGCGGCCCGCCGTGGCTCCGGCGTGCCAGCAGCGCGGGGTCCTCGCGCGCGACATAGACGGTCACCGCGACGGCCGACGCCGTGAACACTCCGAGAAACAGCCACGCCTCGGCCCAGCTCGCCGTCCCGGCCGGCACGAACGCGGCCAGCGCCAGCACGATGACGAGGCCGGCAAAGCCCAGCGCCGCTCTCACCCGAGCGCCGCCTCGATCTCGAGCGGCGATGTCCTGACTGCCATCTCGCCACGATTGGATACCCTGCTCCGCGCACGGCTCAAGACGGCGGTGCACGATCGGCGTCGCGATCGCCGTGCAATTTGCCCGACCGCCGCGCGCGTCGCCGGCGGACCCACGGGATGCCGCGGACCGCGCAGTACAGGCCCAGCGCGAGGCCCAGCAGCCCGATCGTCGTCGGCGCGTCGATCGGCGATCCCGCGAAGATCCCCACGGAAACGAGCAGGCCGCCGATCGCGACGAGCAGCGCGATCAGGAACCACTCCTCCGACGGGAGCCCCGCCGGCGGCCTGGCCGGGCGCGGCGGTGGCGGGTCGCGGTACGGGTGCACGGCGACGCTGCCTGCACGCGGTACGCCACCGAGATCAGGACTCGAGCTTCTTGCGCTTGCGGTACAGCGTCGAGACATCGATCTGCAGGATCTTCGCCGCGTCCTCGAGCGTCGGCGTGCGGGCGAGGACACGGAGCATGTGCTCGCGCTCGATGTCCTCGAGCGAGAAGTCGCCGCCGAGCCGCGCCACCGGACTGGAATGTGCCGCGATGCGCTCGGGCAGCGCCTCGATACCGAGCGTGCGCGCGGGAAACAGGATCACCGCGCGCTCGATCACGTTGCGCAGCTCGCGGACGTTGCCCGGCCAGGTGTAGCCGACCAGCGTGGTCTCGGCCTCGGCCGTGAGCTCCGGCGTCGCGCGATGATTGGCGTGCGCGAAGAACGCGAGGAAGCGCCGCGCGAGCGGCAGGATGTCCTCGACGCGCTCGCGCAGCGGAGGGCAATCGATCTCGACGACGTTGAGCCGGAACAGCAGGTCCTGACGGAACCGCCCGGCGGCGACGTCGGCATCGAGATCGCGGTTGCTCGCGGCGATCACGCGGACGTCGGCAAAGCGCGTCTTGTTCTCGCCGACCCGCTCGAACTCCTTGTCCTGCAGGAAGCGCAGCAACTTGGCCTGCAGGCCCGGCGAGATCTCGCCGATCTCGTCGAGAAACAGCGTGCCGCCGTCGGCGGCCTCGACCCGGCCCTCCTGATCGCGCACGGCGCCGGTGAACGCACCGGCGCGATGGCCGAACAGCTCGCTCGCGAGCAGGTCCTCCGACAGGGTCGGGCAGTTGATCGTGACGAACGGACGGGTGGCGCGAGGTCCACGCATGTGGATTACGCGCGCCAGCACGCTCTTGCCGGTGCCATTCTCCCCGCGGAGCAGGATCGGCGCATCCGAGGCAGCCGCGCGGATCGCGAGCTCGAACGTGCGGCGCATCGCGGGCGACTCGCTCGCGATCTCGGAGCCCGGGGAGGTCGACGACAGCTCGTCCTCGAGCGCGGCGACGCGGCGCTCGGCGGTCTGGCGCAGCGTCACGCGCTCCACGACGTGGCGGATCTGCGCCGGGTCGAACGGCTTGGGCAGGTAGTCGACCGCGCCGCGCTTGATCGCCTCGACCGCGGTATCGAACGTGGCGTAGGCCGTGATCACGATGACCGCGAGCTGCGGGCGCACCGCGAGCAGCTGCGGCAACAGCTCCATGCCGCTGTCGTCGCCCAGCCTCAGGTCGAGGAAGCACACGTCGAACGGCGTGCGCTCGAGCGAGGCGAGCGCCGCGTCGCGGTTGGCCACCGCGGTGACGTGACAGCCGACGCTCTCGAGACACATGGCCAGCGTCGCGCGGATGTTCCGCTCGTCGTCGACGACGAGGACGCGCGCGCCCGCGGTCATTTCGCCGGAGCGCCTCCGTCGTTCGCGACGTGCGCAGGCGCACCGAACGTGTGATCGAGCGCGAGGTTCACCTCCAGCACGTTGACCCGAGCCTCGCCGAGGAAGCCGAGCTGCGGCGGGTCGGTGTACTGCTCGAGGATCGTCTGCACGCGCTCGACGGTCACGCCGCGCGCCTTGGCGATCCGCGCCGCCTGGAGCGCCGCGTTCTCGGGCGAGATGTGCGGATCGATCCCGCTCGCCGACCGCGACACCGCGTCCGCCGGGATCGCGACGTCGTCGCCGAGCCCGTTCTCGGCGCGGTACGCCTTCGCGAGATCGATGACGCCGGCGAACGACTCGTCGACGTCCTTGGTCGCGGGGTCGTCCGGCTGCCCGTCGCGCAGCTTCTTCGACGTGACCGCGAGGTTCGTACCCGACGAGTTCGCCGCGTCGTAGCCGCTCGCCGACGGCCGCGAGTGGAAGTAGCCCGGCGCCGCGAAGCCCTGGCCGATCAGCTCCGAGCCGATCTCCTCGCCCTTGTCGTCGGTGACGATCGAGCCGTTCGCGCGGTGCGGGAACAGCACCTGCGCGAGCCCGGTGACGATCAGCGGATAGGCCAGCCCGGTCAGCACGAGCGTGACGACGGTGGCGCGTAGCGCGATGACGAAGGTCTTCATGACGCCCCCACGGCGGAAAGCACGGCGGCAACAAGCAGATCGATCAGCTTGATCCCGACGAACGGCGCGATCACGCCGCCGACGCCGTAGATCAGCAGCGAACGGCGGAGCAGGACGGCGGCGCCGAGCGGGCGGTACTTCACGCCGCGCAGCGCGAGCGGGATGAGCAGGATGATGATGAGCGCGTTGAAGATGACCGCGGACAGGATCGCGGTCAGCGGCGACGCGAGCCTCATCACGTTGAGCGGCGCGATCTGCGGATACACGCCCATGAACATCGCCGGCAGGATCGCGAAGTACTTGGCGACGTCGTTGGCGATCGAGAACGTGGTGAGCGAGCCGCGCGTCATCAGCAGCTGCTTGCCGACCTCGACGACCTCGAGCAGCTTGGTCGGATCGCTGTCGAGGTCGACCATGTTGCCGGCCTCCTTCGCGGCCTGCGTGCCGGTGTTCATCGCGACCCCGACGTCGGCCTGCGCGAGCGCCGGCGCGTCGTTGGTGCCGTCGCCGGTCATCGCGACGAGCTTGCCCTTGGCCTGCTCGGCCTTGATGAGGTTCATCTTGGTCTCGGGCGTGGCCTCGGCGAGGAAGTCGTCGACGCCGGCCTCGGCCGCGATCGCCTTGGCGGTGCGCGGGTTGTCGCCGGTGATCATCACCGTGCGGATGCCCATCGCGCGGAACCGCGCGAACCGCTCCTTGATCCCCTGCTTGACGATGTCCTTGAGGTGGATGACGCCGAGCACGCGGCTGCCGTCGCACACCGCGAGCGGCGTGCCGCCCGAGTCGCCGATCTTGCCGGCGATCTCGCGCACGTCGTCCGGCATCGTGCCGGCGTGCGCCGCGACCGCATCGACCGCACCCTTGCGGATCTCGCGGCTGCGGTGAGGCCCGTCGCCGATGTCGAGCCCGCTCATCCGCGTCTGCGCGGTGAACTTCACGAACGTCGCGCCCTCGAGCGGACGCGGCGGAATGCCGTACGTGTCCTTGACCAGCGCCACGATCGATCGGCCCTCCGGCGTCTCGTCGGCCAGGCTCGACAGCATCGCGACCTCGGCGAGCTCCTCGATCCGCACGCCGGCCGCGGGCAGGAGCTCGCTCGCCATCCGGTTGCCGTGCGTGATCGTGCCGGTCTTGTCGAGCAGCAGCACGTCGACGTCGCCCGCGGCCTCGACCGCGCGACCGCTCATCGCGATCACGTTCTTGCGCATCAGCCGGTCCATGCCGGCGATGCCGATCGCGGACAGCAAGCCGCCGATCGTGGTCGGGATCAGGCAGACCAGCAGCGCGACGATCACCGTCGCGGTCAGGTGCACGCCCGCGTACATGCCGAGCGGCACGAGCGTCACGCACGCGAACAGGAACACGATGGTCAGCCCGACCAGCAGGATGTGCAGCGCGATCTCGTTCGGCGTCTTCTGGCGCGCCGCGCCCTCGACCAGCGCGATCATCTTGTCGAGGAACGATTCGCCCGGGTCCGCGCCGATCTTCACCACGATCCGGTCCGACAGCACCTTGGTGCCGCCGGTGACCGACGATCGATCGCCGCCGGACTCGCGGATCACCGGCGCCGATTCGCCCGTGATCGCCGACTCGTCGACCGACGCGATGCCCTCGACGATCTCGCCGTCGCCGGGGATCATCTGGCCGGCCTCGATGACCACGAGGTCACCCTTGCGCAGCATCGCGGCCGACACGGTCTCTTCCTTGCCGCTCGGGCCGTCGACCAGCCGGCGCGCCATCGTGTCCTGCCGCATCTTGCGCAGCGTGTCGGCCTGCGCCTTGCCGCGGCCTTCGGCGACCGCCTCGGCGAAGTTCGCGAACACCACGGTGAACCACAGCCACAGCGTGACGCCGATCGAGAACCACACCGGGGCGGCGCCTACGGGCGCGGCGACGAGATCGCGGATGACCAGGATCGACGTGAGCAACGAGCCGACCGCGACCACGAACATCACCGGGTTCTTCGCCAGGATCCGCGGGTCGAGCTTCTTGAAGCTGTCGCGCACCGCGGCGCTCAGCAGCGCCGGGTCCAGCGACGACACCTTCGCCTTGGGGTGCTTCGCCATCACATCACCTCGAAGTGCAGCGCCTGGAAGTGCTCGACGATCGGGCCGAGCGACAGCGCGGGGAAGAACGTCAGCGCGCCGACGATGATGATCACCGCGATCAGCAGCACGACGAACGTCGCGCCCGTGGTGGGGAACGTCCCCGGGCCGGGCTCGACCGTCTTCTTGTTCAGCATCGAGCCCGAGATCCCCATGATCGGGATGATCATGAGGAAGCGGCCGGCCAGCATCGTGAAGCCCAGCGCGATGTTCCACCAGTCGGTGTTCGCGTTGAGGCCGGCGAACGCCGAGCCGTTGTTGCCGGCGCCGCTCGAGAACGCGTAGAGGATCTCGGACAGGCCGTGCGGCCCGTTGTTGTTGAGCGACGACGTGCCGTAGCTCGCGACCGAGCTCCACGCGGATAACCCCAGGATGATCAGCGGAAAGATCAGCACGTAGAGCATCGCGAGCTTCATCTCGCGCGACTCGATCTTCTTGCCGAGGTACTCCGGCGTTCGCCCGACCATGAGGCCGGCGATGAACACCGTGAGCACGGCCATCACCAGGATCCCGTACATCCCGGCGCCGACGCCGCCGAAGATCACCTCGCCGAGCTCGATGTTGACCAGCGGCACCATGCCGCCGATCGGCGTGAAGCTGTCGTGCCACGAGTTGATCGCGCCGCACGACGCGTCGGTGGTGACCGTCGCGAACAGCGCCGAGTCCGGCACGCCGAACCGGACCTCCTTGCCTTCCATGTTGCCCTGGTCGGCCGCGATGTGGAGGCCGTGCATCGCCGCGTTCGGGTGCGCCTCGGCCCAGTACGCCGTCGTGACGCCGGCGAAGAACAGCACGGCCATCGCCGCGAACAGCACCCAGCCCTGGCGCTGATCGCGCGCCATGCGGCCGTACGTGTAGGTGAGGCCCGCCGAGATCGCGAAGATCAGGACCAGCTCGATGAAGTCGCTGATCGCGGTCGGGTTCTCGAACGGGTGCGCGCTGTTCGCGTTGAAGAAGCCGCCGCCGTTGGTCCCCATCTCCTTGATCACCTCCTGCGAGGCGACCGGGCCCATCGCGATGATCTGCTTGGCGCCCTCGAGCGTGGTGACGTGGTGGTAGGCGGAGAAGTTCTGGATCACGCCCTGCGACACCAGGATCAGCGCGATCACGATCGACGCCGGAAGCAGCACGTAGACCAGTCCGCGGATCAGGTCGACCCAGAAGTTGCCGAGCGTCCTGGGGCCGTCGAGCCCGGGCCGGCGGGTGAGGCCGCGCGCGACCGCGAGCGCGATCCCGATGCCGACCGCGGCCGACGTGAAGTTGTGCCACGCCAGCCCTGCCATCTGGGTCAGGTAGCTCATCGTGGTCTCGCCGGTGTATGCCTGCCAGTTCGTGTTGGTCGTGAAGCTCGCGGCCGTGTTGAACGACAGCGCGGGCGGCACGTTCGCCATGTGCTCCGGGTTCAGCGGCAGCCACTGCTGCGTGCGCTGGATGAGGTAGGTGACGACCAGACCGACCGCGCTGAACACGAGCATCGCGATCGTGTACTGGAGCCAGGTCTGCTCCTTGGGTTCCTTGAGCCCGCACATCCGCAACAGGCCGCGCTCGACGCGCCCGAGCGTGCGTGGCAACGGCCGCGCCTCGCTCTCGAACACGCGATAGAGGAACACGCCGATCGGCCTCGTCAGCGCGAGCACGACGAGGAAGAACACGATGATCTGCAACCAGCCGATGGCGGTCATCAGAAGCGCTCCGGTTTGAGCAGCGCGTAGACGAGGTACGCGAGCAGGAGGATCGCGGCGACGAGGCCGAGCGTGTACTCAGCGGACATGGCTCACATCCGATCGAGAGGTCCGGCGTTGCCGGACCGCGCAGCGCCGCCAGCCGGCGCGGAGAGATGATCGATGCCGCGCACGTACGCGATGCAGATCGCGAAGAACGCGACGGTGACGAGGATGAAGATGAGGTCGGTCATGGCGTCACAGCTTCACTTCGAGCGCGAGCGTCAGCCGCGGCTCGCTCTTCACGAGATCCGGAGACCATCCGGGCACGATCGAGCCGGGGTCGCCCTGGTTGCCGTACGTACCCGGCGAGCTGCCCGGTGGCGTGATGCCTCCCGGCCCGCTGAAGTACGGCACGCTCGCGTGGCGATACGTGAACTCCGCGCGCAGCGTGAAGTTCTCGCTCGGCATGTAGTCGAACGTCCACTGGAAGTCGTACGAGAACCACTTGTCGCCCGGGTTCTCCGTGAAGTACGGCGTGCCGCTCGCCGCGGTCGCGCCGTTGATCGGCGGCAGCAGCACGAGATAGCGGCCGGGGTTGTCGATCAGGCCGCCGCCGAACGTGCCGGCGAAGTGCTCGCCGTGCCACGCGCGCAGGTAGGTCATGAAGCCGGCGAAGAACTGCGCCGGGCGGTTGCCGCCGCCGAGCCCGCAGCGGACCGCGCCGCCGGTCTCGCAGCCGAGATCGCCCGTGAAGCTCATCGCGAGGCGCGTGATGACCGCGTGCTTGTCGGGATTCTCGTAGAGCTTGATCTGTATCGAGTCGTCGGTGTGGAAGCGGTGCCGGTCGGGATCGCCGAGCGCGTCGGTGCCGATCGTGTACTGGTTGAAGATGAGGATCAGGCGCTCGTTCGGCGTCCACCGGATCTGCCCGCCGAACCCGGGCCAGCCGTTGAAGCGCGCGTACGACTGCCAGCCGTTGATCAGCCACGGCTCGATCTTCAGGCGGTCGGTCGGGAACCACTGCAGGCGCATGCCGTTGAAGAACCACGGCGTGTTCGACGACACGTACGACGGCTGGTAGGTCCAGTTGTCGAAGTTGTAATAGCTCCACAGGCCGATGTAGCTGAGGAAGATGCCGGCCTCGAGGTTGACGCCGCGGTGGGGATCGCCGAAGTGGTAGCCGCCGTACGCCTCGGAGATGTAGCGGTACGCGTCCGCGAGATCCCACTCGCCACGGCTCGGGCTCGCGTCGTTGCGCGGCGTGGTGGTTGCCAGCTCGCCGAACTGGGTCATGAACCGCCCGTGCGCGCGATCGACGTGAAGGTCGCCGCCGACGCCGAGCTGGGCGACCTGGTTCTCGGCATTGCGCCAGGCCTCGGTCGAGCCGCCGATCGTGTCGTCGGCCGGGTGGTTGAACGAGTACTGGAACTGATCGTCGAGCCGGAACTCGCCGGTGAAGTACTGGTTGCTGAGCAGCGAGCTGTGCGTGCGCGGGCTGCCGGTCTGCCAGGTGAAGTCGCCGAACGTGAACGGGTCCTGCTCCTCGGCCGGTTGCCCGGCGGGTGCAGGCGCAGGGGCCGACGCAGGTGCGGGTGGCGTCGCGGGCGCAGCCGCCGGTGCCGGCGCAGCCGCCGGTGCCGGCGCAGCGGGCGCAGGAGGTGGCGCCGGAGCCGGCGCCGGGGCAGGCCCGGGAGCTGGCTCGGGCGCGGGTTGTGCGTACGCGTTCGCGGCCACCAGCGTGCCGCAGGCAATGACCAGGCGCAGTCTCATGACGCGGCGGCCGTGCATCGGTCATGCCGCGCACAACGTGCCGAAGCGAGGTTGCAAGAATGTGCTCCATCGTGCGTTTCGCCTGATTCGCTTGGATCGCGCCACTCCGATCACGCGATCGCCGCACGGAATGCACGAATCGTGTTCGCGCGACCCGAATCCCTTCGAGCCGGGAGCGTCGTGATGAGAAGGCATGGCCGTTGCTCCGATACGGGGCGTGCTGGATGACTGGCGCCGTCAGGCCGCCGCGGAGAACCTGCCTCCGCGCGAGCGAGCGCCGCTGCCAGCGGCGCGGCTCGTCCGCCCGCAACGCCATCGCGCCGAGGCGATCTTCGTCGCGCTGTTCGTGGTCGCGTGCGCGATCGTCCACGTCGCGCTCGCGCTCGAGCCGGCGCACGTCCGTCTTCATCCGTAGTCGCGACCGCGCCGTGCGACATGCACGATCGCGGGGCAGCAGCCTTGCAGACCGCCAGCACGATCCCGCGACTGCAGCCTGCACGGGGACGTTCCCTGGTTTCGTGCGCGATCGCGAACGTTCGCCGTACAAGTCCTCGACCCGACGAGCCCGCTCGCTGGCCCGCCCGTTGAACTGGCTGGCGATGCCGACACGTGTCGGCAAGAGGGAACATGCCGGACACGAACGCCCACCGGGAGGGCCGCATTCGCCGCGCGACGCGCGAGGACATCCCGGCGATCCGACGCTTGATGTTGCGCGCGCAGGCGGATGACGGAATCCCACGGATCTCGGAGCTCGAGATCGGAGAGCTGATGAATCGCGGGGAGATCATCGTGCTCGGTCTCGACGCGCACGACGTGATCGCCGCGGCGTGCTTGACCACGACCGGAGGACGCGGGCACCTCGCGTTCCTCGTCGTCGATCCGGCCGTGCCGGAGCTCGACGAGCGGATCCGCGGGGTCGCCGGCGGGCTGAGCGAGGCCGACCGGTGCGAGCCGAGCTTCGCGCCGTCGTTTCATCGCGCGTCGTGACGTGCGCGCGGGGCGGATCGACACCTTCGAGAGTTTGATACCGTCGCCGCCATGCAGGATCTGCAGGGCAAGCTTCCGCGCGCGCACGAGGCGCGCGCTTCGGGCGAGCTACACGGCGCCGGTGCTGGCGCCGGGCTTGCTAGCCGTGCGCGCATGTCAGACGTCCCCCCCGAGGTCTCGCTTCACGACCTCGCGCTCGCCGCCCGCGCGACCCCCGAGGCAGCGCACGACGAGATCGCGACGCGCATGCGGTTTGCCGCGCCGCTGGCCGACACGTGGCGCGCCCTCATGTTCTACGAGCAGATCGACGGCAAGCCGCCGTGGTACCTGCGCCTGCTCCTGCCGGTGCCGATCGGCACCGAGGGCAAGAAGACCGAGGTCGGCGACGAGGCGCTGTGTCGCTACGTCGGCGGCCACCTGCTCAAGCGGGTCACCCGCGTCGAGCCCGAGCGGCTGTACGGCTTCGTGATCGCCGAGCAGCAGCTCGCGATGGGCGGCGGGATCCGGCTGTCGGGCGGCGAGTACACGCTGCGCGTGCTGCCCGACGACACGACCGAGGTCGCGGTGGTCACCCGCTACACCAGCAAGCGGCGCCCGCGCTGGCTGTGGCGGCGGATCGAGGCAGCGGTGTGCCACCTGTTTCACCGCCACATCCTGCGCGCGATGCGGCGCGCGGCCGAGGCGTGACGTGCCGCCGATCTGGGTCGTGCGCGTCGCGGTCGCGCTGGTGTGGCTCTACGAGGGCCTGTGGTGCAAGCTGCTCGGCGGCGATCCGAACCAGCGCGCCGTGATCTCGGCCGTGCCGTACTGGTCGCCGCGCACCGGCACGCGCCTGCTGATGGCGCTCGGCGTCGTCGAGTGCTCGCTCGGCGCGTGGGTGTTGCTCGGCGCCCAGCCGCTGCCCTGCGCGATCGCACAGACCGCGCTGCTCGTCACGCTCAACGCCAACGGCATCGCGTGGTCGCGCCACCTCATCCACGATCCGGCCGGGATGGTCGTCAAGAACCTCGCGTTCCTCGTGCTCGCGTGGGTCGCCGCGGGGATGCGATGACCGCGGTCGCGCTGCCGGCGTGGGAGCGCGGCCGGCTCGACGGCGCCGTGCGAGCGCGCGGCCTGCTGTTCGGCCAGATGTACGAGGATCCGGCGATCGAGCGGGCCGCGTTTCCGCGCGGCGGCCGCGTATTCGCGATCGCATCGGCCGGCTGCACCGCGATGGCGCTCGCGTCCGATCACGACGTGGTCGCGGTCGACGTCAACCCGCGCCAGGTCGAGTACGCGCGCGCGCGCGCCTCCGGTGCGGCGAGCGCGCGCGGCACGGTCGAGACGCTGATGGCGGCGGTGCGCGCGGCCGGGCCGCTGGCGG
>DATJAE010000419.1:0-11051 GCA_035516595.1 Kofleriaceae bacterium | reverse complement strand
AAGAAGTGCCACGGCAAGGACGAAGAGGGCGGCGGTGCGGCCGGCGGCGGTTCGAGCGGCGACGACGACAAGGGCGGCGATTCGAATCGCGCCGCCGCGCGCGCCGAGTAGGTGACGGCAGCGTGGCGTTCTAACGCCGCGCGTCACCCGATCATCGCCGTGCCCAGCGATTGAATTTCGTCGTGCGCGGGACGATGCTGCGCGCACATATGCGGATCGGCGTTCCCAAAGAGATCAAGACTCAAGAATTTCGCGTCGGCATGACCCCGGCCGGCGTCGCGATCCTCGTCGCGCGCGGCCACACCGTGTTGATCGAGCAAGGCGCGGGGGTCGGCTCGTCGATTCCCGACGAGGCCTACGTCAAGGCCGGCGCGAAGATCGTGACGAGCCGCGAGGACGTGTGGGGCCAGGCCGACATGGTCGTGAAGGTCAAGGAGCCGATCGCGCCCGAGTTCGCGCTGATGCGCAAGGATCTGCTGCTGTTCACCTACCTCCACCTCGCGGCGGCGCAGGAGCTCGGCAAGGAGCTGCTCCATCGCGGCGTCAACGGCGTCGCGTACGAGACGATCGAGCCATCGCCGGGCGACCTCCCGCTGCTCACGCCGATGAGCGCGGTCGCGGGCCGGATGGCGGTGCAGGCCGGCGCGACCTACCTCGAGCGCGAGCGCGGCGGCAAGGGCGTGCTGCTCGGCGGCGTGCCCGGCGTCAAGCGCGGCCGGGTGACGATCATCGGCGGCGGCGTGGTCGGGGCGAACGCGTGCAAGATCGCGGTCGGGCTCGGCGCGAACGTCACCGTGCTCGACGTCAACCTCAAGACGCTGGCGTATCTGGACGACATCTACGCCGGCCGGATCTCGACCCAGTACTCGGACCCGCTGAGCATCGAGCGCGCGGTGCTCGAGAGCGACCTCGTGATCGGCGCGGTGCTGATCGCGGGGGCGCGCGCGCCTCGGCTGGTCACCGAGAAGATGGTCAAGAACATGGAGGCCGGCTCGGTGATCGTCGACGTGTCGATCGATCAGGGCGGGTGCGTCGAGACCGCGCGGCCGACCACGCACGACAACCCGACCTACCTGGTGCACGACGTCATCCACTACGGCGTGGCCAACATGCCCGGCGCGGTGCCCCGCACCTCGACCTACGCGCTCACCAACGCGACCATCAAGTACGTCGTGACCCTGGCCGATCACGGGCTCGAGAAGGCGGTGGGAGCCGTTCCTCACCTCGTGACCGGGATCAACACGTACAGGGGCACGGTCCCGCACGCGGCGGTGGCCGAGGCGCTCGGCGTCCCGCACACGCCATTCCGCGCGTAAATTCCCCTACTTGGAATTCTGCTCGGATCGGGAACAATGTCGAGGTGGGCAGCGGTAAACCATCTCGAATGCAGGCCGTGAAGGCGCAGCGCAGCGAGTTCGAGCGGCAGGCGCTCGCGCACGTCGACGCGCTGTACGGCGCGGCGTATCGCCTCACGCGCAACCCCCGCGATGCCGAGGACCTGGTCCAGGACTCGCTGCTGCGCGCTTACCGGTTCTGGGACTCGTTCCAGCAGAACTCGAACTGCAAGGCGTGGCTGTTGCGGATCGTGACCAACACGTTCATCAACGAGTACCAGCGCCGCAAGCGCTCGCGCGAGGTGCTCGATGCCGCGACCGCCGAGCAGGAGGCGACCGACGGCGTGCTGGTCCACGCGGCGGCCAACGACAAGCAGTCGCCGGAGGGCGCGCTGCTCGCGCACAGCGTGTCCGACGACGTGCAGCGCGCGCTCGATCAGCTGCCCGACGACTTCCGCACCGCGGTGATCCTGTGCGACATGCAAGGCCTGTCGTACAAGGAGATCGCCGAGATCATGGAGTGCCCGGTCGGCACGGTGATGAGCCGGCTGTTCCGCGGCCGCAAGCTGCTCGCCTCGGCGCTGCGCGAGTTCGCGCTCGCCGAGGGTTATCTCAAGCCCACGGCCACCACGAAGATCGACGCCGATGATCGGACGATCGATCTCGAGAAGTACCGCGCCGCCCGCGCGACGCGTGAGGGTTCGCGATGACGATCTGCGAGAGCATCGATACGCTGGCGATGGCGTACCTCGACGACGAGCTGGCTGGCGAGGAGCGCCGCGAGCTCGAGCTACATCTCACCGAGTGCACCGGCTGCCGGGCCCGCTTCGACGACGAGCGCGCCGAGCACGCGATGATCGAGCGCGTGCTGGCCGCGCCGCCGGCGCCCGACCTGTTGCGCGCGCGGATCGGCCGGGCGCTCGACAGCGAGGACGCGGCGCACGACCGCGCCGCGCGGGCCCGCCGCTCGCGCTGGGTCCTGCCCGGCGCGTCGATCCTCGCCGCGGTCGCCGCGATCGCGGTGTTCGTCGGCGTCCGGCCGGTGCACGAGCGCGACCCCGGCGCGGTCGCGGCCGAGGCCATCCACCAGCAGATGCGCAACCTTCCGCTCGAGGTGCGCGGCCCGAACACCGGGCCGTGGCTGCGCGCGAACTTCGAGCCCAACGTCGAGCCGCCCCAGGTCGAGGAGCCCGGCACGCAGCTGGTCGGCGCGCGCCTGCTGCCGCACGGGATCAACGGCCACGACGGCGCCATGCTCGCCTATCAGATCAACCTCAACGGCAGCCCGTTCGTGCTGTCGGTGCTGATCGTACGCGACGTGCGCGACGACGAGATGGCCGACGGCGATGCGGTCCAGGTCAACGGCCGGACCATGCATGTCGTCCAGGCCGACGGCCAGGTCATGGTCACCGTGGTCGCCAAGCACATGGGCTACATGTTCATGGCCCCCGAGCTTTCGACCAACGAGCTGGTCTGGCTCGTCGGGCGGACCACCCTCGTCGGCGCGGTCTGGTAGCGCATACGAACCATTCTCAGCCCGGTTTTGTGACGGCGGCGGGGACTCGGATATCATCCCGGCAGGGATGAACCGCCGCGTCCTGCTCATCGACAACGACCTCGCGTTTCGCGACACGCTGACCCACCAGCTCGGGCGATATCGCGTCGTCGTGATGACCGAGCCGGAGCCCGACCGCGCGCTCGCGCTGGCCAGCGCCGACGCCCCCGCGCTGGTCGTGATGGCGATCGAGGAGCCCAGCAAGGACGGCTTCCGGCTGTTCCAGAAGTTCAAGAAGGGCACGCTCGCCAAGGTGCCGGTCGTGCTGGTCACCTCGACGCTGCCGCCCGACAGCTTCGCCAAGCACCGCGCGCTGCGCGTGCCGGCCGATGCCTACCTCGACAAGCGCGGGCTCACCGACCACGAGCTGGTCGCGAAGATCGACCAGCTGATCGGCCTGGGCGACCTGCAGGACGACGAGCTCGCGATCCCGATCGAGGACGACATCCCGATGGAGATCGGCGACGGCGACGTCGTGCTCGACGAGACGGTCGGTGACGACGGCGAGCACGACGGCCGCCCGGCGCGGGTCGACTCGGTGGTCGAGGCGGAGACCGACGCGGCGTTCGCGGCGCTGCTCGGCCCGAGCGACGAGCCGGCAGCCGCGCCGCCATCGGACGAGCTCGACCACAGCGCGGTCCCCGAGCCGGTACCGCACCCGAGCGGGGTCGACGACGACGACTTCGACAGCCGCAGCCGGATCGGCGCCCCGCTGGTGGTCGAGCCGACCGACCTCGACGACGACGGCGCGCACGAGTTCGACAGCGAGCAGCCGGTCGCGCAGATCATCGACCGCCCGCCGCAGCCGACCCTCGACGTCGGGGGCTCTGGCCCGGACGGCAGCGCCGCCGAACGGTGGCGCGGTTCGACCGAGTCGTCGCCCGCGATCCCGCTCGACGACGCCGACGTGGTCGGCGACGAGCTGCCGGTCGAGCTCGCGACCGACGAGCAGCCGCACGTCTCACCGGCGACCACGCCGCCGCCGATCCGGGCACACAGCGAGGTCGTGATCACGTCGGCGCCCAGGCCGCCGGCCGAGGAGCCCACCGCGCTGCGCGAGCCGATCGGCGAGAAGCGCTCCGGCTCGCATCCCGCGATCGACCTCGGGCTCGACGCGGTCGCGCAGAACGCGCAGAGCGAGCAGTCGGGCGTCCACGATCGCCGCGCGCTGCGCAGGATCGCCGAGCTCGACCGCCAGATCGCGCAGCTCAAGAGCGAGCTCGAGCGCGCGCGCGCCAGCGCGGAGACCGCGCTCAAGACCAGCGGCCGCGAGGCGCAGTTCCTGAACCTGCGCGAGGCGATGCTCGCCAAGGACAAGGAGCTCAAGACCGCGACCGCGACGATCGAGGCCCAGACCACCGAGCTGGCCGACCTGCGCGAGAAGCTGCGCCTGGCGGCGCATGCGAAGACCCAGCTCGAGACCAAGAGCTCCGAGCTCGAGCGCAAGCTGCTGGTCCAGACCGACGCGGTCCAGGAAGCGGCCGGGCTGCGCAAGCAGTTCGAGGCCAAGACCGCCCAGGTCCAGGCCGCCGAGCAGGCGCGCGCCCAGCTCGAGAAGGAGCTGGCGAGCGAGCGCGCGCTGCGCGAATCGAGCGCGTCGGCCGCCGAGCAGGCGCTGCGCGCCGAGCGCGAGCAGCTGATCCAGCGCCACCACGACGAGCTCGCCGCCGAGCGCCGCGAGGCCGAGGCCGCGCGCGACGAGGCGATCGCTCAGATCCGCGAGCAGCTCGAGCTCGCGCACGCGGCGGCGTCGAGCGAGGCGGTCGAGGAGGTGCGTCGCGCCAATGCCGCCGAGCACGAGTCGGCGGTCGGCGAGCTCCAGCGCACGCACGCCGCCGAGCTCGCGCAGCTCGCGGAGCAGCACGCCGGCCACCTCGAGCGCGCCCGCGCCGAGCTGAGCGGCGAGCTCGAGCGCGCCCGGGCCGAGCTCGCCGCCGCGGTCGCCGCGCACGAGGCGGCGCAGGCCAGGACCGCCGCCGAGCACCTGCACGAGCTCGAGCGGATGGCCGCCAAGCACGCGGCCGAGCTCGAGTCGTCCGACGACGAGCACGCCGAGGCGCGCGAGCGCGAGGCCGAGGCGCACGGCGCCGCGCTCGCCCAGCTCAAGAGCGAGCTCGATCGCGCGGTCGCGGCGCACGAGGTCAAGCTCGCCGCGGCGCGCCGCGAGGTCGATCAGTTGACCGCCGAGCACGAGACGCACCAGGGCGAGCTGCGCGAGCAGCACCAGGCCGCGCTCGACGAGCTGCGCGCCGCGCACGCGCAGGAGCTCGCCGCGGCCGCCGAGGACCGCGCCGCGGTGGTGGAGGCCGGCAAGCGCGCGGCCGAGGCGCACCGCGCGGCGCTCGCCGATGCCCGGCGCGAGCACGACGAGGCGCTCGCCCAGGCGCGCGAGCTGGCCGATCGCGAGCTCGCCGAGCAACGCGCCGCGCTCCAGGCCGCCCGGCGCGCCGCCGAGGAAGACGCCGCGCGCCACCAGGGCAAGCTCGACGAGGCCGAGCAGGCCCACGCCGACGCGCTCGCCGAGCTCGAGGCCAAGCACGAGCGCCAGCTCGCGCTCGCCAACGGCGAGTTCCTCAAGATCAAGTCGGTGGCCGACGCCGAGCACGCGCGCGCGCTCGCCGCGCAGGAGGCCGCCGCCCGGCAGGCGCGCGCCGAGCTCGAGGCCGAGCACGCCCAGAAGCTCAAGGAGATCGCGAGCGAACGCGACGAGCTCAAGCGCGGCCTGTCGTCGGCGCGCGACGCGCTGCGCCGCACCGACGGCGAGCTGCAGTCCGCGGTCCAGACGATCGCCGATCGCAACGCCGAGCTGCGCTCGCACGTCGCGGCGATCGCCGAGCGCGACCAGCGGATCGCCGACCTGCGCAAGGAGATCGCCGCGCTCGAGCAGGAGAACACCGGCTACCAGGAGCAGGTGCTGCGGGCGTACCAGAAGATCAAGTCGGACGAGGCGATGGTCGCGCGTGCCCGCAAGGCGATGGCGATCGCGCTGACCGTGCTCGACGACGAGCCGCCGGCGCGCGAGTAGCGCGCGCGTGGCGCGGCTGTGGCTCGCCGTCCTCGCGATCTCGACCGGCGCACCGTTCGCGCGCTGGGCCGCGCCGGCCCCGGCGCTCGCGATCGCGGCGCTGCGGGTCGGCTGCGCCGCGCTGCTGTTCGGCGCGGCCGGGTTTCGCGAGCTGGGCGCGCTGCGCGCGCTCGGCCGCCGCGACCGCGGGCTGGTCGCGCTGTCGGGCCTGCTGCTCGCGATCCACTTCGGGTCGTGGATCGCGTCGCTCGAGCTCACGTCGACCGCGGCGTCGGTCGCGCTGGTGTGCACGAGCCCGATCTTCGCGGCGCTGTTCGGCCTGTTGCTCGGCGACCGCGTGGTGCGCCGCGAGGCCGCCGGCATCGCGATCGCGGCCGCGGGCTGCGCGGTGCTCGCCGGCGGCGACTGGCGGGCGGGCGGCGGCGCGCTCGCCGGCGACGGCCTCGCGCTGATCGGCGCGGCGAGCGCCGCCGGCTACCTGGTGGTCGGCCGCGGGCTGCGCGCGCGCGTGCCGCTGCTGCCCTACCTGGCCGCGATCGACGCGATCGCCGCGATCGCGCTGGCGATCGGCGCGCTCGCGACCGGCGTCGACCCGGCCGCGCTGCCCGCCCACACGTTCGTCGCGTGCGCCGGCGCGGCGCTCGTCGCGTCGCTGGTCGGCCACGGCCTGCTCAACGCCGCGGTGCGCACCACGCCGGCGCACCTGGTCGCGCTCGCGGTGCTGGGCGAGCCGATCGGCAGCTCGCTCATCACCTGGGCCGCGTTCGGCGAGCGGCCGCCGCTCCACGCCGTGGCCGGCGGCGCGGTCGTGCTCGCCGGGATCGCGCTCGGCTTCGCGCGCCGGCGCTGATCACTTCGGCGGCGGCGCGCCGAGCTCGCGGAGCTCCGAGATCCCGTCGCCCGCGATCCGCACGAACCGGCGCGCCAGCTCGATCGCCTCGTCCTTCGAGCGCACCTCGAGGATCGCGTAGCCGCCGATCATCTCCTTGGCCTCGGTGTACGGGCCGTCGGTGACGGTGAGCTTGCCGCCCTCGCTGCGGATCGTCGCGCCGGGCGCGTCGGGCATCCAGCCGCCGGTCGAGACCAGCTGGCCGGACTTGGTGGTCTCCTCGATGAACTTCATCATCTCGGCGAAGTTCGTCTTGCCGGGGTCGTTGTGGCGAGCGGGCCGCCACAGGCACATGTAACGCATGTCGTCTCCTGCTTGGGGTTCTACTACCGCGACGAACGAGCACCGCGCGGATCGACACGCGGCGGACGATTTCTGGTAAGTCCGCGCCACCTCACGCATGCGTGACGCGCGCGACCGGCGCCTCGCGCCCTTGCTGCCACAGCGCGCGCTCGATCGCGAGCAGCAGCGGCCCGAACGTCGCACGGTCGAGCGCCGAGATCACGAAGCCGTCGCGCACCAGGTCGCCGGGCTCGAGCAGGTCGGCCTTGTTCCACACCAGGATGCGCGGCTTGGCGCCCAGGCCCAGGTCGGCCAGGATGCCCTCGACCGCGGCGATCCGGCGCTCGCGATCCGGGTCGGCGGCGTCGACCACGTGGAGCAACAGGTCGGCGTCGGCCATCTCCTCGAGCGTGGCGCGGAACGCGTTGACCAGCTCCTCGGGCAGATCGCGGATGAACCCGACGGTGTCGGTGATCACGACCTCGCGCTCGTGCGGGAAGCGCAGCCGCCGGCTGATCGGATCGAGCGTCGCGAACAGCTTGTTCTCGGCGCGCGCGTTGCCCTCGGTCAGCGCGTTCAGCAGGGTCGACTTGCCGGCGTTGGTGTAGCCGCAGATCGCGATGATCGGCAGCTCGCGCTGGACGCGGCGCTGGCGGCGCAGCCGGCGATCCTGGACCAGGTGCTCGAGCCGGCGCTCGAGCAGGCGGATGCGCTCGCGCGCGCGCCGGCGGTTGATCTCGAGCTTGGTCTCGCCGGGCCCGCGCCCGCCGATCCCGCCGGTCAGCCGCGACATCATGGTGTTCTTCTCGACCAGCCGCGGCATCGCGTAGCGCAGCTGCGCCAGCTCGACCTCGAGCTTGCCGTCGCGCGACGTCGCGTGCTGCGCGAAGATGTCGAGGATCAGCATCGTGCGGTCGAGCACCTTGAGCTCGGTGGCCTCGCTGATCGCGCGGGCCTGGCCGGGCGTGAGGTCGGGGTCGAAGATCACGCACTCGGCGCCGAGCGCCATCGCGCGCAGCAGGATGTCGTCGAGCTTGCCGCGCCCGACCAGGAACTTCGGATCCGGCTCGGGCCGGCGCTGCACGATGACGTCGAGCACCTTGACCCCGGCGGTGCGGCACAGCTCGCGCAGCTCGGCCACCCGCGCCGCGTCGTCGCGCGCGCCGGCGAGCGGGACGTGGACGAGCAGGGCGCGGTCCTTGCCGAGATCGGTCGGCGCGACCCGGTGGGCGCGCGCGAACCGCGCCTCGATCGAGCCGATCAGCTCGATGAAATCGAGCCGCGGCGCGGTGGCCGGCTCGGCCGGGAGCTCGACCGGCGGCGCGTCGGGCTGCATGTGCGCGACGTGGAGCTTGCCCGGGTGGCCGGCCGCGTCGACCGTGATCGCGGCGACCGCGTCGAGCCGGAGCAGGCCGAGGTCGGTCAGGTCGTCGCGGGTCAGCGGCTCGCCGCGCAGGTGGGTGTGGACCAGCCGGACGCCGCGCAGGCGGCCGGCGCCGCCGCGCAGGCGGCCGAGGTCGGGCAGGAACAGCTTCGAGGCGTCGCCGACCATGACGTGCTGGATCGCGCCGCGCCGGTCGATCAGCACCCCGACCTGGCGGTGCAGCTCGGCCGCGATCGTCCCGAGCTGGGCCGCCAGCTCGGGCGAGCACACCTCGGCCGGCGCGACCCGGCGGCGGTACAGCCGCTCGAGCGCCGTGATCTCGCTGGTCTTGAGCCCCGAGAGATTCCCGGTCACCTCCGCTGGCACGCGCGGAAATCTACCCGCTCGCGGCGCGCTTGCCACGCCGAATACGGTGCGACCTCGCGGCCGAGCGTATCGGCGGTTACCGACCGCAATACCGGTTGTCTCGACGGGGCACGTGGATATAGTGGCAGGTCGTGAGCCGCCGGTTCCGCGCCCTCGTCGCGCATCCCCAGCCCGAGGCGCTCGGCGAGCTCGCCGAGCTGCTCGGCGCGGTCGGGCTCCAGGTCGAGACCGCGCGCTCGACCGTCGAGGCGCTCAACAAGCTGCGCGGCTCGCCGGCGCACGTGATCGTGTCGTACCAGGTGACCGGCTCGTTCGACGGCGTCGGCCTGCTCGAGTCGAGCGTGCTGCACGCGCCCGAGGCGCTGCGCCTGGCGCTGGTGAGCTCGCCCGACGAGGCGGTCGAGCTCGACTACCGGCCGGCGCACGGCGGCACGATCATCCGCGTGGTCGCGCGGCCGAGCGAGCGCAGCCGGCTGGTCGCGGTGGTCAACGAGGGCGTCAAGCTGCTCGGCCTGGTCGAGGACCAGCGCGAGCTCGTGCGCAGGCTGTCGATCGACCAGACCAAGCTGCAGCGCCGCGAGCTGCTGCTCGACACCGTGGTGCGCGAGCGCACCAAGGAGCTCGAGGAGAGCTACGAGAAGCTCAAGGCCGCCAACCGCCAGGCGCTGTTCGGCCTCGCCGAGGCGATCGAGGCCAAGGACCCGTACACCAAGGGCCACTGCGGGCGGGTCGCGGCGTACTCGCTGGTGCTCGCCAAGGAGGCGGGCTACCCGGCCGACGGCCTCGAGACCCTCGAGTTCGGCGCGTTCCTGCACGACATCGGCAAGATCGGGATCAAGGACGCCGTGCTGCTCAAGCCCGGCCCGCTCGACGAGGCCGAGTGGCAGCACATGCGCGAGCACCCGGTGAAGGGCTACGAGATCGCGTCGAAGATCGAGATGCTGATGCCGATCATGTCCGCGGTGCGCAACCACCACGAGCGCTGGGACGGCACCGGCTACCCCGACGCGATGAAGGACGACGACATCCCGCTCGCCGCGCGGATCGTCGCGATCGCCGACGCGTTCGACGCGATGGCGACCGACCGTCCGTACAAGAAGGCGCTACCGCTCGAGGAGTGCGAGGCCGTGCTGCGCAAGACCGCCGGCAAGATGTACGACCCCGAGCTGATCGAGGTGTTCTGCGCGCGCCACCTCGGCGCGCTCTACCGCGACGACCTCGCCGACGAGCCGTACGACGACGGCCGGGCGGCGTCCGAGGGCTGACTCACGGCTTCGTCGGCCGCTCGGCCATCAGCACGACGATCCAGATCGCACCCTCGCCGATCTCGGGGTGGTTGCCCTGCGCGATCCCGATGCCGATCGCGTCGGGCTTGTAGCCGCTGAGCAGGTCCTTGGCGTCGACCGAGTCGAGGTCGGCGACCGCGAGCACGGCGCTGCCCACCCGCGCGTAGTCGCCGGGGCCGGCGTCGAGCCGCTTGCGCGCGGCCGGCCACAGATCGTCGCGGCTCTTGCCGGAGGCCAGGCCGTCGGCGACGGTCTGCGCGATCGCCGACAGCGTCGGATCGACGCCGACCCTGCGCACGGCCTCGATGCGCTGGCGCACCAGGTCGCTCGCGCGCCCCGGATCGACCTTCGGCGGGATGCGGATGAACACCTGGGTCAGGAACATCTCGCGGCGGCCCGCGACCTCGTCGCCGTAGGCGACCCCGATCCCGATGTGGGTCGCGGTCGCCGACAGCAGGTTCGCGCGGTGGCCGGGGCTGTTCATCAGGCCCTCGTGCGCGCCGACCACGCTGTAGTCGCGCGCGACGTTCTCGAGCACGACCGAGCTGGTGATCCCCGCGGCCTTGAGGCGATCGACGACCGAGCCGCTGATCGCCGAGACGTGCGCGACGATCTTGGTCGTGCGCATCTCCTCGGAGTACTTGCGCGCGACCGCGGCGATGCGGTCGTCCCAGATCAGGCCGGGCAGCCCGGCGGCGGCGCGATCGCGGTTGGCGAGCGCGAGCAGGCGGCGCTCGGCGTCGTCGGGCGTGACCGGCGCGCCGTCGTCGGCGGTGACGTCGATCGTCATGCTCCGGGGCGGCTCGGCGCCGCACCACACCGGAAAGTTGGCGAGCACGGTCGAGCCCTGCGCGCCGGTCGCGGTGATCTCGAGCTGCTGCTTGCCGCGGTGGCGGTCGCACGGCACCCGGGTCTTGAACGCGGCGCCGT
>DATJAE010000418.1:0-9001 GCA_035516595.1 Kofleriaceae bacterium | reverse complement strand
CGCGACGCCCTGGTCGTCGACGTGCAGCCCGGTCGGCGACACCAGCGGCGCGCCCGAGTAGACGATCGTCGCGCCACCGCCGGTGACCGGCATCGTGAACAGCGCCGGCGTGAAGGTGCCGTCGTCGGTGAGCCCGGTCATGTAGAGCGTCTTGCAATCGGGGCCCATCGCGAGCCCGCCCGGCCGCACGATCCCGGTCGCGCCGAGATCGTTCGCGCCGCCACCGCCGGTCGACACCGACAGCACGGCGCCGCTGTCGCCGCCGAGGTCGGCGACGTAGATCGTCTTGCCGTCGCACGACATCACCAGGCCGATCGGCGCCTCGAGCGGATCGTCCATCGCGAGCTCGTCGATCGCGCCGCCGGGCGACGACGACGTGTGAAAGATCGCCGGCAGCAGATTCGCGTCGTACGCGGCGAAGTAGAAGTCCTTGCCGTTCGGGCTCGCCACCGCGTCGCTCGGTGACGTGAAGCCGCCCTGCGCGACCATCGTGACGGTCTTCGGCGGCGCGGTGGGCAGATCTGTAGACGACTGGCATCCGGTCGCGGCGATCGGCGCGGCCAGTGCCACCAGGAACCGTTTGGCCATGAAGCCTCCCCTTGGTGTGTTCGCCTGTACGCGCGGCGACGCGAACTGGATCGAGGTAGGATGCACGCGCTGTATGGCCAGCCATGTCGAAGCCGACGTCGACGTCCAACGCTTCGCATTCACGGGAGACGACGCCGGGCGCAGGCTGACCTTCCCGCACGCCCAGACCAAGGACATCGAGGGGCGCTCGGGCGGCACGGCGTACGGCGCGGCCGACGCCGCGTTCGAGGCGCTCGAGGGCCGGCTCGACACCCTGCGCTGGGAGGCGCAGGCGGCCTCGGTCGGTCACGCCTGGCTGCGCGACGACGCCGGGCGGTTCGATCTCGCGGCGGTGCGCGCCGAGCTGCCGCATGGCATCCGGCTGGTGCGCGCCGAGCACGGCATCGAGCTGCTGTCGCCGCACGTCACGCTGTCGGAGCTGCGGCTCACCGCGAAGGGGCCGTTTGCCCGCCGCGCCCCCGCCGCGCCCGCCCCCGCGCCGAAGGGCCTGCGCCAGGAGCAGCTGCGCTTCCTCGACAGCCTCTCGGGCCGGATCTACCTCACGATCAAGGTGCAGCTCGATCTGCCCGTGCTCGGCGTGCGCACGCTCGACCAGCAGCTGCGCGTCCCGATCCAGGAGGGCAGCCTCGATTACCGCAAGCTGTCGGACAGCCTCGACTGGCTCGAGGGCCGGGTCCTCGATCTCGAGCACGACGACGACCGGCTCAAGGTGCAGTGGAAGGTGCCGATCTTCGGCTCGTCACACGATCTGATCGCGTGGGCGCTCGATCGCGACGCGTCGGCGCTCGCCGCGTTCGGCCGCGTGCCGGTGCGCTCGCTCGCAGACTTCACGATCGGCGAGGGCAGCGCCGGCGAGGCCAGGCCCGACGACAAGAAGCGCAAGATCCTCCAGGCGTTCACGCTCGACGCGATCGACGTGGCGCTGTCGCTGCTCGCACCGCGCAGCGTCGAGCTGGCCGGCGGCGTCGTGATGTTCGGCGGCGACGACCAGCCCGGCATCGTCGATCTCAAGGTCACCGGCGCGATCCGCGCCAAGGGTACCGGCGCGCTGCGCGGCGCGATCGGCAGCGTCGACACGACGATCAAGGATCTCCGGATCGGCCCGGTGGTGCTCGGCTGCGACCGCCTCCACTTCGACGGGATCGACCAGCTCGAGGTCACGTTCGACGGGTTCCGGCCCGCCGCGGTGACCGTGGTCGTGCACCGCGTCACCGCCACCAACCTCACGATGCAGATCGGTAGATGACGCAACATGTTGTTGCGGTCAGCACGTGCTCGCACGTAACCCGTTGACGATGTTCGGGAGCGCCGCCTACCCTATCGCTGGGTATGGGGCCGCTGCGGCCGTGTGTCATTCGAACCGTGATGGTCGTCGACGACGACGAGCACGTCCTCGCCGCGTTTCGCCGTAGCTTCGTCGACGATCGCACCGTGCTCACCGCCAACGACGCGGTGGTCGCGCGCCACCTCGCCAAGCGCGAGCGACCCGATCTCGCCGTGGTCGATCTGCGCCTCGGCAACAACGGCTCCGGGCTCGACCTGATCCGCGACCTGCGCGCCGATCAGCCGAACATCAAGCTCGTGCTGATGAGCGGCTGGCTGTCGCTCGCCACCGCGATGGCGGCGGTACACGCCGGCGCCGACATGTTCCTGCCCAAGCCGACCACGCTGGTCGAGATCATCCATCACATCGAGTCGGGCACGACGCCGATCCCCGACATCGACACCACGCCGAGCCTGGCGCGCGTCGAGTTCGAGCACATCAGCCGCGTGATGGCCGACTCCAACGGCAACATCACCGAGGCGGCGCGCCGCCTCGGCCTGCACCGCCAGTCGCTGCAGCGCAAGCTGCGCAAGAAGGTCCCGCAGAGCTGAGCCTTCTCGGCACCGCGACGTCGTTCACTTCGGGCCCACCATGTCCTCGGGCCGCACCCAGGCGTCGAATTGCTCGGCGGTCACCAGGCCGAGCGCGATCGCGGCCTCGCGCAGCGACAGGCCGTTGGCGTGGGCGTGCTTGGCGACCTTGGCCGCGTTGTCGTAGCCGATGTGCGGTGACAGCGCGGTCACCAGCATCAGGCTGCCGTGCAGCTTGCGATCGATCTCGGCGCGGTTGGGCGCGATGCCCCGCGCGCAGTGCTCGTCGAACGACGTGCACGCGTCGGCGAGCAGCCGGATCGACTGCAGCGCGAGGTGAGCGAGCAGCGGCTTGTAGACGTTGAGCTCGAAGTTGCCCGACGCGCCGGCGATGCCGACCGCGACGTCGTTGCCGAGCACCTGCGCGCACACCATGGTCATCGCCTCGCACTGCGTCGGGTTGACCTTGCCGGGCATGATCGACGAGCCCGGCTCGTTCTCGGGGATCACGAGCTCGCCGATGCCGCAGCGCGGCCCGCTCGCCAGCCAGCGCACGTCGTTGGCGATCTTGGTGAGCGCGCAGGCCAGCGTGCGCAGCGCGCCGTGCATGCTGACCACCGCGTCGTGCGCGGCGAGCGCGGCGAACTTGTCGGGCGCCGTGACGAAGTCGCGCCCGGTGAGCTCGGCGAGCTTGGCGGCGACCCTGGTCGCGTAGGTCGGGTGGGTGTTGAGCCCGGTGCCGACCGCGGTGCCGCCGAGCGCGACCTGGTGGAGCGCCGGCAGGGTCGCGCGGATCGCGCCGATCGCGTGATCGAGCTGGGCGACCCAGCCGCCGATCTCCTGGCCGAGCGTGAGCGGCGTCGCGTCCTGCAGGTGAGTGCGGCCGATCTTGACGATGCCCGCGAACGCGCGCGCCTTGGCGTCGAGCGTGACGCGCAGGGCGGCGACCGCGGGCAGCAGCGCCGCGTCGATCCGGCCGACCGCCGCGACGTGGATCGCGGTCGGGAACGCGTCGTTGGTCGACTGCGCCATGTTGACGTGGTCGTTGGGGTGCACCGGCTGCTTGCCGCCGCGCGGCTTGCCGGCGAGCTCGTTGGCGCGCCCGGCGATCACCTCGTTGACGTTCATGTTGGTCTGCGTACCGCTGCCGGTCTGCCACACCACGAGCGGAAACTCGCGGTCGTGATCGCCGCGCGCGACCTCGTCGGCCGCCGCGACGATCAGCTTGCAGCGCTCGTCGTCGAGCGCGCCGAGCTCGCGGTTGACCAGCGCCGCGGCCTTCTTGACCAGCGCGAGCGCGTGGACCAGCTCGCGCGGCATGCGCTCGCCTCCGATCCGGAAGTTCTGGCGCGAGCGCTCGGTCTGCGCGCCCCAGTAGCGCTCGGCGTCGACCTCGATCGGCCCCATGCTGTCGGACTCGGTGCGCGTCGCCATGGTCCGGGCTTACCACCGATGGTCACGGTCCGGGGATCGCCTTCATCGACGGATCGGTCGGCTGCTCCTCGAAGTCCTCGATCGGCAGTCCGCTGCCCCGCTGGTACGGGCCGAGCAAGCGATAACCCGAGCGCTCGCACGAGCCGAAGATGTCGTGGCGCGCGATCGGCGTGAGCCTGGGCGCCCACGCACGCACGGTCGCCTCGTCCTCGGCGTAGCACGCGTAGATCACGACCAGCCGGATCGCATCGGGATCGTCGGGCGTGCGCGCGAGCACCTGCTTGACCACCGCGACCGCATCGGCGTAGCGGTTGTCGAGGAACAGGTCGACCGCCTGCTTGAGCGTCGCGGCGGGCCGGGGTGCGGGCGGCCTGGGGCGCGGCCGTGCCGGCGGCGGCGCGGCCTCGCGTGGCACCGGCGCGGGCGGCGGTACGGTCTCGAGCGGCCCGGGTCCGGGCCTCGGAGGAGCCGGCGGCGCGACGACGATCGGCGCCGGGCCCGGCGCCGGCGGGCGCGCCGGCTCGCCGTGGCCGCGCGCCGCGACCAGCGCGAGCCCCGACATCGCGAGCGCGCCGGCGACGCCGATCCCGGCGAGCCAGGGCAGCGCGCGGCGCGGTGGCCGATCGATCGCCGCGATGAAGCTCGCGAGGTCGGGCCAGCGTGCGGCGGGCTCGACCGCGAGGCCGCGCCGCACGTAGCGATCGAGCCACGCCGGGATCGGGCGGCCGCCCTCGCGGATCCGGCCCTCCGCCATCTCGTTCCACAGCATCTCGGCGGTCTGGCCCTTGAACGGGTGCTGACCGCGCAGCGCCTCGTAGAGCGCGACCGCGAACGCGTACTGATCGCTGCGCGCATCCGGCGGCGCGCCACCGACCACCTCGGGCGCGAGGTACGCCGGCGTGCCGGCCAGCGCGCCGGTCGCGGTCATCCGCGCGAGCAGCTGGTCGCGCGGCAGCGGCACGCCGCGCTCGTGATCGGGCGCGCGCGCCAGCCCGAAGTCGGCGACCCGAGCGCGCCCGGCGCGATCGACCAGCACGTTGTCGGGCTTGAAGTCGCGGTGGACCAGCCCGCGCTCGTGCGCGGCGACCAGGCCGCGGCCGGCCTGCGCCATCATCGCGACGATGTCGCGCCACGGCCGCGGCGTCTTGAGCCACTCGGTGAGCGTCGTGCCCTCGACCATCTCCATCGCGAGAAACGGCATGCCGGCGTGCTCGCCGACCTCGAGCACCGCGATCACGTTCGGGTGCTGGAGCTGCGCCGCCGCGCGCGCCTCGCGGACCAGCCGCGCGCGCGCCTGCTCGTCGGCGCCGGCGTGCAGGCGCTTGAGCGCGACCGGCCGCACCAGCTCGACGTCGTCCGCGCGATACACCGTGCCCATGCCGCCGCGGCCGATGCGCTCGCGGATCACGTAGCGGCCGACCCGCGCGCCAGGCAGCCACTCGACCGATTCGGCCGCCGCCGCGACGTCCGGCGTGTGCGTGCGCATCAGCGCGGCGAGCACCCGCCGGCACGACGCGCAGTCGTCGATGTGGTTCTCGATCGTCGTGCGGACCTCGGGCGGCAGCGTGCCCGCGATGAACGCGAGCGCGCTTGCCTCGTCGATGCAGGTCTGCACGGCCATACCCTATCCTACGCGGTCGGCGATCGCCTCGACGAGCCCCGGCTCCGGCGGGCCGCCCTCGGTCGCCGCGTAGAGCTCGACGATGAACGCGCGCACCGCCTCCCCCGGCACCGGATCCGGTACCGGCGGCAGCGCGATCAGCGCGAGCTCGGCGTCGCGCGCCAGGCCCGGGCCGAGCGCCGGCTGGACGTAGCGCACGTCGAGCACGCGCGCGCCCCACCGCACGAACCGCGCGATCCGCTCGGGCTGCCCGCGCGCGACCTCGCCGACCACGAGCCGCGCGCCGTCGCCGTACAGCGCGCGGGCCGCGCCGTCGTAGAGCGCGCGACCGAGGCCCGCGCGGCGCGCCTCCGGTGCGACCACCATGTACGTCACCAGCCCGCAGCCACTGCGCGGATAGCGCTCGAACGCGATCCCGCCGACGATCGCGCCGGCGTCGCACGCGATCCGCACGGTGAGGCGATACGGTGCCGCGCCGCGCAACGCGCGCTGCCAGGCCTCGAGCGGCTCGCGCTGCGCCGCGAACTCGGCGAGGTAGATCCCGCGGTACAGCTCGCCGAGCCGCGGATCGTCCGCCTCGAGATCGCAGAGCTCGATCAGAGGTCGTCGTCGGATGGCGGCGTCGAGTGACCGACCCGCACGCGCAGCGCCTCGGCGCGCGGCCCGGCGTCGGCGAACTGCGGGTCGCGCTTGGTGACCGCCTCGAAGTAGTACAGCGCCTCGCCCTCGTCACCCATCGACTCGTAGGTGACGCCGATCTCGTAGTACAGCGACAGCCGCTCGCGGTCGCTCGGGTTGGCGTGCAGCCCCGACTTGAACTCGTGGATCGCCTCGCTCGGGCTGCCCTGCTCGCGCTGGCACATCCCGAGCATCACGCGGCACTGGACCTCGCGGCCGGGCGCGCGCAGCACCTTCTCGAACGCCTTGATCGCCTCGTCGTACAGGCCCATCTCCTTGTACGCGAGCCCGAGGTCGTAGTGGGTCTCGGCATCGCCCTCGTCGACCGGCTTCTCGAGCATCACGGTCGGCTTGCGCTTGCCGGGCTTGGCGCCACTGCTCTCGGCGTCCTCGACCTCGACCAGATCGTCGTCGGAGACCTCCTCGAGCTCGTCGAGATCGAGCGCGTCGGTGCCGCCCGAGTGGTCGAGCGCGATGTCGACCGACGCGACGTGACCCGCCGGCGGGGTGTCGACCGCGATCTCGACGCCGCCGGCCATCGCCTCGACCTCGCGCATCTTCGCGACGATCAGCGGATGGCTGTTGTAGCGCGCGAGCATGCCGCGCAGCACGTCGAGCGCCTCGGGGTACATGCCCTGGCTCGCGTAGAAGTCGGCCTCGTCGAGATCCTCCTCGACCACGCTCTCGGCGCGCGCGCCGGCCGGGCCGGGCGCGCCGATCGGCTCGGCGTCGTTGCTGTCCTCGATGCCGGGATCGGGCAGCGCGTGCTCCATCGCGGTCGCGTCGAGCGTCGCGCCGCCCGCGAGCCCCTCGCCGCCGTACGGATCGTAGCTGCCGGCGACCGCGAGCGGATCGCTGGCCTCGTCGTACGCCGACCCGTCGCGGTCGACGTTCGGCATGTCGGTCTCCTCGAAGCCGCTCACGTAGACCGGCTCGGTATGGACCTTCGGCACGCCCGCATCGAACGCGCGGGCCGCGTCTGGATCGAACGGCAGATCCTCGTCGTCGGCCGCGTTCTCGGGCGCGCCGAGCTCGGCGACCACGCCCTGATCGATGTCGGCGCCGAGCGCGTCGTCGTCGAGCTGCGCCTCGACCACGTCGTCGAGCGACGGGCTGCCGTACGCGCGCGCGCCGTCGAACCCGGCGTTGTTGGTGTTGAGCTCCCAGCCGCGCGCCGATGGCGGCCGCTGCGCGATCAGCTCGTCGTCGAGCTCCTCGCCGGCCATCTGCGCGAGCCGCTCGACGTGCTCGGCCGGGACCTGGCGGGTCGACTGCGACGGTGACGGCTCGAAGTCGAGATCGTAGCTGTCGTCGGCCTGGCTTTCGGGCCGGCGCGGCGGGCGCGCGGGCGTCGGGCTGCCGTGCGCGATCCGGTTGTTGTGGCCGCCCCCGCCGATCAGCTCGTCCGGATCGAAGTCGTCGATCGAGTCGCGGCGCGGCGCGGCCACGCCGATCGCACCGCGCGCGCCGGGCGGCGGAGCGGCGAGATCGAGCTCCTCCGCGTCGGGATCGAGCTCGGCGACGCCGCCGCCCTGGTACTCGACCTCGGACGACACCGACGACATCCGCGCGACGCGCAGCCGGAACTTGCGCGCGAGCTCGAACGCGCCGGTGTGCGTGCCGTTCATCGCGAGCAGCTCCTGGAGGTACTGCTCGGCGCGATCGGGATCGGCCGGCGCGACCAGCTCGGCGAGCTTGAGCAGCTCGACCTCGGCCTCCTGCTCGCGGCCCTGCGAGATCAGGATGTCCTTGAGCCGCTCGTGCGCCTCGACGTTCTGCTCGTCGAGCGTGAACACCCGGCGCAGGTGATCGACCGCCTTCTGGTGCAGGCCGTACTTCACGTAGACGTCGGTCTCGGCGAGGATCTTGGAGATCTCCTCGGCGTGGCGCTCGCCCGCGGCCGACGCCCGCCGCGGATCGGGCGGCGGCTCCATGTCGGCCGAGAAGTCGCCGTCGTCGTACTCGGGCAACGCGAAGTCCACGCCCGACAGGCTCTGCTCGTCGACCAGCGGCATCGAGCCGGTCATCCGGGTCGACGGCGGGATCGACGGCAGATCGCCGGTGAGGTTGAACTTGGCGTCGCCTGTGGCCGCGCGGATCGCCGGCGGCAGCGGCGTGGGCGCGCGCGGCGCGATCGGGCGCTGCGCCGCTTGCGGGCCGAGGTACTGCAGCGCGTCCGGATCGTTCGGCACGATCTCGAGGATCTTGCGATAGACCTCGGCCGCCTTGTCGCGCGCCTTGTTCTCGACCTGGATGCGCGCGAGCTCCTTGAGCACGGACACCGTCTTGGCGCGCTGGTCGAGCGCCTGGAACGCGAGCGCGAGCAGACCGAGCGTCTCGGGATCGCGCGGATCGGCCTTGAAGCAGGCCTGCAGCTTCTGCAGCGCGCGCCGCGGATCGTTGCGCCGCAGGTAGAGCCCGGCGAGCTCGCGGTTGAGCGCGTGGTTGTCGGGCTTGTGCCACAGCAGGCGCTCGGCGACCTTGACGAAGTCGTCCTGGCGGTTCTGCCGGCGCAGCTGCTCGCACGCGACGGTGAACTGCGAGACCGCGTCGTCGACCAGACCCTCCTTCGAGTACAGCTCGGCGAGCTTGATCCGCGTCGCGATGTTCTCGGGATCGAGATCGACCAGCTTCTTGACCGTGTCGAGCGCTTCCTTGGTGTTGCCCTCGCGATGGAAGTGCGCCGCGACCGACTCGTAGTGCTGCATCGCATCGGACATCAACCCGAGCTGGCGGTACAGCTCGGCGAGCTTCAGGATCACGTCGACCAGGCGCGGATCGAGCTTGAGGATCTGCTTGTAGACCGCGACCGCTTTGAGGAAGAAG
>DATJAE010000417.1:0-24305 GCA_035516595.1 Kofleriaceae bacterium | reverse complement strand
CATCGTCGTGCTCGGCGCGCCGCTGCACCGCGGCGCGCTGTCGCCGATCGTCGCCGAGCGCGTCGCCGCCGCGGTCGCGCTGTACGCGGCGGGCGGCGCTCGCCGCGTGGTCGCGACCGGCGGCGTGACGCGCGGCGCACCGCACGCCGAGGCCGACGCGATCGCGCGCGCGCTGGTCGCCGCCGGGATCCCGGAGGACGCGCTCGTGATCGAGGCGGCATCGCGCACGACCGCCGACAACGCGCGGCTCACCGCCGCCGTGCTCGTGCCGCTCGGGGCGCGCCGGGTCTGGCTGGTCACCCAGCCGTTCCACGCGCGGCGGGCGGTGCGCGAGTTCCGCGCGGCCGGGCTCGATCCGCGCGCGTGGCACATCGCCGACAGCGTGCAGCATCGCGATCGCGCGCGCGCGGTGCGCTGGCTGGTCCGCGAGTACGCGGCGTGGGCGAAGCTACTGCTTGCTCGGCGGTAGCACGACGATCGGCTGGATCGTCACCGCCGGGCCCTTCGCGTCGCCGACCACCGGCGCGGCCTGATCCTCGGCGACGCCCTGCTCGACCAGGTACCAGCGGATCGCCTCGGCGCGCTTGCGGGCGAGCTCGGCGCCGCGCGCGTCGGGCGCCACCGCGATCGTGACGCGCAGCCTGGGGTGATCGCGCAGCACGCCGAGCAGCGGGTCGAGCGCCCGCTTGGCCGGATCGGACAGCCGCGGGCTGCCCGGCACGAACCGCACCGCGCCGGCCGCGCGCAGCGCGTCGTCGAACGCCTTCGGCCGGTCGTCGGGGCAGCCGTCCTCGTCCTCGAAGCCGTTGTAGGTCTCGGGCTGGTCGGGGCACTTGTCGGCGGCGTCGGGGATGCCGTCGCCGTCGTTGTCGGGGTCGGGGCAGCCGTCCTCGTCCTGGAAGCCGTCCTTGTCCTCGGGCTCGTCCGGGCACTTGTCGGCGGCGCCGACGATGCCGTCGCCGTCGGGATCGGCCTCGGGGCAGCCATCGTCGTCCTCGATGCCGTTGACCGTCTCGGGCTGATCGGGGCAGCGATCGAGCCGGTCGGGGATGCCGTCGCCGTCGCGGTCGCGATCCACCGGGGGCGGAGGCGGCGCGAGCTCGCGCGGCGGCGCGACCGCGCGGCGCGCGAGCCCGAACGCGGTCGAGAACCCGATCGCGAGCTCGTAGGTCACGCTCGCGCCGCTGCCCTCGGCGGGCATCACGCCCTGGCGCAGATCGAGCCGGAGCTGCCAGCGCGGGCTCGGCGCGTAGCTCGCGCCGACGCCCCACACCAGCTGCGGATCGGTCTCCTTGCGCATGAACGGCGAGTCCGAGACGATCGTCGCGCCGCCCGCGGCGAGCTCGAGGTGCGGCCGCACGCGCGCGCCTGCCAGGCGCAGCAGCACGCCGCCGCGCCAGTCGAAGATCGGCGCGAAGTACGACATCCGCGGCTGGTCGAGGCCGTAGCCGGTCCACGCGGTCGCGACCGCGAGCTCGGCCTCGAGCCCGAGCTCGAGGTGGATCCGCCCGCCGCCCAGGTGCGGCGCGACCAGGTAGAGCAGGCGCCCCCCCAGCAGCGGCGCGCTCTGCGGCCGCTGATCGGGCTCGCTCGCGCCGCCGAGCGCGATGTCGCGGCCGAACCGCTCGGCGCCGAGGAAGCCGCTGGCCTCGAGCGGATCGGCCGCCGCCGGCGCGCACAGCGCGCACAGCGCGGCGACGGCCCCGAAGCGCACGCCTCATCATATCCCGGCGCGCGATGCCTTGCACGGCTCGCACGCGCCGGGGCAAGCTCGTCGGGGATGCTCACGTTCAGCACGAATCCAGACGTCGCCGAACAGCAGATGAACGCGATCATCTTCTACCTGACCGCGTTCGGGTACATCGACGGCGAGTTCGACTTCACCGAGAAGACGTTCGTGCGGATCTACATCCGCCAGCTCGTGACCTCGCGCGCCAAGGCGGCGATGCCCGACGCCGACGCCCGGACGCGCGACGAGGTGGTCAACAAGTTCGTCGCGCACTTCCACGAGGTGTTCGAGCAGGTCGATCGCGGCGTCAAGGCGCTGTTCGACGAGGCGGTCGCCGACAACGAGGACGTCGAGAAGTTCGTCTACGCCAAGCTCAAGCTGCGCAGCTACGAGATCTTCCAGAGCTTCGATCGCGACAACCAGCACGAGCTGCTCGCGACGATCGACGAGCTGATCTACGCCGACGGCTCGGTCCACCCGGCCGAGGCCAAGTTCCGCCAGGAGATCGAGGCGCTGCTCGACAAGAACGTGGTGCCGCTCGCCGAGGGCGACATCGAGGTCATCCCGAGCAGCAAGGTCGCGATCGAGGGCCCGGCCGCGCTGCGCTCGCGGCTCGACGATCATCCGTTCTTCTCCAAGTTCGAGCAGCACTACTCGGCCGACCCGGCGCGGATCCGCCAGCAGATCGCCGCCGACCTCGACCTGTTGCATCGCTTCGTCGCCAAGCTCGACGAGCAGCGCGCCGCGGGCGCCGGCCGGCTCGCCGGCAAGCAGACCGTCGCCGAGCTCGCGAACCAGCCGGCGTTCCTCGACGGTCACATCTTCGTGCACCCCGCCGCGCCGGATCGCACCTACGAGCTCACCGTGCTCGGCGATCTGCACGGCTGCTACAGCTGCCTCAAGGGCGCGCTGCTCCAGGCCGACTTCTTCGCCAAGCTCGAGGCGTGGAGGCTCGATCATCGCAAGCCCGAGCCCAAGCTGGTGCTGCTCGGCGACTACATCGACCGCGGCATGTTCAGCTACAACGGCGTGCTGCGCACGGTGATGCAGCTCTACCTGGCCGCGCCGGAGCACGTGTTCCCGCTGCGCGGCAACCACGAGTACTACATCGAGTACCGCGGCCGGATCTACGGCGGCGTCAAGCCCGCCGAGGCGATCAACACGCTGATCGGTCACATCCCGGGCGAGGTGTTCCAGGAGTACATGCGCATGTTCGAGGAGCTGCCGAACATGCTGTTCTTCGACGACCTGATGTTCGTCCACGCCGGCATCCCGCGCGACTCCGACATCAAGCAGCGGCTGCACGATCTCGCATCGCTCAACGATCCCGAGCTGCGCTTCCAGATGCTGTGGAGCGATCCGTCGACCGCCGACTTCATCCCCGACGATCTCCAGGCGCAGAACGCGCGCTTCCCGTTCGGCAAGAAGCAGTTCGAGTCGTTCATGGCGCGGCTCGGCTGCTCGATGATGGTGCGCGGCCACGAGAAGATCGACGCCGGCTTCAAGACCATGTACGGCGACGTGTCGTCGCTGCTCTCGCTGTTCTCGGCCGGCGGCGCCGACAACTTCGATCTGCCGCCGGAGTCGAGCTACCGCAGCGTCACGCCGATGGCGGCGACCGTGCGGCTCGAGAACGGCACCGCGCAGGTCACGCCGTGGCTGATCGACTACAAGCGGTTCAACGACCCGCGGCGCAACCGGTTCTTCGCGTCGCCGCCGGAGATCGAGCACAAGATCGGCTAGCATCGCAGCCGATGCCCGAGGAGATCGAAGTTCCTACCGAGCACCTGCACGAGAAGATGAGCGAGGAGGCCGAGGAGGCGAAGGAGGGCCGGCGCTGGATCTCGAGGGTCGCGGTGTCGTCGGCGCTGCTCGCGGTGGCCGCGGCGATCAGCGCGCTGATGGCGGGCCATCACGCCAACGAGGCGATGCTCGAGGAGATGAAGGCGACCGACAAGTGGGCGCTCTACCAGGCCAAGGGGATCAAGTCGGCGCTGCTGCAATCGAAGATCGACGTGCTCGAGGCCTCGGGCAAGCAGGTCGCGCCCGCGGTCAAGGCCGACGTCAAGCGCTACGACGACGAGCAGGGCGACATCAAGCAGGACGGGCTCGAGCTCGAGGCCTCGTCCGACGACCACATGAAGCACCACGAATCGTTTGCCTATGCGGTCACGATCTTTCAGATCGCGATCGCGCTCGGCGCGATCGCGGTGCTCGCGCGCAAGCCCAAGCTGTGGTGGCTCAGCCTCGGCGGCGGCCTGGCCGGGCTGGTGTTTCTCATCCTGGGCATCATCTAGACAGCAAGGGTGAGGTCGCCCACATCGCGGCCGCCCGCGACGAGGGATAGTCTGGTTACATGAGGCGAATTGGCTTAGCTGCCGTGGTGTTGTGCTCCCTGGCGGGGGCCGCCGGCGCGAACGGACGTCCTCCTGGCACCGACTCGATCGAGTTCAAGCAGGGCACGACGTCGAGCACCGACATCATCGCGGGCCTGACGTTCGGGCTCATCATCTCGCACGACTCCGGGGCGACCTGGCAGTGGATGTGCGAGGCCGCGGTCGGCTACCAGGGCACCTACGATCCGGTCTACGCGTACAGCCAGAGCGGCGCGATCTTCGCGACCACGTTCGACGGCTTCACCGCGATGCGCGACGGCTGCACGTTCAACAACTACGCGACGACGCCGCCGGGCACGACGTTCGTCTCGGCCGACGTGCTCGGCCCCGATCACGCGCTGTACTACGGCGCGGCCGACATGCACGACGCCAACGTCTACCGCTCGGCCGACGATGGCATGACGTTCCCGCAGGTGTGGCAGAGCGGGCTCAACCAGCCGTGGTGGGAGTCGGTGATGGTCGCGCCGTCAGACGCCACCCGGGTCTACCTGTCGGGCTACCTGCTCGCCAACAACACCAAGTCGTTCCTGCTCTATACCAGCGTCGACGGCGGCAAGACGTTCACCGCGCTGCCCCAGACCGGACTGACCGACGCCGCGAACTCGGCGATCTCGATCGTCGGGGTGTCGCCGACCGATCCGACGCTGGTCTACGTGCGGGTCACGCTCGAGAACAACGTGCTCGGCGACGGCATCTACAAGATGAAGGTCGGCACCGACACGTCGTGGACGCGGATCTTCGGCAAGCTCGACTCGGTGTTCTTCGTCGCGCGCGCCAACGGCGACATCGTCGCGATCACCCCGACGCTCGGCGGCTCGGTGTCGCACGACCAGGGCGCGACGTGGACCGTGCTGACGAGCCCGCCGCACGCCAACTGCCTGACCGAGAGCCCCGACGGCTGGGTGTGGGCGTGCAGCCAGAACTACGGCCAGAACGGGATCCAGTCCGACGGCTACGGCATCATGAAGTCGCAGGATCTGGCGACCTGGACCGGCGTGATCCGCTACCAGGACATCTCCGGCCCGGTGAGCTGCGCCCCCGGCACGGTCCAGCACGACACCTGCGACGCGATGACCTGGTGCTCGCTGCGCATGCAGCTCGGCATCATCCCCAACCCGACCAACTGCCCCGACACCTCCGGCTCGGAGCCGTCCGATGCCAAGAGCACCGGCAAGACCGGCTCGGCCGGCTGCTGCGACACCGGCGCCGGCGGCGGCCCGGTCGCGCTGCTCGGCAGCCTGATGGTCGGTGCGTTGCTCGTGCGCCGCCGCAGGGCCAAGCTCGGGTAGATGCTGTCGCGCCTCGATCGCCTCGCGTATCACTCCCAGCACCTGTCGTTCCTGATCAACGCGACCGTCATGGACGAGGCGGCGCGTCTGGTCACCCGCACGCGCAGACCGCAGCTGCCCCACGACGTGATCCAGCTGCTGAGCCGCCGCCGCGCCGAGCTGCACCGCCGCGATCTCGCGAACGTCGAGGCCGGCGCGTATCCGCGCGACCTGCTGTTCGACATCCCGGTGCGGCGCTACCTGCGCGACCTGCCGCGCCTGTTGCGCGACGCGCCGAACGTGATGCGCCGGATGCGCGCGCGCGACTTCCGCGACATCCCCCCGGTCGATCACCGGCGGTTCCCGGCGTACTACCGGCGCACGTTTCACTGGCAGACCGACGGCTACTTCAGCGACTACTCGGCCGAGGTCTACGAGCTCGGTGTCGAGCTGGTGTTCCGCGGCACCGCCGACGTGATGCGCCGCCAGATCATCCCGCCGATCAGCGCGCACGTGCGCGAGCACGGCGGCGAGCTGCGCCTGCTCGACATCGCGTGCGGCACCGGCCGCACGCTGCACCAGCTGTCGCGCGCGCACCCGCGGCTGCGCCTGCACGGCGTCGATCTCTCGCCGGCGTACATCAAGCTCGCGCGCAAGCGGCTCGAGCACGTCGCCGAGCTCACGCTCGCGGTCGAGAACGCCGAGGCGCTGCCGTGGGCCGACGCGACGTTCGACGTGGTGACCAGCGTCTACCTGTTTCACGAGCTGCCGCGCAACGCGCGCCGCAACGTCGTGCGCGAGATGCTCCGGCTGGTCAAGCCCGGCGGGCTGGTCGTCGTCGAGGACTCGGCGCAGCTGTCGGACTCGCCGGCGCTGGCCGGCGTGCTGCGCGACTTCCCCAAGGACTTCCACGAGCCGTTCTACGAGGACTACCTCGCCGACGATCTGGCGAGCCTGCTCGGCGAGGCCGGCTTCACGGACCCGCGAACCGAGGCGCACCTCGTCGCCAAGGTCGTCAGCGCACACCGCGCGTAATTGCCACAGCGCGCGCGGCCGCCCGTGCGCCTTCGCGCACCGCGCGTAGCGGCACGGCCATGTGCTCGGAATTCATCTGAGGTCGACTCGTACGTCACTTGCATTACCAACCCGGATGGCCGAGCTATCGCGGATGCTGAACCGGCTCTCCGGCGAGACTACGGTGCATCACGCAGACGCCGATGCCGACCTCGACCGCTACATTTTCGGTGAGCGGACTCACGCACTCGACTATCGGGCGTACCTCGCGAGCGTGTTCACGTTCGTGCTGCCGCTCGAGGCCTCGCTGTCGATGGTCTCCGAGCTCGACGGCCTGATCGACCTCGAAGCGCGCCGCAAGGCGATCCACCTGCTGCGCGACCTGCGCGCGCTCGGCATGAGCTCGAACGACGTCGACCTGCTGCCGCTGTGCGCGGTGCCGCGCCTGGTCGATCCGGCGACCGCGCTCGGCTGGCTCTACGTCGCGGAGCGGCCGATGCTGGCGAGCGCGGTGATCCGGCGCCATCTGTCGACCCGGCTGCACGTCCAGATCGCGCGCGCGTCGGCGTACCTGTCGTGCTACGCCGGTGCGGTCGGCATGCGCTGGCGCGAGCTCGGCGCCGTGATGGACCGGGTCGCGGTCGACGATGCGGCTGCCGAGCGCGTGATCGCCGGCGCCCACGAGGCGTTTCGCTGCCAGCAGCGCTGGCGGCTGGCGCAGACCGCACCGCCCCGCCTGGCGGTCTAGCCGCCGCGGCTCGTGGTACACGAGCCGTCATGCCCGGAGATGACGCACGTGCCCGCCTCGACCCGCTGCGCGCGGAGCTCGGGCGGATCGATCGCGAGATCCTCGCGCTGGTCGCGCGCCGCCAGGCCGCGTCGCAGCAGATCGGCCAGATCAAGCGCGAGCTCGGGATCCCGACCCGCGACTATCGCCAGGAGCGCGACGTGGTCGAGCGCGCGCGCAACGCCGCGGTCGAGCACGGGCTGTCGCCGTCGATCGGCGAGGAGCTGGTGCTCGCGCTGATCCGTGGCTCGCTCACCGTGCAGGAGAAGGACACCGTCGCGGCGAGCGGCGAGGGCACCGGGCGGCGCGCGCTCGTGATCGGCGGCGCCGGCCACATGGGCCGGTGGTTCGTGCGCTACCTCGGCGCGCAGGGCTTCGCGGTCGAGATCGCCGATCCGTCGGACGGGCCGGCCGGCGTGACCAACCACCGCGACTGGCGCGCGGCGCGGCTCGACCACGAGCTGATCGTGATCGCGGCGCCGATGCCGGCGACCGCGCACATCCTCGAGGCGCTCGCCGCGGCGCCGCCGGCCGGCGTGGTGTTCGACATCGGCTCGCTCAAGAGCCCGCTGCGCGCCGGGCTGGCCAAGCTGCGCGCCGCCGGCGGCAAGGTCACGTCGGTGCATCCGATGTTCGGACCGGATACCGAGCTGCTCAGCGGGCGCCACGTCATCTTCATCGACCTCGGCGTGCCGGCGGCCACCGCGGCGGCGCGCGCGCTGTTCGAGCCGACGATGGCGACGCTGGTCGAGATGGACCTCGAGAGCCACGACCGGCTGATCGCGTACGTGCTCGGGCTGTCGCACGCGCTCAACATCGCGTTCTTCACCGCGCTCGCCGAGAGCGGCGAGGCCGCGCCGCGGCTGCAGACGCTGTCGTCGACCACGTTCGACGCGCAGCTCGGCGTCGCGAGCCGGGTCGCGGCCGAGCACCCCGACCTGTACTTCGAGATCCAGTCGCTCAACGACTACGGCACCGAATCGCTCGCCGCGCTGCTCTACGCGGTCGAGCGGCTGCGCTCGGTCGTGCGCGCGAACGACCTCGACGGCTTCCGCGCGCTGATGACGCGCGGGCGCGAATACCTCGCCGCCAGGGAGCGCCGCTGATGTGCCGCAACATCAGGACGCTGTTCAACTTCGAGCCGCCCGCCAGCGACGACGAGGTCCGCGCCGCGGCGCTGCAGTTCGTGCGCAAGCTGTCGGGCTTCACCGCGCCGTCCAAGCCGAACCAGGCGGCGTTCGATCGCGCGGTCGAGCGGACCTGCGAGGTCGCGCGCGAGCTGATCGACTCGCTGGTCACGACCGCGCCGCCGAAGAATCGCGAGCTCGAGGCCGCCAAGGCCAGGCTGCGCAACGCCGTGCGGTTCGCGAAGTGATCACAGCATGCGGTGCGCGCGGAACCACGCGAGCGCGTCGGCGATCGCCGGCTCGAGCGGACCGGCGCGGTAGCCGAGCTCGTGCTCGGCCTTCGCGCTGGTGAACCGGAACTTGTCGGTGAACGCGTAGCGAACCTGCGTCGAGTTGACCAGCGGCTCCTTGCCGCGCGTCTCGACCAGGTCGCCGTACTTGCCGAGCAGCCACGCGACCGCGTACGGCGAGCGCAGCCGCGGCGGCCGCACGCCGGCGACGCGCGCGATCGCGGCGAAGAATTCGCCGTACGTCAGGTCGTGACCGCCGAGGATGTAGCGCTCGCCGCGCCGGCCGCGCTGCCACGCCGCGACCATGCCGCGCGCGACGTCGCGCACGTCGACGAAGTTGTTGTGGCCCGGCGTCCACCCGGGCACGCGGCGGCGGGCGACCTCGATCACGATGCGGCCCGAGCTCGGCCGTGCGTCGCGCGGGCCGATCATGTAGGTCGGGTTGACGATCACCGCGTCGATCCGATCGCGCGCGGCCTGCACGACCTGCTCGGCGCGGTGCTTGGTGATCGCGTACGCGTCGAGCAGGCCCTCGCGATCGAAGTTCCACACCGCGGTCTCGTCGCATGGCCTGCCGTCGGTGGACAGGCCGATCGCGACGACCGACGAGGTGTGGACGAGCCGCGCGACGCCGGCGGCAGCGCACGCCTCGATCACGTGCTCGGTGCCGCCGACGTTGGCGGCGGTCATCTCGGGCGTGACCTCGCGCTTGACCGTGACCGCCGCCGCGCAATGGAACACCGCGGCGCATCCCGCGAACGCCGCGGCCAGCGCGTCGGGCTCGGCGAGGTCGGCGTCGCGCCACGCGATCGCCAGGTCGTCGAGGTGCGCGGTCCGCGTGCCGGCGCGGCGGGTCGCGACCACCTCGTGGCCCGCCGCGATCAGCTCGGCCGCGAGGTTGCCGCCGAGTAGTCCGCTCGCTCCGGTGATCGCGACTCGCATGGCCGCGAGCTTGCCACAGCGCACGGCGCGCCATCCCGCGCTACGGTGCGGCATGATCCGCGAGGCCACCGCAGCCGACTACGCCGCGTTCGCGTCGCTGTTTCGCGAGCTCGGCCTGCCCGAGCCGCCGCCGGCCGCCGATCGCTGGGGCGGCGGTCTCGACCCGGGCATGCTGATGTTCGAGCGCGACGGCGCGGTCGTGGGCTACCTGTCGTGCTACAAGCTCGCGCGCGCGGGCCACGTCAGCCAGCTCGCGGTCGCGGCCGGGGCGCGGCGGAGCGGCGTGGGCGGCGCGCTGCTCGCGGCGGCGGCGACCCGGCTGCGCGCGGCCGGCGCCGACGAGTGGCACCTCAACGTCAAGGCCGACAACCGCGACGCGATCCGGCTGTACGAGCGCGCCGGCTTCGCGGTCGAGTATCGCTCGACCCAGCTGCGCATCGCCTGGGCGAGCGCGCTCGCGCTGCCCGGCGAGGCGGCGGCGGCCTCGCGGATCGCGCCCGCCGACGATGCGGTGCTCGAGCACGCGTTCGGCCTCGTCGACGGCCGGCTCGCTCGCGCGCGGATGCGGCCGGACCGCGCGCTCGTCCAGCTGCGCGGCGACGACGGCGCTTCGCTCGGGCTCGCGGCGTTCGATCCGCAGCTGCCCGGCGCGTATCCGTTCTACGTCGCGCGCCCGGCGCTGGCCGGCACGCTGCTGCGCGCGCTCGCGCCGCACGCGCACACCACCGACGGCGAGCTCGCGGTGATGATCGAGCGCGACGACGCGCTGGTGGCGGCGCTGCGCGCGGCCGGCGCGCGCGTCACGATGGAGCTGCTGCACTATCGCGGCGCGCTGTGATGCGGCGCTCGCGGCCCGACCGGGCCGCCGGCGGTCATCACACGAGCGGGGTGTCGGGCATGCCGTCGCGCGGGCCGGCGTCGATCGCCGGCGCGTGGCCGGCGTGGCAGGCCGCCACGCTCGACGCGGCGGCGAACGCTCCGCCGATCGCCGTCACCGCGAGCACGACCGGCAGGACCACGCGCTCGACCTGCGTGCGCTTCCGGCGGTTCACGCCCCAGGCTATCACGCTGCGGCCCTGGCGCGCGGCTGCTCGGGAAGGCCGAGCATCGCGCGGACCTCGGCCAGCGGGGTCGCCCAGTGGTCCTCCCACGCGAACGCGAGCAGCTTCTCGGCGTGCCGGCCGGTGCGGAACGCGGCGGCGACCTCGCGCGGCAGGCTCGGCCGCTCGCGCACGCCGCGCAGCGTACCGACCAGCGCGAGGATCAGCGTGCTCGGCGCGTGGATCTGCGCGAACGTGAACGCCTGCAGCGCGATCTCGCCGGCCGGGTCGGTGTCGCAGCCGGTCACCACGTGCCACAGGTCGTGGGTCTGACGGACCCGCTGGATGACGTACTGCGCGCGCGGATCGGCGACGTCGTGCGGCGGCTCGTCGAACACCTCGGGCGTGAACCCGCGCGAGCGCAGGAACTGGGCGTAGGCGTGGCCGAGCGTGCCCTCGGGGAGCGCGGCGAGCGCATCGAGGTCGACCGTGTGCGAGTCGATCGTGCGGTGCTCCTGGTACAGGCGCTGGCCGCGCGGGTCATCGAAGAAGCGATGCATGCGGTGCGCGGTCGTCCCGGCGTTGACGTAGGTGCTGAACACCAGCACCTGGTCGGTCTGCTCCGGGTCGGCCACGACGCGCGACAGCGCACGCAGTGCCCGGCTCCACCGCACGGTGGCCGGCAGGGTGGAGACGTCCTCGGTCGGGGCGGTCTGGGTGGACGTGGCGGTCATGGCGAGCTCCTTCGTTATTGGCAACGTGTCAATTGTTATTGTCAACTTGATAATAACGTCGAGATCGTTATTGTCAAGGTGAAAATAATGTGCGAGCCTCGCGTTGTAATGCCACGACAACGCAAGCTTTTGGGCTTCCACCGCGGGCGAACTCGGGTCCGCCGGCGGCGCTCGCCGGAGGTCGCGCGCGGCGAGATCCTCGACGCGGCGGAGCGGGTGTTCGGCGAGCTCTATCCCGACCAGGCCGGGCTCAAGGACGTCGCCGACGAGGCCGGCGTCAGCCACGCGCTCGTGACCCACTATTTCGGCACGTACGACGGGCTGGTCGAGGCCGCGCTCCAGCGCAGGGTGCTGGCGCTGCGCGAGCAGGTGATCGCGCGGCTGCGCGAGGCCGGCGCGGTGTCGCGGCCCGGCGAGCTGCTCGGCATCCTGTTCCGCGCGCTCGCCGATCCGGTCCACTTGCGGCTGATGAAGTACATGGTCGCGAGCGAGCGTCCGGGCGGGAACACCGCGTTCGCGCTGCAGGACCACGGCCTGCAGATGATCGCCGCGCAGGTCGTCGAGGCGCTCGCACCGCGCGACGCGCACCGCCTGATCCCCGTGACCGAGATCGCACTCTTGACCGCGGTGGCCGCGGCGTTCGGCTACGCCACCGCGAAGTTCGCGCTCGCCCGGGCGGTCGGGCGGCCGCCGTCGCGCGCGCTCGACGAGGACGTGCAGCACACCCTGGGGGCGATGCTGCAGAGCTATCTTCACGCCCAGCTCGGCGCAGCGATCCCCTCTTGATCGCACGGGTTCGCGTGGCGGTCGATTCTCGCGAAGGGTAGGCCGGCGGCGGGCACTAGGTAGCGACCCAACCAGGAGGATCGGATGCGAAGCGCGTTACTTCCATGGCTCGTCGCGGTGTGCGCGAGCGCGTGGCTCGGCTGCAGCGGCGGCCCGTCGACCCAGGTGGTGACCGGCCGGCTCGGCGAGTCCGCGGTCGCGGTGCGTGCGATCTCGGGCGATAGCGTGATCACCGCGAGCCGCGTCCGGACCGACGGCTCGTTCACGCTGGCCCTGCCGGCAGGGCACAGCTACCGGCTCGAGGTGCTGGGCGCCGACGGCGCGGTGCAGCACGTCGTGACCCGCAACGGCTCGGCGCTCGCCGACGTGACGTTCCGCGTGTGCCACCCGACCGCGCCGTGGAACATGGGTGGGTGCGGCGGTGGGAGCGGCACCTGCGATCCGACGACCGATCCGACCTGCAAGTGCGACGCGGACGGCACCTGCAGCGGCGGCGGCGGCGGTGGCAGCGGCACTTGCGATCCGACGACCGATCCGACCTGCAAGTGCGATGCGGACGGCACCTGCAGCGGCGGCGGCGGTGGCAGCGGCAGCGGCACCTGCGATCCGACGACCGATCCGACCTGCAAGTGCGACCCGGACGGCACCTGCAGCGGCGGTGGCAGCGGCAGCGGCTCCTGCGATCCGAACGATCCGATCTGCCAGTGCAAGGCCGACGGCAGCTGTGGCAGCGGGAGCGGCGGCTGCGATCCGACCTCGGACCCGAACTGCACGTGCGACCCCGACGGTACGTGCGGGATGTGTGATCCCACGATCGATCCGAACTGCCCCTGCGATAGCAGCGGCAAGTGCGTGGTGGCGTGCGATCCGACGACCGATCCGACCTGCAAGTGCGACAGCGACGGCACGTGCATCTGCGATCCGACGACGGATCCGAGCTGCATGCTGCCTCCGCCGCCGTGCAAGGACCCGAACGACCCCACGTCGTGCCAAGATCCCTGCATGACCGATCCGACCACGTGCGCCTGCCCCGGATCGGACGGGACCTGCTGGCCGCCGCCCGTGCCGTGCGACGCGTCGGGCAACTGCGGCGCCGCGGGCTCGCTGTTCCCGGCGAACCCGCCGGGCGACTTCGGGTGCGGAGGCTAGGCGGGGCGTGACCCGCGCGCGCGGAGCGCTGGCGATCCTCGTGCTGTCCGCGATCCGGACGGTGCGAGCAGAGCCATGCGCGCCGCGCGCGGTGCTCGGCGGCGACGCCGGCGCGGTCGCGCAGGTCAAGGCCGAGCTCGAGCGGCTCGGCGTCGCGACCGAGGCCGCCGCCGACGTCGCGCACGACGTGCCGCACGGCGGCTGCCGGGCGGTGGTCGCCGCGGTCGAGCTCGATCGCGGCGGCGGGATCGCCGTCGCGATCCGCGACGGCAGCGCACGCAGCGAGGGCAGGGTGGTGAGCGATGCGGTGCTCGCCGCGGCATGGATCGACTCGTGGTTGCAGGACGACCTCGATCCGCCGGCGCCGCGCGCCGCGCCGCCGGCGGAGGCGGTCGACGCGCTTGCCGCACGCCCGGGTGTCGCCGCCGCGCCGGTCACCACGATCTACGACCGCGTCGCGATCGCGGGCGGCTACGAGCAGACGTGGAACACCGCCGGCCCGAGCTGGACCGGGTTCGGGGTGGCCGCGTGCGCCCGGCTCGACGCGTTCTGTGTCGGCGCGCGCGTGAGCTACGCGAGCGAGACGGTCACCGCCCCGCTGACCAGCGCGGCGCGCACCGACCTCGCCGCGCTCGCGACCGCGAGCTGGTCACACCCGCTCGGCGCGATGATCGTCGCGCCCGAGCTCGGCGTAGGGGTCGGCCGGATGGCGACCCGGCGGATCGACGGCTGTGCGCCGGCCAAGTGCGATCCCACGACCGATCCGAACTGCCTGCCGGACGGCACGTCGGGCGGGTCGGGCGCGTGCACTCTCGACGCCAACGGCACCGGCGCGGGCAGCGGCAACATCTACATCGGCGATCACCTCGACGCCTCGACGTTCACGCCGCGGCTCGAGGCGGCGCTCCAGCTCGGCGTGCCGCTGTTCGCGCATGTCTGGCTGGTCGGGATCGCGAGCGTCACGCTCGCGCCGTTCGGCCACGGACCCTACGCGGCGATGCCGGCGCCGGACTCGTCGGCCTCGCCGTCGGATCAGACCACGCTGCCCGGCGAGCCGACCGCCGCGTTCCAGCTCGGGATCGGGCTCAGGGTCGGCGCGCGATGACGCTGGCGAAACCCATGCCCGACGGAGGACAGATCGTACCGCTGCGCCGCCGCGACGAGCGCCGCGCCGCCGCGTCGGAGCTGTCCGACCAGGCGCTGCTCGCCGCGTGCGGCATCGGCGATAGCGCGGCGCTCGGCGCGCTGTTCGATCGCCATCACGAGGCGGTGTACCGCCTGATCTCGCGGCTGCTGTCGACCGAGCCGGGCGCGATCGACGATCTGGTGCAGACCACGTTCCTCGAGGCCTGGCGCGCGGCGCGGCGCTATCGCGGGCGCGGCGAGGTGCGCAGCTTCCTGCTCGGGATCGCGGCGAACCTGGTGCGCCATCACGTCCGCGGTGCGATCCGGCGCCGGGTCGCGCTGGCCGACGCGCCGCCGCCGGCCGCCGCGGGCGCGCCCGACGCGGCCGCGATCCGCGCGCAGCAGGTCCGGCGGCTCGCCGCGGCGCTCGACGAGCTTCCCCACGATCTGCGCGCGGCCTACGTGCTGTGCGACCTCGAGGACGTGCCCGGTGTCGAGGCCGCGCGCGTGCTCGGCGTGCGCGCCGGCACGCTGTGGCGGCGCCTGCACGAGGCACGGCGCGCGCTGCGCGAATCGATCGAAGGCGACGATGGAGGACGATCATGAGCGACGACGACGATCGGCTGCGCGAGCTCGCCGCGGAGCTGCCGTGGGACCGGCCGGACGACGCGCGGCGCGACGCGGTGCGCTCGGCGCTGCTGGTCGCAGCGGCGCGGCCCGGGCGGACCGGCTCGCGCTGGCCGGTGGTCGCGGCGGCGTTCGCCGCAGGCGCGCTCGCCGCGGCGGCCGCGCTGCTCCTGGTGGTGCGCGGCCGCGACGACGCGTCACCGGCGGCGCCGCACGCGCAGATCGACGCGCCCGAGACCGCGAGCTTCGACCGCGTGGTCGAGCGCGGCGCCGATGGCGTCGCCGAGGTCGTGAAGGTGCACGCCGGCACGCTGCGGCTCGCGGTGGCGGCGCTGCCGCCCGGCGCGCACGTGCGGATCGCGACGAGCGACGCCGAGGTCGAGGGCATCGGCAGCTACGCGGTGCGGGTCGAGCGCGAGCAACTCGAGGCGGTGAACGTGACGGCCGGGACCGCCGAGGTGCGCGTCGTCGGCCAGCAGGTGATCGTGCTCGCCGCCGGCCAGACGTGGACGCGCCCGCACGCGATCACGGCCGATCTGAAGCCAGCCGCGCCCGCGGTGGCCGCCGCGCCGCCGCCGCTCGCCGCCGCGCGGCCGCCGGTCGCCGCGGCGCCGCCGCCGCCCGCCGCCGCGCCGCCGCCGTTCGCCGCCCCGCCGGCGGATCCCGCAGCGGCCATCGCGCCGGCGCGCCTGCGGATCGCGAGGTCCGGCTCCGCCGAGCCGGCGTCCGAGCCGGCACCGGTCGTGCCGCCCGCGCCGGCCGAGCCGCCGCCCGCGGCCGTGCCGCCCGCGCCGGCCGAGCCGTCCGGGATCGTGGGCGTGCCGCCCGCGCCGGCGAGCCGCGCGGTCGAGACCCACTTCGAGGCCGGCCTCGAGCTGCTGCGCGATGGCAAGCCGGCCCAAGCCGCGCGCGAGCTCGGTGCCGCGGCCGACGCCGCGGGGGACGACCCGATCGCGGCCGACGCGCGTTACGTCGAGGCGATCGCGCTGGTCCGCGCCGGCCGCAAGACCGAGGCCGAGCACGCGCTGGTCGCGTTCCTCGACCGCTCGCCGACCTCGCTGCGCCGCGGCCGCGCCGCCGTGATGCTCGCGCGGCTGATCGCCGAGCGCGGCGACACCGGCGCGGCGCGCGCGTGGTTCGAGTCCGCGCTGCACGATCCGGATGCGGCGGTCGCCGCGGCGGCATCGGCGGGGTTGGCCGCGCTGCCGCACTGAGTTGTCAGCGGGCCGGCATGCGATACGATCGGGTATGCGCCGGATCGCCGACCTACCGACCCCGTGGCGTTACCTCGCGATCGGGCTGCTCGCGCTCGTCGTGCTTGCGATCCTGATCTGGATCGATCGCGATCCGCCGACCGAGGGTACGATCACGCTGCACGTCAAGCTGCACGCGCGCGCGCCGCTGCCGGCGGGCGCGATCCATCCGCTGTTCCATCACCTGCCGCGCGGCACCAGCGACGCTCGCGCGGAGTGGATCGCGCTCGACGTGCCGAGCGATCGCGTCGCGGAGGATCTGGTCGAGCTCGCGGGACAGCCCGGCGTCGACGCCGCGTTCGTCGCGCCCGACGCCGTGCTCGCCGGCGCGGCGCTGCCCGACGAGCCCGATCGCTGCCCGATCACGACGCCGTCGTACGAGTCGTACCAGGGCTACGTCGGACCGGCGCCGGCGGGGATCGACGCGCCGGCCGCGTGGCGGATCGGCGTGCGCGGCGCGGGCGTGTGGTTCGCCGACGTCGAGGGCAACTGGAACGCGGCGCACGAGGATCTGCCCGGTGATCGGATCACCCACGCCGGCGGCACGCTGATCCGCGACGTCAGCTGGCGGCAGCACGGCACCGCCGTGCTCGGCGAGGTGGTCGGCCGCGACAACGGCCTGGGTGTGGTCGGCCTCGCGCCCGACGTCGATCGCGTGTTCACGTCGTCGATCGGCGACACCTCGGTCGCCGACGCGATCGATACCGCCGCCGAGGCGCTGCGCCCGGGCGACGTCCTGCTGATCGAGCTGCAGAGCACCGGGCCGCGCGGCCGGTTCCTGCCGGTCGAGTACTGGGAAGACAGCTACGACGCGATCCGCGCCGCGACCGATCGCGGCATCGTCGTGATCGAGGCGGCCGGCAACGGCGGCGAGAACCTCGACCACCGCGCGTATCGCGGCAAGCTCGACCGCACCAAGCGCGACTCCGGCGCGATCATGGTGGGCGCGGGCGGCCCGCCCCGCGATGGCTTCACCGATCGCGCGCGCCTGGACTTCTCGAACTACGGCGCGCGGGTCGACGTCCAGGGCTGGGGCCGCAGGGTCGCCACGCTCGATTACGGCGACCTCCAGCGCTGCGCCGGCAGCGATCGCCACTACACCGGCCAGTTCTCCGGCACGTCGAGCGCGTCGCCGATCGTCGCGGGCGCCGCGGTGTTGCTCGAGAGCTACGCGCGCCGCAGCGGCGCGCCGCTGGCGCCGGCCGAGGTCCGCCGCCTGCTCGCCACGACCGGCACGCCGCAGACCGGCAACACCCGCGAGCACATCGGGCCGCGGCCCGATCTGGCGCGCGCGCTCGGCGAGCTCCGCTGACGCTACGGCGACGTCGGCTCGAGATCGGTCGGCATGCACAGCGGCGACACGGTGTTGCCGTCCGACGGCAGGAACACCAGGTCGTTCTGGTAGAGGCTGTTGATCTGGAGATCGACCGAGATGATGTCGCCCGGGGTCGACGTGAAGTCGACGCCGTCGATGCCGGTCGAGGTGATCGTGTTGAAGTCGACCACGGTCTGCGAGCCGCTCGCGTGCGACGAGAAGATGTCGTCGTCCTCGCACAGGTAGCAGGTCGGCGCCGGCGCGCCGGGCTGGGTGTCGAACACGATCTCGCCGGTGAAGTTGCAGCCCTCGGCCGACAGCTTGGTGTCGCACGTCCACTCGATGTGCCACGCCCCGCCCGCCGCGTAGCTGACGTAGTAGCCGGCATCGACCCCCGCCGCGTGCGTGATCGACGCGCCGGTGTCGATGTCGTAGGACGTGTCGGAGCCGCACGTCGACGGGCTGGAGTGACTGCCCTCGATGATGCAACCCGAGGCGAGCACGAGCGCGGGCAAGGCGAAGCGAACGATCGTCATGTGATCGAGGACCCTCGCGTACCGTCGAGGTTAAACGAGGATCGCGCAAGGCGCCGGGATTGGGTGATAATTTCGCGGTGCGCGCAGCCGCCATGCTCGTGGCCGCGGGGTGTTACTCCCCGACGCTCGTACCGGGCAGTCCGTGCACGAGCGCGCCGTGCCCGTCGGGGCTGGTGTGCACCGGCGGGACCTGCCAGCTGCCCGGCGGCGCCGACGCCGCGATCGACTCGCAAGGCGATGCGAGCGGGTGCTTCGGCACGGGCCTCGTGACGATCTGCCCGAGCGCGCCGCCCGAGGGCGAGCTGTCGATATCGATCTCGATCGACACCGACAGCTCGGTGCTGTGCGCCAAGACCAAGACCGCGAGCCCGTACTGCGTGCTCGCCGCGCACGACATCTCGATCGACACCGGCGGCTCGGTCAAGGCGATCGGTACGCGTCCGCTCGTGTTGCTCGCGACCGGCACGATCGACCTCGCCGGCACGCTCGACGTCGCGAGCGAGCGCGCGATGGGCGGCGCGAGCATGCCGGGCGCCGGCGCGGATCCGTCGGCGTGCCTGCCCCTGATCGCGGCGTCGAGCGGTGGCGGCGGCGCGGGCGGAAGCTTCGGCGGGGCGGGCGGCGGCGGCGGCAACGGGGCGGGCGGCAGCGGCGGCGGCCCGGCGGCACCGCCGATCACACCGACCACGCTGCGCGGCGGCTGCGCGGGCGGCTCGGGCGCCGGCAGCTCGCCGGGCGCCGGCGGGCACGGCGGCGGCGCGGTCTACCTGATCGCGAGCGCCGCGATCACGGTCGAGGCGAGCGGGGTGATCGACGCCTCCGGCGAGGGCGGCGACAACGGCTCGCTCGGCGGACCGACCGGCGGCTGCGGCGGCGGCGCGGGCGGCATGATCGGGCTCGACGCGCCGGCCGTCGTGATCGACGGCGAGGTGTTCGCCAACGGCGGCGGCGGCGGGGGTGGCGGCGGCACGACCTCGGGCAGCAACGGCGGCGATCCGACCGCGCCCGATCAGCCCGCGACCGGCGGCAGCGCGGGCAGCGGCGCCGGCGCCGGCGGCGAGGGCGCCGCGGCGATGACGCTCGGCGGCGCGACCGGCAGCGCTGCCGACGGCGCGACCGGCACCGGCACCGGCGGCGGGGGCGGGGGCGGTGCCGGCGTGATCGTCATCTACGGCATGCTCGAGCCGGGAGCCGGCCAGCTGTCGCCGCCGGCGATGTGATCACGCCTGGTACAGCCACACCCGCAGCAGCGAGAGCAGCTGATCGGCGTCCACCGGCTTGGTGATGTAGTCGCTCGCGCCGGCCTCGAGGCACTTCTCGCGATCGCCCTTCATCGCCTTTGCGGTGAGCGCGATCACCGGAAGGCCCTTCCACTCGGCGCGCTCGCGGATCCGCCGCACCGCCTCGTAGCCGTCCATCTCCGGCATCATGATGTCCATCAGCACGACGTCGATGTACGGGTTCTCCTCGAGCTTGGCGAGCGCGCGCTTGCCGTTCTCCGCATACAGCACGTTCATCTTGTGGCCCTCGAGCAGCGAGGTCAGCGCGAAGATGTTGCGCAGGTCGTCGTCGACCACGAGCACGCTGCGCTCGGCGAGCTGCGGATCGTTCTTGGCGAGCCGGCGCAGCACGCGCTGCTTGCGCTCGGGCAGGTTGGCCTCCACCCGGTGCAGGAACAGCGCGGTCTCGTCGAGCAGCCGCTCCATCGTCGTGACGTCCTTCACGATCACGGTCTGCGCGAGCCCGTGGAGCCGCTGGCGATCGTCGTCGGTCAGGTCGCGGCCGGTGTAGACGATCACCGGCAGGCGGCGATGGCTCGGGTTCGCCTTGATCTGCTCGATCAGCTCGAACCCGCTCATCCCGGGCAGCCGGAGGTCGAGCACGACGCAGTCGAACGCGCGCGCGCCGAGCGTCTCGAGCGCGGACTCGCCGGTCGGCACGGTCGTGGTCTCGACGTCGCCGTCGCCGATCAGGTCGCTGATCGCCTGGCTCTGCACCGGATCGTCCTCGACCACGAGCAGCTGCTTGACCCGCTTCTCGACGAACGCGCGCACGCCGTCGAGGCTGGCCTTGACCTCCTCGGCGGTCGCCGGCTTGTGCAGGAAGCCGAGCGCGCCGCACTGCAGGCCGCGGCGCTCCTCGTCGAGCCCGGACACGATGTGCACCGGGATGTGGCGGGTCGTCGCGTCGTGCTTCAGGCGATCGAGCAGCACCCAGCCATCGAGATCGGGCAGGCGCAGATCGAGCGTCATCGCGTCGGGCCGGATCGTGCGCGCGAGCTCGAGCGCCTGGTGGCCGCCGGTCGCGACCACGCCCTTGAAGCCGGACGCGCGCGCCATCTCGAGCATCGTCATCGCGAACGTCAGATCGTCCTCGATGATCAGCAGCGCACGGTCGCCGGGCTCGAGCGCTTCGTAGTCGTCGGGGATCGCGCGCGGCAGGGTGGGCGGCGCGTCGGCCATCGGCTCGTCGGCGTCGGGGCTGGTCAGATCGAGCACCTGCGGCGGCACGCTGGCGCGCGCGATCCGCGCGTCGCGCTGGCGGTACACGGTCGGCAGGTACAGCGTGAACGTGCTGCCCTGGCCGACCACGGAGTCGACCCGCAGGTCGCCGCCGAGCAGGCCGGCGATCTCGCGCGAGATCGCGAGGCCGAGCCCGGTGCCGCCGTACTTGCGGCTGGTCGAGCCATCGGCCTGGGTGAACGGCTCGAAGATCATGCGCTGCTTGTCCGGCGCGATGCCGATGCCGGTGTCGGCCACCGAGAATGCGATCACGTCGCTGCCCGAGCGGCTGATCCGCAGCTTGACGCGGCCGCGCTCGGTGAACTTGATCGCGTTGGACAGGAGGTTCCGCAGCACCTGGCGCAGCCGCATGTCGTCGGTGTCGATCGTCGGCGGCACGTTGTCGTCGAGCTCGACCGAGAACCCGAGCCCCTTCTCGGCCGCGACCTGGCGGAACGTCTGGTCGACGTAGTCGCGCAGGTTCACGAACCGCACCGCGCCGACGTCGACCGCCATCGTGCCGGACTCGATCTTCGCGAGATCGAGGATCTCGTTGATCAGCGTCATCAGATCGGTGCCGGCCTGGCGGATCGTGTCGGCGTAGCGGATCTGCTTCTCGCTGAGGTTGCCCTCGGCGTTGTCCGACAGCTGGCGCGACAGGATGAGCAGCGAGTTGAGCGGCGTGCGCAGCTCGTGCGACATGTTCGCGAGGAACTGGCTCTTGTACTTCGAGGTGAGCGCGAGCTGCTCGGCCTTCTCCTCGAGCTCCTGGCGGGCGAGCTCGACCTGGCGGTTCTTCTTCTCGACCTCCGCCTTCTGCTCGGTGAGCTGGTGCGCCTTCTCCTCGAGCTCCTCGTTGGTCTGCTGCAGCTCGTCCTGCTGGCTGCGCAGCTCCTCGGTGAGGCTCTGCGACTGGCGGAGCAGCTCGTCGGTGCGCATCGTCGCCTCGATCGTCGCGATCACGATGCCGAGCGACTCGAGCATCTGGTCGAGGAACGCGAGCTGGATGCCCGAGAACCGCTCGAACGACGCCAGCTCGATCACGCCCTTGACCTCGCCCTCGAACAGGATCGGCACGACCACGATCGAGTGCGGCGGCGCCTCGCCGAGCGCGCTCGTGATCTGGATGTAGTCGGCCGGCACCTTGCTGACCGCGATCCGCTTGCCCTCGAGCGCGGCCTGGCCGACCAGGCCCTGGCCGAACCGCCACGTGCTCGCGATCTGCTTGCGCTCCTGGAACGCGTACGACGCGAACAGCCGGAGCAGCTGGCCCTGATCGTCGGCCTCCGCCATGTAGAACGCGCCGTGGTGCGCGTTGACCAGCGGCGCCAGCTCGTTGAGGATCTGGCGCGCCACGGTCAGCAGATCGCGCTGGCCCTGCAGCATGCGGGTGAACCGCGCGACGTTGGTCTTGAGCCAGTCCTGCTCCTGGTTGACCTTGGTGGTCTCCGCCAGCGTGCGGATCATCTGGTTGACCGTGTCCTTGAGCTGCGCGATCTCGCCGCGCGCCTCGACCGTGATCGACCGCGTGAGGTCGCCTTGGGTCACCGCGGTGGCGACGTCGCGGATCGCGCGCACCTGGTTGGTCAGGTTGCCGGCGAGCTCGTTGACGTTGTTGGTGAGGTCGCGCCACACGCCGGCCGCGCCGGGCACGTCGGCCTGACCGCCGAGCCGGCCGTCGACGCCGACGTCGCGCGCCACGCCGGTGACTTGCTCGGCGAACGTCGACAGCGTGTCGATCATGTTGTTGATCGTGTCGACCAGGGTCGCGATCTCGCCGCGCGCGGCGAGGTTCAGCTTGCGGTCGAGGTCGCCGTTGGCGACCGCGGTCACGACCGTCGCGATGCCGCGCACCTGCTCGGTCAGGTTGCGCGCCATGACGTTGACGTTGTCGGTGAGCTCGCGCCACGTGCCGCTGACGCCGCGCACCTCGGCCTGGCCGCCGAGCACGCCTTCGAGGCCGACCTCGCGGGCGACGCGCGTCACCTCGGACGCGAACGAGCCGAGCTGATCGACCATCGTGTTGATCGTGTTCTTGAGCTGGAGCAGCTCGCCGCGCACCTCGACCGTGATCTTGCGCGTCAGGTCGCCGTTGGCGACCGCGGTCGTCACGTCCGCGATGTCGCGCACCTGGTTGGTCAGGTTCGACGCCATCTGGTTGACGTTGTCGGTGAGCTCCTTCCACGTGCCGGCGACGCCGCGCACCGCGGCCTGACCGCCGAGCTTGCCCTCGACGCCGACCTCGCGCGCGACGCGGGTCACCTCGTCGGCGAACGCGCTGAGCGTGTCGACCATCGTGTTGATCACGTTCTTGAGGTCGAGCAGCTCGCCGCGCACCTCGACCGCGATCTTGCGGGTCATGTCGCCGCGCGCGATCGCGGTCGCGACCGCCGAGATGTCGCGCACCTGGTTGGTCAGGTTCGACGCCATCTGGTTGACGTTGTCGGTCAGCTCCTTCCACGTGCCGCGCACGCCTTCGACCGAGGCCTGGCCGCCGAGCTTGCCCTCGGTGCCGACCTCGCGCGCCACGCGCGACACCTGGTCGGCGAACGCGGACAGCTGATCGACCATGATGTTGACCGTGTTCTTGAGCTCGAGGATCTCGCCGCGCGCCTCGACGACGATCTTCTGCTGCAGATCGCCGGCGGCGATCGCGGTCGCGACCTTCGCGATGTTGCGCACCTGATCGGTCAGGTTCGCCGCCATCGAGTTCACCGCGTCGGTCAGGTTGCGCCACGTGCCGAGCACGCCGCGCACGTCGGCCTGGCCGCCGAGCCGGCCCTCGATGCCGACGTCGCGCGCCAGCCGGGTCACCTGATCGGCGAACGAGCTCAGCTGATCGACCATGATGTTGACGGTGTTCTTGAGCTCGAGGATCTCGCCCTTGGCGTCGACCGTGATCTTGCGGGTGAGATCGCCGCGCGCGACCGCGGTCGTCACCTCGGCGATGTCGCGCACCTGGTTGGTCAGGTTGCGCGCCATGCCGTTGACGTTGTCGGTCAGCTCCTTCCACGTGCCGCGCACGCCCTCGACCGAGGCCTGCCCGCCGAGCCGGCCTTCGGTGCCGACCTCGCGCGCGACCCGGGTGACCTCGCTCGCGAACGCGTTCAGCTGATCGACCATCGTGTTGAGCGTGGCCTTGAGGTCGAGCACCTCGCCGCGCGCGTCGACCGTGATCTTGCGCGACAGGTCGCCCGCGGCGACCGCGCGCGCGACGTCGGCGATGTTGCGCACCTGGTTGGTCAGGTTCGACGCCATCGAGTTGACGTTGTCGGTCAGCTCCTTCCAGATCCCCGACACGTCGCGCACCTGGGCCTGGCCGCCGAGCACGCCCTCGGTGCCGACCTCGCGCGCCATGCGCGTGACCTCCGACGCGAACGAGCCGAGCGAGTCGACCATCGCGTTGATCGTGTTCTTCAGCGTGACCAGCTCGCCGCGCGCCTCGACCGTGATCTTGCGGCCGAGCTCGCCGTTGGCGACCGCGGTCGTCACCTCGGCGATGTCGCGCACCTGGTTGGTCAGGTTGCGCGCCATCTGGTTGACGTTGTCGGTCAGCTCCTTCCAGATGCCCGACACGTCCTTGACGTCGGCGGTGACACCGAGCGTGCCCTCGGTGCCGACCAGGCGGGCGACGCGGGTCACCTCGGCGGAGAACCGCCCGAGCTTGTCGACCGTCGTGTTGATCG
>DATJAE010000416.1:0-13164 GCA_035516595.1 Kofleriaceae bacterium | reverse complement strand
TTGGCCTCGACCGCCTCCTCGACCTTCGCCTCCGACTTCGCCTCCGACTTCGGCTCCGACTTTGCCTTCGGGGCCTCCGATTTCGGCGCCTCCTGATGGCTGCCGATGCGCATGCCGTAGAACGACCGCCACGCGAAGAACAGCGCGATCACGAGCGATGCGCCTGCCACGAGGTAGCGGATCGTCTCGAACACCGGCCGCGGATCGCTGACCCGCACGCCGAACTCGTCGATGCCCAGCGCCTTGTGGTGCAGGCCGATCGCCATGCCGACCGCGAGCACGCCGAACAGCGTGGTGAACTTGATCACCGGGTTGAGCGCGACCGACGACGTGTCCTTGAACGGATCGCCGACCGTGTCGCCGACCACGGTCGCGGCGTGGAGCTCGGTGCCCTTCGCGCGCAGCTCGGTCTCGACGATCTTCTTCGCGTTGTCCCAGGCGCCGCCGGCGTTCGCCATGAAGATCGCCTGGTACAGGCCGAACAGCGCGAGCGAGATCAGGTAGCCGATGAAGAAGTACGGGTCGAGGCACGAGAACGCGATGGTCGAGAAGAAGATCACCATGAAGATGTTGACCATGCCGCGCTGCGCGTACTCGGTGCAGATCTGCACGACGCGCTGGCTGTCCTTGACGTTGGCCTTCGCACCGGCCTCGGTGTCGAGCTTGATGTTGGCCTTGATGAACTCGACCGCGCGGTAGGCGCCGGTCGAGACCGCCTGGGTCGACGCGCCGGTGAACCAGTAGACCACCGCGCCGCCGGTGACGAGGCCGAGCAGGAACGGCGGATGGATCATCGAGAGCTTGCCGACCTCCTCGGCGCGCAGGCCGTCGGTGACCAGCATGATCAGCGCGAAGATCATCGTCACGGCGCCGACCACGGCCGTGCCGATCAGCACCGGCTTCGCGCTCGCCTTGAACGTGTTGCCCGCCCCGTCGTTCTCCTCGAGGAAGCCCTTGGCCTTCTCGAAGTCGGGCTTGAACTTGAACTCCTTCTCGATCTCGTCCTCGACGTTCGGGATGCTCTCGATCAGCGACAGCTCGTAGACCGACTGCGCGTTGTCGGTGACCGGGCCGTACGAGTCGACCGCGATCGTCACCGGACCCATGCCGAGGAAGCCGAACGCGACCAGACCGAACGCGAACACCGCGGCGGCGGCGCCGTACGCGAAGTGCGCCGCCGCGGGGTCACCGCCGCCCATCGGCTGGCCGAACGACGCGTTCGCCGTGTCGAGCAGCTCGACCAGGCCGCCCGAGGTCGAGATCCAGTACGCGATGCCCATCAGCGCCGCGATCACCAGGCCCATCCAGTAGGCCGAGAAGTTGCCGGCGGTGAGGCCCGACAGGATGTTGAGCGACGGGCCGCCTTCCTTCGATGCGGTCACGACCTCGCGGACGTGGCCCGAGTTGACCGAGGTGAACACCTTCACCAGCTCGGGGATCAGCGCGCCGGCCAGCGTGCCGCACGAGATGATCGCCGAAAGCTTCCACCACAGGCCGGGCGCCGCGCGCATGTACAGCGACGACGGGCCCTGGCCGATCAGCAGGTAGGTCACGATGAAGGTCAGCGCGATCGAGACGATCGACGTGATCCACACCAGCATGGTCAGCGGGTGCTCGAAGTTCATCGTCTTGGACTTGCCGTAGAGGGCGCGCGCGATCAGCTCGTTGAGCAGGTAGCTGCCGACCGAGGCCACGATCATCACGATGCGCATCGCGAAGATCCACACGAGCAGCACGGTCTGGATCCAGCCGCCCGGGTTGTTGGGATGGCCGCTGGCGTCGAAGCCGGACAGGCCGGTGATGCTCGGGAATGCGACCAGGATGAACGTGATCAGCGCGACGCCGGTCACGCCATAGGTCTCGAAGCCGTCGGCGGTCGGGCCGACCGAGTCGCCGGCGTTGTCGCCGGTGCAGTCCGCGATCACGCCGGGGTTGCGCGCGTCGTCTTCCTTGATGTTGAAGACGATCTTCATGAGGTCCGAGCCGATGTCGGCGATCTTGGTGAAGATGCCGCCGGCGATGCGCAGCGCCGCGGCGCCGAGCGATTCGCCGACCGCGAAGCCGATGAACGACGGGCCCGCGAGCCTGCCGGGCAGGAACAGCATGATCCCGAGCATGATGATGAGCTCGGTCGAGATCAGGACCGTGCCGATGCTCATGCCGGCCTCGAGCGGGATCGAGTACGTGCCGTACGGCGTGCCGCGCAGCGACGCGAACGCCGCGCGCGAGTTGGCGAACGTGTTGACCCGGATGCCGAACGCCGCGACCATCGAGCTGCCCAGGATGCCGAGCACGGTGAAGATCGCGATCACCGCGACCTTGCCGGCGGCCGTGCCCTCGAGCGCCGCGAAGTAGATGACGATCACCGCGGCGATCAGCACCCACAGCTGGAAGATGAACTTGGCCTGCGTGCGCAGGTAGGTGCGGCAGGTCGCGTAGATCAGCTCGCTGATCTCGCGCATCGCCTTGTGCACCGGGAGGTTCTTCAGCTTCTGGTACTTCCACAGGCCGAAGCCGAGGCCGAACAGGCTGACCACCAGCCCGACCGCCAGGATGTTCCAGCCCGTCGTCCCCAGGAACTGCGAGTCGTGGAAGTCGGGCAGGACGAGCTGCGATTCGTTTTGCGGCCTGGTCGCTGCTCCGGCCGCGAGCCAATTTAGGACGGAAGTCATGAGGTTCCTCGGGGGTCGCCTGGGACCGGCGTTATAAGGACCAACCCCTCCGGAGTGCAAGCCGGAACGGAGCGGAAAGTGCCGCCCCCGAAGAGCTCTCAGTCGGCGCGGGCGACGCGCTCGATTGCGTGGCGCCGCGGCGCCAAAACAGCGTAGACAGCGTCATGGCTCGGCCCGAGATCCTCGCCCCGGCGGGCGACCGCGACGCGCTCGCCGCCGCGCTCGCCGCCGGCGCCGACGCGGTGTACTTCGGGCTCGACGACGGCTTCAACGCGCGGGCGCGCGCCACCAACTTCCCGTCGAGCGGGCTCGCCGAGGTGATCGCGCAGGTCCACCGCGCGGGCGCGCGCGCCTACGTCACGCTCAACACGCTGGTGTTCGAGCCCGAGCTGGCGATCGTCGAGGAGCTGATCCGGCGCGTCGCCGCGGCGGGCAGCGACGCGATCATCGTGCAAGATCCGGCGGTCGCGCTGATCGCGCGCGCGGTGTGCCCGGCGCTCGAGCTCCACGCGTCGACCCAGATGACCGCGTCGAGCCCGGCCGCGGCCGAGCTGCTGGCCGAGCTGGGGCTCGCGCGCGTGGTCGTGCCGCGCGAGCTGTCGCTCGCCGAGCTGCGGGCGTATCGCGACGGCACGCGCCTCGCGCTCGAGGTGTTCGTCCACGGCGCGCTGTGCGTGGCGTGGAGCGGCCAGTGCCTGTCGTCGGAGGCGTGGGGCGGGCGCTCGGCCAACCGCGGCCAGTGCGCGCAGGCGTGCCGCCTGCCCTACCGGCTCGAGGTCGATGGCAGCGAGCGCGACCTCGGCGAGGTCGAGTATCTGCTGTCGCCCAGGGACCTGCGCGCGCTCGATCGCGCGGGCGAACTCGCCGCGCTCGGCGTCGCGAGCCTCAAGATCGAGGGCCGGCTCAAGGGCCCGGCCTACGTCGCGACCGCGGTCGCGCAGTACCGGCGCGCGCTCGATCCCGCGTTCGAGCCGGCCAGCGCCATCCCGCTCGACCGCGACGCGCTCGCGATCGCGTACAGCCGCGGGCCCTCGCTCGGCTTCCTCGACGGCGCCGATCACCAGACGCTGGTCGATGGCCGCGCGCCGCGCCATCGCGGCCTGTTGCTCGGCCGGGTGATCGCGATCGAGGGCGACGAGCTCGAGCTCGACGGCGTCGGGCTCGACGTGCGCGCCGGGATGGGCGTGGTGTTCGATCGCGGCCGCCCCGAGGAGCCGGAGCAAGGCGGCCCGATCTTCGCCGCCGCGCGCACGCCGCGCGGCCATCGCCTTCGCTTCGGCCAGCCCGGGCCGGACCTGCGCGAGGTCGGCCTCGGCGACCGCGTGTGGGTGACGTCGGATCCGCGGGTCACGCGCGCCGGCCTCGACGCCGCGCGGGCCGGCGCCGCGCCGCTGGGCCGGATCGGCGTGACGCTCGCGGTCGCGGGACGCGCCGGCGAGCCGCTGGTCGTGCGCGCCAGCGCGCGCGGCCGGACCACCGAGGCCGCGAGCGCGTCGCCGCTCGCCGAGGCGCGCAACGCCGGGCTCGGCCGCGAGCTGCTCGCCGACAAGCTCGGCGCGCTCGGCGGCACCGCGTTTCACCTCGCCGAGCTCGACGCGAGCGCGCTCGCGCCCGGCCTGCACCTGCCGGTGTCCGAGCTCAAGGACCTGCGCCGCGCGATCGTCGCCGCGCTCGATCGCGCGCTCGCGACCGTCGAGCGCGCGCTCGCGCCTGGCCCGGTGATCGACGCCGTGCGGATCGCCGCGGCGCCGCGCGCCGCCGCGCCGGAGCTGGTCGTGCTGTGCCGCGACGACGCCCAGCTCGACGCCGCGCTCGACGCCGGCGCGCCCGAGGTCGAGCTCGACTGGATGGAGCTGGTCGGGCTCGCCCGCGCGGTCGCGCGCGCCCGCAGCCGCGGCGCCCGGGTCGCGGTCGCGACCGTCCGCGTCCAGAAGCCGGGCGAGGCCAAGATCGACGAGCACCTCGCCTCGCTCGCGCCGGACGCGATCCTGGTGCGCAGCTGGGGCTCGCTCGCCGCGCTGCGCGGGCGCGGCATCGCGCTGCACGGCGACTTCTCGCTCAACGTCACCAACTCGCTGTCTGCCGGCTGGGTGCTGGCGCGCGGGCTCGACACGATCACCGCGGCGCACGATCTCGATCGCGATCAGCTGCTCGCGCTGGTCGCCGCCGCGCCGCGCGGCAGGATCGCGGTGACCGTCCACCACCACATCCCGACGTTTCACACCGAGCACTGCGTCTATGCCCACCTGCTGTCGGACGGCCGCGACTTTCGCAGCTGCGGCCGGCCGTGCGAGCGCCACCGCGTCGCGCTGCGCGATCGCGTCGGCCTGGTCCACCCGGTGATCGTCGACGTCGGCTGCCGCAACACGGTGTTCAACGCGCAGGCGCAGAGCGCCGCCGCGCTGGTCCCCGAGCTGGTCGCGCGCGGCGTGTCGCGGCGGCGGGTGGAGCTGGTGCGCGAGACCGGCGAGGAGGCGCATCGCGTGGTCACCGCGTACCGCCGGCTGGTCGCGGGCGCGATCGCGCCGGCCGAGGTCGTGCGGGCCGCCGCGGTGCACGAGCAGTTCGGCGTGACGCGCGGGACCATGCGCACGCTGACCGTCCTGCCCTGACGCGCGCCGCGACAGCGATGTCAGGAATTGCGCGAGTCCTGTCGAATCGCGAGCATCGCCGGGTTCTCGGCAAGCACCGGCAAGGCCAGGCGCGACGCGAGCTTCCGGTCACACCCGGCCCCTGGCATCGCAGCTGCTCTTACGCCGCGCATGCCGAACCGCGCCGCCGTCGCCCTCGCCTTGCTCCCCGCGCTCGCCTCCGTGGCGCACGCCGACGACCAGGTCGTCGTTGCGGCGGTCGCGCCACCGCTGGCACCGCCGAGCGCGCTGCCGCCCGTGCCGTCGCCGCCGCCGCAGAACGAGGACTGGAGCAACGTCTCGCACATCAACGGCCAGCTGGTGAAGGTCGGCGAGCGCGGCGACTACCTGTATCGCTACCGCAGGCTCGACGTCATGGGCGACCCGTTCGGGCTGTTCTTCGGCTACTACGACCTGTCGGTGTCGTACGGCCTGAGCCAGAACCTCGCGATCAGCGGATCGGTCGCGCTGTACAGCCACGACGGCGGCACGATGACCCAGGTCACGGTCAGCCTGCCGATCTATTTCCGGCGCACCTACTCCGGCCCGTTCCTCGAGCCCGGCCTGATCACGCGCAACAGCTCGGATAGCTGCGACGACTGCAGCAGCGACTCGTGGGCCGGGCCCGAGCTGCTGTTCGGCTGGCACTGGAGCTACGACTCGGGCCTCAACATCGCGCTGGCCGCCGGCCCGGCCAGGCACATGGGCAGCTCGGACGACAGCGACGTCGACGTCAACGGCTACTTCCGGATCGGCTACGCGTTCTGATCAGGCCGCGGCGCTCGCGGCCGCGCGCATCGACTCGGGCAGGATCGGCTGGATCCTGCGCGCCCATCGCGTGCAGACATCGAGGCCTTCCATCCCGGGCAGGGTCGACACCCGCTTCTCGATGTAGCCCATGACCTCGAAGATCCGGTCGCCCGGGAACAGCGTCGCGACCAGCTGCGCGGCCTGCTCCGCGCTCTTGACGCCGGCGCCGACCGGCGCGTAGAAGTTCTTCGCGATGAACCGGCACAGCCGCTGCGTGCCCGGATCGAGCAGACGCTCGCGCGCCTCGTTGTAGTAGTAGGCGAAGTGGCGGCGCTCCTGCTTGGCGATGCGCCGCATCAGCTCGGCGAGCACCGGGTTCTGGGTCGCGCGCATGACCTCTTCGTAGGCCTGCGTGGTCAGGCACTCCTGCATCGAGCCCCAGAAGCACCACAGGCCGATGAACCGCCGCGGGAACAGCTTCGACATCAAGGTCTGGCTGGTGTCCTCGAGCCAGGTGCGGAACCGCCGGGTCCCGCGGATCCGCGTGCTGCGCTCGGTCGCGCTCTCGACCGGGACGCCGCACTCGACGAGCACCCGCGTGATCGCGTGCGAATGGAAGTACTCCTCGTAGTTCCACATCGTGAGGAACGTCAGGAAGCCCGGATCGCGCACCGCCTGCAGCTTGGCGATCTCGAGGAAGTAGTAGACCGTCTGGCTCTCGATGTCGGCGAAGAACTTCAGGCACTCGATCTCGCGATCGGTGAGGCCGTGCGCCTTGCAAGCGGCCCAGTCGAGGTCCTCGATCTCGATGCGTTGCGAAGCTGCGAGGTGCTGAGACAGGTCTGACACGCGGTCCTCACCTTGGCGGAACGCGCGGCATCGTAACCCAAGTCGTCACGGCCAGGGCGCCAGCAACGACGCCACCGCGTCGGGGTCGGCCGCGCCGAGGTCTGCGAGGACATCGCGCGCCGCGGCGGCACGTGCCGCGCCGCCGGGGCCGCCTTCGAGCGCGCCGCGCCGTAACCGCGCGACGTGCAACCACCCGATCATGTCGCACGCGACCAGCTGCTCCTCCGCCGCGCCGAGCGTGGCCAGCGCCGCCGCGCGCTCGCCGCGCGCCGCTTGCGCCGCCGCCCGGGCGACCAGCCCCAGGCCGATCGCCCACGGCGCGCCCTCCTTCACCAGATCTTCCGCGATCGTGCGCGCCAGCCGCGTGCGCTCGTCCAGCGGGCGGCTGGTATCGGCGAGCGCGACGCGCGCGCGCAGCAGCTGCAGCTCGATCCGCAGCTGCTGCAGGCGCAGCGCGCCGATCCGTTCGATGTCGGGCCACGCGGCATCGAGCCGGCGCGCCGCGGCGGCCGCCTCGCCGCGATACAGCTCGATGTTACAGGCCGCTTGCACCGCGAGCACGTGCGGCAGGTGAAAGCCCGGCGCGAGCGAGCGCTCGGCGGCGTCGAGCTGGGCGCGCGCCTCGTCGGGCTTGCCCGCGATCAGCCACGCGAGGTTGCCGCGGCCCGAGCGCACCGCGAGCTGGGCGACCACGTCGCCGCGCTCGAGCGCATCGCGCAGGAGCAGGCTCGACTGGCGCAGCTGCTCGCGCCACTCGCCGAGGTAGTACAGGCTCGCCAGCCAGTAGCCCTCGCCGATGTCGAGCTCCCAGCGCACGCCGGGGCCGTGCTCGTGCAGCGCGGCGAGCCCGGCCTCGAGATGGCCGCGCGCCTCGCGCCATCGCCCGCCCATGTACGACGCGATGCCGAGCGCGGTGCGCGCGAGGCCGATCACGTACGGCTGGCCGACGCCCGCCGCGATCGCGACGAGCCGCGCGCCGACCGCCTCGACCACGTTCCACGTCCGGCTGCCCGCGGCGGCCGCGTAGCACAGCTCCTGCGCGAGCGCGAGGCACACCCGCACCGGCTCGCCGGCGTCGAGCGCGTGGCGCAGCAGCTCGCTCTGCAGCACGCGACCGAGCGCGGGATCGGCGAACGCCAGCCCCGACACGATCGAGTGCAGCACGTCGATCCGGTACAGCTCGGCCGGCGCGACGTCGGTGGCCGCGCGCGGCGTGAACTCGAGCCCGCGCAGCTTCTGGTGCATCCAGTGCGCGGCCAGCCGCGTGCGCGACATCGCCTTGCCGAGCGGGCTGCGCACGCCGATGTGCGCGAGCAGCCGATCGGCCGCGGGCAGCGCGTCGTCGAGCCGGCCGCGGCGGAGCAGAGCCTCGATGCGCAGGCGCTCGCAGTCGATCGCCTCGTCATCGGCGAGCAGCTGCGCGGCGTGGCCGTAGCACGCGGCCGCCTCGTCGAGCTGGCCGGCGCACGCGAGCGCGCTGGCCTGCTGGCGCAGCAGGTCGCGCTGGCCCGACGCGTCCCACGGGCCGTAGTCGAGCGCGATCCGGTAGAGCTCGGCGGCGCGGCGAAACGCGAGCGCCTGCTCGGCGTGCGCGGCCGCGGCCACCGCGTGGTGCGCGGCGTTGGCGGGATAGCCGGCGGCGAGCCAGTGCTCGACCACCGCCTGCGAGTCGACGTCGCCGACGCTCTCGAACGCGCGGGCGAGCGCCTCGTGCCACAGCGCCTTGGCCTCGGGATCGAGCCCGGCGACGACCGCGACGCGCACGTGATCGTGCGCCGGCTGGAGGATCAGCTGCTCGCCCACCCGGCGGATCGTCGCGAGCCGCTCGGCGGCCAGCCGGCTCGCCTCGTCGTGACCGCCCACGACGCCGGCGGCCTGCGCCGCGATCTCGATCGGGATCGGGCGGCCCGCGATGCTCGATACCGCGAGCATGGCCTGGACATCGGGAGGCAAGCGGGTGACGCGCGCGCGCACGAGGTCGTCGATCGTCGCGTCGGCCGGCAGCTGGGGCTGGCGCGCGAGCTCGGCGAGCACGAGCGGGTTGCCGGCGCCGGCGCGCACCACGGCCGCGGCGCGGGTCGGGTCGGCCGCGAGCTGGCGGACCAGCGCGAGCGCGTCGTCATCGGGCAGGCCGCCGAGCTCGAGCTCGCGCAGGTCACCGCGGCGCGGCGTGCCGGGCGGCGGATGCTTGAGCCGGGCGACCATGCCGAGGTAGTCCTCCGGGCGATGCGCGACGATCGCGAGCAGCTGCGCGTCGGTCTGATGGACCAGCTCGGCCAGCACGCTCGCGCTGTCGGCGTCGCCCCACTGCGCGTCATCGACGAACACCACGACCGGACGGATCCGCGCCAGCCGCGCGAGCAGCGCGCGCAGCCCCGCGAAGCCGCGCCGGCGCAGCTCGCCCGGATCGGCTGGCGCCCCGGCCGCGGCGAGCTCGCCGAACCGCTTGATCCGGCGCATCACCGGGAACAGCCGGACCAGCGCCGGCAGGTCGCGCGGCGCGAGCTGCTCGATCTCGCCCGGTGGCAGCGCGAGGATCGCGCCGGTCAGCATGTCGATCACGCCGTCGAGCATCTTGAACGGCACCTGCTCGCGCTCGAAGCAGCGGCCCTCGAGCACGAACACCTGATCGCCGAGCGCGCGCACGAACCGGCGGATCAGCGTGGTCTTGCCGATGCCCGACGCGCCGCGCACGATCACGGCGACGCCGCGGCGGCGCGCGTCGGCGAACGCGCGATGCAGCTCGGCGAGCTCGCGATCGCGGCCGACGAACGTCGCCGGCGCCGCGGTGCGCGCGAGGTCGCGGGTCATGGCCGACGGCCGGGCGCCGAGCATCTCGAGGATCGCCAGGCCGCCCGGCCGCGCCGCGGCCGCGGGCTGGAGCAGCCGCATGCACAGCCGGACCAGATCCGGCGGCCCGTCGGGCGCCGGCGGGGTCTCGGTCTGCTTGCGCGTCATCACGCGCTCGGACTCGCCTTCGAACGGCCGCCGCGCGCTGAGCGCCTCGTAGAGCATCGCGCCGAGCGCGTACCAGTCGCTGGCCTCGCCGAGCGGCTGATCCGACGCCTGCTCCGGCGACATGTACACCGGCGTACCGACCGCGAGCCGCTCGGGGTTGGTCTCGGCGATCGCGCTCACCAGCCCGAAGTCGAGCAGCGCGAGCCTGCCGCTCGGCGTGACCAGCACGTTGGACGGCTTGAGGTCGCGATGCAGCTTGCCGGCCTGGTGCAGCGCGAGCAGCGCGTCGACCAGCTGGATCAGCGCGCCGCGCAGCCGCACCTGGTGGACCGGCGTGGCCGCGATGTCGGCGCGCGTGCGGCCCGGCCCGCCGCCCCGCCCGGGCCGCACCCAGTCGATGAACGACACGCCCTCGACCAGCTCCATCGTGAAGAACCAGTCGTCGCCGGCGGCGTAGAGCTCGTGCAGCGCCACCAGCCCGGGATGGACGATGTCGGCGAGCGCGCGGAACTCGCGCTTGAAGCGATAGAGATCGCGACCCGACGCGCGGCGCAGCAGCTTGAGCGCGACCTCGCGCTGGAGCTGGCGATCGAACGCGCGGTACACGATCCCCGCGCCGCCGGTGCCCAGCGTGCCACGCAGCTCGAAGCGCCCGGCGCCGAGCACGGCTGACGCGCCGGTTTCCACGGCAGGACGATACTTCAGTTCAGATAAATCATCTTGCCGGCGATGCGCACGATGCCGTCGGCCTCGACCTCGATGTCCTCCTCGGACTTGATCGAGACCTTCTTGCCGGCGATCTCGACCTGCTCGCTCGCCTTGAGCGAGAGCCGCGCCGCCTCGACCTGCAGCACCGGACCCTGCTCGGTGAGCTGGATCCGGATCTCGACCAGCCCCGATTCGCTGCGGATCTCGACCAGGTCGTCGCTCACGACCAGCTTGCGGCCGTCGCGCAGGTAGAGCTCTTTCTCGTCGGTGGTCTCCTCGCCGGTCTCGGGGTGGAGCTTTTGTTTCGGAGAACCCGACATGTTGCACAGGCTATCACATACGATCCAGGCCACCCGTATGATCCCGGATCTGCTGGTTTGTGTTGGCTGTCGCACGATGGGCGAAGGCCGGATCGACCTGCGGACGCTCGCGCGCGAGGGCGACGTGCTCGCGTGCGCGTGCGGCCGGCGCTATCCGATCGTCGACGGCGTGCCGATCGTCCTGCCCGAGGGCAGCGAGGTCGTGCGCGACGCGATCACCGCGATCGTCGAGCGCGATCTGCCGCCCGAGGTCGCGGCGCTGCTGGTCGCGGGCGGACCCGACGACGCGGCCTATCCGCGGCTGGTCGAGCACGTCTCGATCTACATGGACGCGCACTGGGGCGACCGCGCGACGCCGGCGGTCGAGCTCGGCGGCCGCGCGCTGGTCGAACGGATCGCCGCGCTGCCGCGGGTGCGCCGCGCGGTCGAGCTCGGTTGCAGCGCCGGGCGGATCGTCGCCGAGCTCGCTGCGCGCGCCGACCACGTGGTCGGGCTCGACCTCCAGTTCGCGACGCTGCGCCGCGCCCGCCACATGCTCGACGGCGAGCCGGTCGCCTACCCGCGGCGGATGGCCGGCCGCCACTACGCGCCGGCGCGCGCGCAGGCCGCGGCGGTCGGCAACTGCAGCCTGGTGTGCGGCGACGCGCTCGATCCGCCGCTCGTGCCCGGCGGCTACGACCGCGTGGTCGCGTGCAACGTGCTCGACTCGCTGCGCGTGCCGCGCCAGCTGCTGAGCGTGCTCGACGCGCTGTGCGCGCCGGGCGGCGAGCTCGTGATCACCTCGCCGTACGCGTGGCAGAGCGGCGTGGTCGACGAGCGCGAGCGGATCGGCGGCCCCGATCCGGCGGCCGACGTCGCGGCGATCCTGCGCGGCGGCCAGGCGCTGCGCACCCCCTACGCGATCGAGGACGAGGCCGAGCTGCCGTGGACGCTCCGGCGGGACGCGCGCAGCCAGGTCGCGTATCGCGTCCATTACTTGCGCGCGAGGAAGCTGGGCTAGGCCGGGCCCCGTATAATGGCCAGGCTCTCCCCATGCCTGCGCCGCAAGCCCAGATGATGCAGCAGTTCGCGAGGCTGAAGTTCACCTCGTTCGGCCTCAAGGTGCCCCAGAACTGGCAGGAGCCGCAGGGCGACGCGGCCAACCAGTACGGCAAGGCGCTCAAGCCGGAGGAGAAGGTCACCGCGCCGGGCATGCCGCCGCTGTTCCAGCCGGCGTCGATGGTCAAGCACCACACCGACGCCCAGAAGATGCACGTCGCGAAGATCGGCCAGTTCATCGACGACACCTGCTCGGCGATCTGCTCGGCGTGGTCGCAGTGGCAATCGATGGCGACCATGATCGGCTTCGTGGTCGCCGGTCCGACCGTCTCGCTCGGCCAGATCGTCGGCCCGCCGCTGATGCCGCTGATCATGGCGCAGGGCCCGAAGTCGACGCCGATGCAGCTCAAGTTCACCAACGTGATCGCGACGGTGATCGGCAACGCGTGGCTGGCGTTCACCGCGACCGTGAAGTCGCCCGGCCTGCCGTTCTACCCGGCCTACGCCGCGGTCCCGACGCCGGTCGCGCCGCCGATGCCCAACGTGCCGGTGCCGTTCGCCGCGCTCACCCAGGTGCCGGTGTCGATCAGCACCGACATGATGAAGATGCAGATGGTCGGCATGCTCGCCGACCCCCAGGCGCCGTTCCACAAGGAGCTGTTCGAGTCGATCTCGAACGCGTTCGAGCAGTGCTACAACCTGTGGAAGATCTCGACCATGGTCAACAACGTGTTCGCGATCGCCGCCGGCGGGACGCCGATCACGCCGATCCCCGCGGTCGGCACCGCGGTGATGTCGCCCGGAGGGTTCACCTGATGCCGCCACAAAGTCGCCTCGGCGATAACTCGCAGGTCCCCGCCGACGCGCACGGCTGCCCGGCGTGTCCGCATCCGTGCATCGGCCCGGCGATCAAGGGCTCGCCCGACGTGATGGTCAACGGCATGCCGGCGCTGCGCGTCACCGACCAGGGCATTCACGCCGCGTGCTGCGGGCCGAACATGTGGACCGCGCAGGCCGGCTCGAGCACCGTGATGATCAACAACCTCGCGGCGCACCGGCTCGGCGATCAGGACGAGCACTGCGGCGGTGTCGGCCAGATGGTGGCCGGCTCGCCGAACGTGATCACCGGCGGCTGACGGTCAGCCGGGCAGCGCGTAGCGGCCCTGCGCGATCGCGAGCTCGACCTCGGGCACGACCTCGGCGCGCGCGAGCACGAGCGAGCGATCGACGTCGAGCTTG
>DATJAE010000415.1:0-25224 GCA_035516595.1 Kofleriaceae bacterium | reverse complement strand
GGCCGCGGCGGCGAGCGGGACGAGCATGCACGTCGCGACGATCAGCGTGCGCATCGCCGGGGGAAACGCGCGCCCGGGCCGCGTTGTTTCGTGTCACCGCGGTGTTGCAGGCCGCGTGCGACTGATCGCGCGCGGCCGCGTCCGGACGGTCATGCTTCGAACCGCGATCTGCGTCCTCGCGCTGTCCGCGTGCACGACGTCCGAGAGCCACCAGGCCAGCAGCCTGAGCGCGCCGGGCAGCGTGATCGCGCGCGCCTCCGGGCGGTGCGTCGACGTCTCCGGGGCGAGCTACGCCGACGGCACCCAGATCCAGATCTGGGACTGCAACGGCACCGGAGCCCAGCAGTGGACCGTCCCGGATGCCGGCCAGACCGGCACGATCACCAACGCGACGTCCGGGATGTGCCTCGATCTGTCGAACGACGATCCGAGCGACGGCACCGCGATCGATCTGTGGGACTGCAACGGCACGGCCGCGCAGCAGTGGACGTTCGAGGCCGACGGCACGATCCGCAATCCGGGCGCCGGCAAGTGCGTCAACGTCTGGGGCAACGGGCACGGCGCCGGCACGCCGCTGCGCCTCTACGATTGCATCTCGACGTCGGACCAGGAGTTCGACGTCGCGGCGGGGCCGGTGATCGCGTACGCCGGGCTGCCGCCCGGACCGGTCCAGCTCTCCGGCGAGGTCTGGGTCGACACGCGCGCGCAGATCTGCGCGGTGAACCGCTGCGACGAGGACTGCTGGGACGAGGGCAGCCACGAGGACTACGGGTGCTGCGCGGCCGATCGCGACTGCGGCTGGGACGACGTCAGCGTGGTCGCTTGCACGCTGTCGGGGACCAACCCCGGGCAGGTCACGGTGACCTGCCCGATCTCGTTCCAGGTCACGTACGCCGGATGGGACGAGCTCGATCAGACGGCGTATCCGATCCAGGCCCCGGCCGAGAACTTCACGGTCACCGGCGCGCTCGCCGCCGACGGATCGTTCGCGTTCGATCCGACGAGCGCCGGCACGACGGGCGACACGCCGGGCAACGACTGGCGCGTGGCCGGCACGATCGCGCGCGGCGCGTACGGCGGCGACATCGTGCTGACCGTGACCGATCTGCGCGCCGGCACCTACTTCGGTCCGTACAACGGCGTGCTGAACCTGGCGCCGGCGACCACCGTGCTGTGGCCCGGCACCACGTGCGCCGGCGGCTGCTGGCCGCGCGGCCTCAGCAACCCGTGGGGCCCGGGCATCGATCTCACGGACTGGTGCCAGCACATCTATGGCGTCGACACCGCGCTCGAGCTGACGTCGCAGGCGGGGCCGGCCGCGTGGCAGTGCGTGACGCCGAGCGCGGTCTATCCGATGTCGTACAGCTCGCTCACCACCGCGTGCGCGATCGAGCAGCAGCTCGACGCGGTCCACCAGGGCGATCCATCCGATCCCGACAGCTGGTACTGCGCGGCCGAGTGAGCAGCGCCGTGACACAATCGGCCGATGCGCTGCTGGGTCTGGTCGATGGTCGCGATCGCGGCTTCGGGGTGCGGCCAGCCGCGCCGGGTGGCTGCAACCGGCGCGCCGGTGGTCGCGCCGAACCCCGGAGCGCCGCCGCGGAGCGACCCGCCCGCGCCGGGCGACGCGCCGCCGGGCGACGCGCCGAGCCCGCGCGCGAGCTCGCCGGTCCCGAGCGTCGAGCTCGTCACCGCCGACAACGTCGACGAGGACGGCCACACCCCGGTGCGCATCGCGAAGACCACGCCGACCGGCCTGGTCGTCGCGCGCACCGCCTCCGCGCCCGGCGCGATCAGCGCGCTCGCGTGGATCGGTCCGGACCCGGTCGTGATGCTCGACAGCGGCGAGGTCGGCCGCGTCACCGCGAGGGGCTACGAGGCGTTCAAGAAGGTGCCGATCGCGCGCTGGACGATCCCGAAGCCGCACGTCGCGACGGGACCCGACGAGCCGACCGGGAAGTTCGATACGCCGCGCTGGCGGATGATCGTCGACGCCGCGGGCGCGGTGTGGCAGGCGCGCTGCGACTGGGGATGGGATCTCGGGCAGGGGGTCGCGCATCACTGCGTCCCCGAGGGCGGCCGGTGCGACGCGTGGGTGTTCGCCCGCGTGTGGCCGGGGCCGCTCGAGCTCGCGCGCACGCAGCCGGCCGCCGCGTTCGACTCGGCCGCGCCGCCGAGCATCGCCGCGCCCGCGATCGCGCCGCCGTCGTCGATTCACGCCGAGCTCGTCCAGGTCGGGCCCGACGCGCGGCAGGTCCTGCGCTGCACCGAGGCCGGCAAGACAACCCAGTATCCGACCGACGACGATCGCGACGAGCGCCAGTCCAACGGCGACGGCGTCGACGAGCTGACCTGGCTGTCCGCGACGCCGCCGATGCTCGCGGTCAGCCGCCGGGTCGGCTGCCTCGACACCGAATGGGTCGTGTTCGAGGGCTGCCAGCTGTCGGACAGGTACAGCGGCGCGCAGTTCGTGGCTGGCCCGCACGACCTGCTCGCGATCCTCGGCAGCGACGGGCTGTCGGTGCTGTGGCAGGGCCACATGATCGGCACGCTCGACGGCGTCGCGCGGTTCGCGTTCGCACCCGAGCGCTAGCGCGATCGCGCGACGGCACGGGCGATCGCCGCGAGCACGTCGCGATCGGTGCGCGCGCGATGCAGCGCGGCGAACCGCCGCATCGCGCGGCCGAGCGCGTCGAGCTTGGGCTCGATCGCGTCGAGCCGGCCGCGCGCGTGGAGCTCGCGGCGAAGCGCGTCGCAGGTGTAATGGACGCAGCGCGCCGGGCGGTGCGCGATCGCGAGCGTGCAGCCGTCGGCCGCGCGAAACGCGCAGCCCGCGTGGTCGTGCGAGCGCGCGGGGGGCGCGAGATCGCGCGGGCGCGTCCCCGCTTGCACCAGCGCGGCGAGCTCGTCGTCGTCGAACACGTGCGCCGTGACGCCGCCGCAGCACGCGCCGCCCGCGTGGTGCCCCATCGGCCACGGGAAGCCGCGCGCGCAGCTGCCGCACGACGCCACGCCGTCGAGCTCGGCCGCGACGTCGAGCTTGCGCGCGCGCAGCTCGTCGGCGACCGCGCGCTCCTCGGCGTCGGCGACGCCCGCGAGCTCGGCGCGCACGCGCTCGCGCAGCGCGATCAGCTCGTCCGCGCGCGATGCGGGCTGGCGCAGCTTGACCAGCAGGCGGTCGACCGCGACGAACATCCGCCGAGCGTAGCACTCAGCTCGCGCCCGGGCCGAGCTGCGCGCGCGTGAGGCCGAACACCCGGCGCATCACCGCGTCGTACCAGCAGGTCGGCACGAGGCGGACGAGCGCGATCGCGAGCAGGAACGTGCGCGGCGCCACGTAGCGCGCGCTCGGCCGGCGCCGGGTGAGCGCCTTGCGGATCGCGGCGACGACCGGAGCGGTGCCCCCGGCCAGCGCGCCGAACCGCGCCTCGATCGCGGAGGCGCGCTCGTAGACCGCGGCGTAGCGGCTGCCCGGGTGGCGCGCGCGGACCGCCTCGGCCAGCGTGCGCGCGGCGAACTCGGTGCGGATCGTCCCGGGCTCGACGATCACGACCTGGATGCCGAGCGGCGCGAGCTCCATGCGCAGCGCGTCGGACAGCGCCTCGAGCGCGTACTTGCTCGCGTGATACGCGCCGAGCACCGGCGCGGGAATCCGGCCGCTCACGCTCGAGACGTTGACGATCCGGCCGCGGCCGCGCGCGATCATCGCCGGCACGAGCGCGCGGGTGAGCGCCATCAGGCCGAACACGTTGGTCTCGAACTGCGCGCGCAGGTCGGCGTCCGACAGGTCGATCAGCGCGCCGGCGGTCGCGTACCCGGCGTTGTTGACGATGGCGTCGACGCCGCGCCCGCCGGTCAGCCGCTCGATCGCCGCCGCGGCCGCGGCGATGCTCGCGGGATCGTCGAGATCGAGCCGGAGCGGCGTGATCGCGCCGGCCGGTGCGGCGTCGCGCAGCGCCTCGAGCGCCGCGAGCCGGCGGGCGGCGGCGATCACGTGGAACCCGGAGGCGGCGAGCGCGAGCGCGGTGTCGCGGCCGATGCCCGAGCTCGCGCCGGTGACGAGGATGGTGGTGGTCATGATCGAGTCGCCTTTCACATACGGATCCGTATGTGAGCGTTGAGGTCTCACATACGACGTGGTATGTCAATCGCCATGGCGAAGCCCGCGCGCAAGGCTCCGAAAACCCGGGCCGAGAAGAAGCAGCGCACCCGCGCCGCGCTGATCGCGGCCGGCCTCGCCGAGATCTCGGAGCACGGCCTCGAGGCCAGCCTCGACGCGATCTGCGCGCGCGCCGGCCTGACCCGCGGCGCGTTCTACGTGCACTTCGCCGATCGCGAGGCCTTCCTGATCGCGGTCATGAACGAGGTGCTCGGGCGGTTCGTCGCGAGCCTGACCCACGCCGAGCTCGGCGACGTGCGCGCCGCGATCGCGGCGTTCATCGCCGCGGCGGCGGCACGCTCGCCGGCGGTGCACGACGGCGGCGCGCTGCGCTTCCACCACGTGACCGAGGCCTGCCTGAGGTCGCGCGCGATCGGCGACGCCTATCGCGGGATCGTGCTCGCCGGCCGCGATCGGCTCGCCCACCTGATCGCGCGCGACCACAAGACCGCCGCGCTGCGCGCGCGGACCTCGTCGCGCGCGCTCGCCGACACGCTGGTCGTGGTGGCGCTCGGCGTCGCCGCGAGCGTCGAGCTCGGCCTGGAGCTCGAGCTCGGCCGCGTGGCCGGCGCGCTCGGCGCGATGATCGCGGCGTGATTCAGAAGCAGTCGGCCGGCGCCTCGACCACGCACGTGCCGTCGCCCGCGCTGTCGGTCGAGACGCACTTGGCCGGGAACACGCAGGGCGGGCCCGCGCTCGCGTTGCACGGCGCGCCGTCGGGGACCGGCGCGACGCACGTGCCGGTCGGGTCGGTCTGCACGGCCTTGACGCACAGCCCGCCTGCCGCGCAGACAGTGGTCACCGTTCCGACGTTGCCGCACGGCGCGCCGGCGTTCGCCAGCGCGATCGGCTGGCAGGTGTGGCTCGAGCCCTGGCAGTAGAACCCGGCGGAGTTGCACGGCGGCGCGGTCTTGCGCGAGTTGTCGCACGGAGCGCCCGTCATCTGGGCCTCGGCCACGCACGTGCCCATCGTCGCGGTCGCGACGTCGTCGCCCATGCACGCGTAGCCCGCCTCGCACGGGATCGAGTCGGTCAGGCATGGCCTGCCCGGCGGGGCGTAGGCCGTGCAGGTGCCGGTGGTCGCCCCGCTCGGGATCACGCAGGCGACGCCGGCGCCGCAGTCGCTCGATGCCGAGCAGCTCGAGCCGAACGCCGGCAGCGCCTGGCAGGTGCCGCACTCCTGGTCGGAGGCGACCATGCAGAACTTGGTGGCACACTGGAACGGCACCGAGCACGGCGAGCCGATCGCGCCCGGTCCGCTCGGCGGCTGACACGCCGCCTGCACGTCGTTGTCGAAGTAGTCCGCGCAGCTCAGGCCCGAGTAGCTCTGCGCGCAATGCTCGGCGGTGTCGGGCGTCTGGTGCGTGTCCTTGACGTGCAGGTTGTTGATGCAGGTCAGCCCCTCGCGATCGAGGCAGGTCTGCACGTCGGGGAACGTGCGCAGGATGCTGTAGTCGTCGGGCGCGCACACCATGCGCTCGTTGCAGATCGCGCCCGCGAGGTCCATGCAGGCCATGGCGATCGCCGCATCGTCGAACGACGGCGGCGCTGGCTCCCGCAGGCACGCCGCGAGCAGGCACGCGAGCACGACGCCCCGCATCACCGCGACCACCCGATCGTGACGATGGCGCCGCGCGGGTCGAGCGCGCCCGAGATCCGGACGGGTGGCTCGGCGTGCGCGTAGACCGTGAACCGCAGCACGACGCCGGTCACGACCGCGGCGGCGGCGCCGGCGTACATCGCGACCGCGACGTCGCGATCGGTCCGGTACGCGCCGGTGGAGCGGTCGAACACCGCGTCGGTGGGCGCCGACGACAGCTTGTCGTACTGCGGCTTGACCACGAAGTAGTCGAACGCGCCGCCGCCGAGCCCGAGCGCGAGGCCGCCGAGCGCGAGGTAGAGCGGGACGTTGCTGCGCGGCGGCTCGCGCAGCACGATCGGCCGCCGGGCGCGCGCGGCCGCCTCCGCGGCGGCCTGCGTGGTCTGGAGCTCGATCTCGACGGTCTGCGGATCGCCGGTCTCGACCACCACCTCGCGCGACACCGAGGCGTAGCCGGGCGCGCTGACCTCGAGCACGTGCCGGCCGCGCGCGAGGTGGATCGTGCGCGGCGGAAACGCCTCGTCGGGCGCGAAGCTCGACACCGAGATGCTGACCCTGGCGTCGAGCGGCCTGACCTTGATCGTGACCGCGGCGGCGCCGGTCTCGGCGAGCTTGGCCGCGAGCTGTTGCTCGGCATCGCCGATCCACGGCGGCAGCGGATCGTCGGCGGTCGCGCGCGCGCGACACAGCGTGAAGAACAGCTCGGCCTCCGGCCACAGCTCGCGGCGGGTGTAGACCAGGCCGATCAGGCACGCGTGCTTGGCGCGCGGCCGGATCGCGTCGGCCTTCTTGAACGCGTCGATCGCGCGCGTGTAATCGCTTTGTTTCGCGAGCGCCTCGCCCTGCGCGACCAGGTCGTCGACCCCGTCGGCGCGGGCCGCGGTCGCGACGCACAGGCTCACGGCGATCGCGAACCGAAATGCCCCCACGATCACCACGATACCAGAGCAACTCCGTAGTTGCGGCGGTGGGTGCGCTCGTGCGATGAGGGGGAATGGACTCGAGGTGGGCTGTCTTGGCCGTGCTCGGCGCCACCGGGTGCGCGAAGGGTGGCGGGGCGAACGCGCCGCCCGACAGCGCGGGCCCGACCGCGGATGCCTCGTGCGGCCAGCTGTGCGACTCCGACCACGACGGCGTGCCCGATCCGATGGACCAGTGTCCCGACACGCCGCCCGGTCAGCCGGTGAACAAGGTCGGATGCGCCGACTCGCAGCTCACGCCGGTGCTCGAGACGATGTTTCCGCCGTACGGGCTGGCGTGGACCACGAGCGGCGATCCCGGCCGCGCGGGCGGCCTGAAGTGGACCTACGCGGGGATCGATCGCGGCGATCTGTTCCATATCTGGTGGATCGTGTGCGACGACCCGGCGACGCCGTGCGGCGTCACGCTCGACGGCACGACGATCGCCGCCGGCGAGGGCTGGCAGTTCGACGCCACCGACTCGGATCTCGCCAGCGGCACGCTGATCGAGACCAACGCGACACACATCTTGCTCGCCGACGGCACGATGCCGGCGCTGACCGGCCGGCTGACCATGACGATCACCGATGCGAACGACGCGGCGATCCCGGTCGCCACGGTCGCGACGCTGGGCGTGCCGGCGCGGGCCGGCGCGTACGGCGCCGAGATCACCGGCACGGCGTTCGACGTGACCGCGATCATCGAGGTGCAGGCGAGTGGCTCGACGACGTGGACGCCATACCTCGACTACTACGACGCGCAGCCGACGCCCACCGGTGGCGGCAGCACGGCGGTCTCGTTCGGCGGCTCGTTTTACGACAAGTGACGAGCGGGCGCCCGCGCCACGGCGCGATTGTTGCTCTTCCGACAGAGCATGAAACTCTCATTCGTTCTCGTGTCGGCCCTGGTCGCGTTCGTCCCGCGTGGCGCACGCGCACAGGTGTCCGGTGATGTCTCGCTGAACATCTCGCTCGGCGCCCCGCCGGGCGAGGCCATCGACTCGACCGACGTGTTCTACGACGAGCTCGCGCCGTACGGCACGTGGGTCGACGATCCGCAGGCCGGCCAGGTGTTCGTGCCCGAGGACGCGGATTACGTGCCCTACACCAACGGCCACTGGGAGTACACCGACCTCGGCTTCGTCTGGGTGTCGAACGTGCCGTTCGCGTACGTGACGTCGCACTACGGCCGGTGGTGGTACTCCAGCGCGTTCGCGCGCTGGGAGTGGGTGCCGGATACGACGTGGGCCCCGTCGTGGGTGCAGTGGAGCTCGGCCGGTGACGACTACGGCTGGGCGCCGATGCCGCCGCAGTTCGCGATCGACGCGGGCTATCGGGCGCCGATCGCGGCCTGGCACTTCGCGCCGGCCCGCCACCTGGTCGACGCCGATGTCGCGCGCTACTACGTGCCGCGCGACCGCGTGGCGACGATCCAGCGCGAGGCCCGGCCGATCCAGCGCTACGGGCGGATCGGCAGCGCGCGCGTCGCGGTCGGCCCGGCGCCCGAGACGCTGCGCACCAAGGGCGTGACGCTGCGCGCGCAGAAGATCGAGCCCAAGCAGCTCGGCCGCATGCAGGCGAGCGAGCTGAGCGCCGCGAAGACCCGCGCGCAGGAGCGCAAGCCGCAGCTCGAGGCGCAGAATCGCGAGCGTATCGAGGCCAATCCCAGGCTGCGCGCGGTCGCGCGTCCGGCGACCGGCGCGTCGCACGCCACGACCGAGACCCCGGCGCGGCCCGAGCCCAAGGCGATCGCGCCCAAGGCGACCAGGCCGGCACCGAAGGTGACCGAGCGCGAGCAGGCCAAGCCGACGCCCGAGGCCAAGCGGCCGGCGCCGCCGCGCGCCGAGCCGACGCCGCGCGCCGAGCCGAAGGCGATGCCCGAGGCCAAGCGCGCGGCGCCCGAGCCGAAGGCGATGCCCGAGGCCAAGCGCGCCACGCCCGAGCCCAAGCGCACCGAGCCGAAGACCGGCAAGGGCTCGGATCACCGCGGCGCGTAGCCGCACCACGGGAGAACCGGGCGCTGGCGGCCGTCGCGGTCTGTCGCGCGTTGGCAGATCCGGCGCGCCGGATAACAACTGCTGGCACCGCCGCGCAAGTCACGCGTTCTGCACGACGTGCGCAACCACGTGCACGTGTCCCGCGGGGCTCGCGCGGGAAACGAGGTTGAGCCGATCGCCGGGCTTCGTCTAGCGTGCGCCGCGGGGTGCCATGAATCATTCGAGCTTCGCGTCGCGGATCGTGCTGCTCTCGCTCGTCGCGTGCGGTCCGGGTCCGCGCCACAACGGCAACGGCAGCGGCGACGGCAACAGCGGCAGCGGCGATACCGGCAGCGCCGGCTGCGGGACGTCGTGCAGCTCGGATCTGCACAGCATCGTCGACTGCAACGGCAACGTCGTCATGACCTGCCCGAGCGATCAGGGCTGCGCGAACTCGGCGTGCATCGCGCCGTGCGACGCGGCGGCCGAGGACAAGAGCTCGATCGGCTGCGACTACTACTCGGTCGACCCCGATGTCATCACCGAGGGCGCCGGCGGCTGCTTCGCGGCGTACGTCGCGAACACGTGGGGCGCCCCGGTGTCGATCAGCGTCGATCGCGGGGGCACGCAGCTGCCGATCGACGGCTTCGCGCGCGTGCCGACCGGGCAGGGCCAGAGCCTGACCTACGCGCCACTGAGCAACGGCATGCTGCAGCCGAACCAGGTCGCGATCCTGTTCCTCGCGCACAGCGGGCTGCTCGGCACGGCGTGCCCGTCGGGGATCACGCCGGCGGTGACCGCGACCGACTCGGCCGTGCACGGCACCGGGCTGGGCCAGGCGTTTCACATCACGACCTCGGCGCCGATCGTCGCGTACGACATCTTCCCGTACGGCGGCGGCGACTCGGCCGCGACCAGCGCGACGCTGCTCCTGCCGACCTCGGCGTGGGACGTCAACTACGTCGCGGTCGATGCGTTCCGCAAGAGCACGATCGTTCCGGAAGCCCAGCCGTTCATCGAGATCGTCGGCCAGGCGCCGACCACGAACGTGACGATCCGGCCGACCGCCGCGATCGTCGGCGGTGGCGGCGTCGCCGCGGGCGCGCAGGGCGCGAACGTGACCTACCAGGTGACGGCCGGCCAGGTCCTGCAGCTCACGCAGGACGCCGAGCTCAACGGCAGCCCGATCACCTCGGACCAGCCGGTCGGCGTGTGGGGCGGCGCGACCTGCCTCAGCATCGACGTCGGCGACAACGCGTGCGACTCGGCGCACCAGCAGATCCCGCCGGTGCGCGCGCTCGGCTATCGCTACGCCGCCGTGCGCTATCGCAACCGCTATGCGGGGCAAGAGGAGACCGTGCCGTGGCGGATGATCGGCGGGGTTGACGGCACGACGCTGACCTACTCGCCCGCGGCGCCGCCCGGTGCGCCGACCACGCTCGCGCTCGGTCAGGTCGCCGAGTTCGACGCGCCCGGGCCGTTCTTCGTGCAGAGCCAGGGCTCGGATCATCCGTTCTACATGTCGGCGCACATGACCGGCTGGCAGGTGGTCGCCGGCAACTCGGCCGATCACCGCGGCGATCCCGAGTTCGTCAACATCGTGCCGCCCGAGCAGTACCTGTCGTCGTACACGTTCTTCACCGATCCGACGTACTCCGAGACCAACCTGGTGCTCACCCGCGAGCGCAAGAACGGCGCGTTCGCCGACGTCTCGCTCGATTGCAGCGGGACGGTCACCGGCTGGGCGCCGGTCGACGCCGCCGACACGATCGAGTACGCGCGGGTCGACCTCGTGACCGGGAACTTCCAGTCGGTGAACGGATGTAACAACGGCCTGCACGTCGCGACCAGCATGCAGCCGTTCGGCCTGGTGGTGTGGGGCTGGGGCAGCGCCGCCACGATCGGCTTCTTCACGCAGGCGGTCAGCTACGCCTATCCCGCGGGCGCGAGCGTCAAGCCGATCAACACGGTCGTGATCGAGTAGGTGCGCCGGCGGGTGCACTGCACCTGGTGCACCCGCGCGGCCGCCCAGATGCGACGCGCGGTTAGCGCGGCACGCGGCGTGCTGAGCGCCTGGGCCGATGCGCCGCACGCTCCTGCTTCTCGCCGCCGCCGCCTGCCACCACGATCACGCGCTCGTGCTCGACGACGCCGGGAGCGCCGCCGACGCGAGCGCCGCCTCCGACGCGAGCGCCGATGGCGGCGTGCGGATCGATCCGCGGATCAACGACACGCCGACCAGCGGCAGCCGCCTGCAGGCGACCTACGACGTCACGCCCGACGGCTACAGCCAGTTCGAGACCTGGTACGACACGATGCTCGAGACCGACTGCGGGTTTCGCGCGACCGACGACGGGGCGACGCGCTGCACGCCGACCAGCGCCGAGCGCGTGACCGTGGCGTACAGCGACGCGGCGTGCACCCAGCCGTACCTCGCCGACACGGCGCAGAGCGTGACCACCGATACGCCGGCGTTCCTCGACGCGGTGTCCGATCCGAGCGCGTGCCCGGCCGGGATCGCGGTGTACGCGGGCGGCCCGTCGATCCCGGTGCCGGCGGCGAGCTACGTGATGGCCGGCGGGACGTGTACCGGGACCGCGCCGCCCAAGCGCGCCTGGGCGAGCCGCGCTCCGATCACCAGCACGCTGGTCGGCGCGACGCGATCGATCGAGACGCTCGCGCCGACGATCGGCGTCGCGCGGTGGAGCGCCGACGACGGCGCGGTCGGCTTCGCGTCGTGGGTCGATCTCGCCAGCGGCGATGATTGCACGTGGGTGCTCGACGGCACGGCACGGACCATGTGCCTGCCGACGCCGGTCGACGTATCGGCCACGTACAGCGACGCGGGCTGCACCAGCCACGCCGCGGTGGTGCCCGATGGAGCCTGCGCGCCGCCGACCGTCGGCTACGCGCGCGTCGGCTGCACGCCCGACGGCGTCGCGCTCGACGATGCCTACACGCTGGCCGCGCCGCAGACCGCCGACGCGTGGAGCGACGTGCTCGGCGTGTGCACCGCGGTGGGCTCGGCGTCGCTGGCCGCCGCGACGCGTGCCGATCCGAGTGGGTTTCCGTCGGCCGGGCCGCTGGTCGGGCCGATCGGGATGGGCCGGTTGCAGGACCGCCGCGTCGTGGTCGACGGCACGGGCTACGACGTCGGCATCTTCGACACGATGCGCGGCGAGGCCTGCGCGTTCACCACGACCGCGACCGAGGGCATCCGCTGCCTGCCCGCGCTGCAGAGCGGCTACGTCGCGTTCCTCGACGCGTCGTGCACCCAGCGCGCGCTCGTCACCCAGCCGCCGCCGGCGAGCTCGACCTGCGCGGCCGAGCAGAAGAGCTACGCGTACTTCACCTCCGGCGACGGCACGCTCCAGCCGCTCGGGCCCGGCGTGGCGATGTCGCAGATCTACAACGGCAACGGCAACTACTGCTACCTCTACACGATCGGCCCCGCCGAGGTGTTTCCGTTCACCACCGCCGCGGTCCCGCTCACCGCGTTCGTTGCGGCGACCCAGGTCACGCAGTGAATTTGTCGCGGCGCGCGGGCGTTGCTCCGGCATGCGCCGACTCGCGGCCAGCTCGCTCGTGCTCGCACCCGCGCTGCTCGCGGCCGCCGGCGGCCTGCCCAACGGGGCGGACGCGGTCGAGGCGCAGGCGATGGCCGGGCCGTTCGCGACGCTGGACGACGCGTGCACGAGCGCGGGTCTCGACCACGACGCGTGCTCCGGTGCGGCCGCGGTGCGGCCGTGCGGGCCGACGACCGGCGCGGGACACCTGACCGGCGCGTTCGCCGAGGCGCGCGTCGTGCCCGGCTGCGACGTCGCGCTGCGCACCGCGAAGGGCTGGTACACGATCTCGACCGAGGGCCTGCCGGCGTGGGCGGGCTTCCTGAACAACGGCGATCGCTACCGCAGCCAGATCACCTCGATCGCGAAGAGCCGCGACGGCAAGGCGATCCTGATCGACGGCGTGTTCGTGCACGGCACCGACGCCGCGAAGATGCGGTGGCTCGCCGCGCCGCCCTCCGACGACTGGTACGAGTGCGAGGAGCGGCTGTTCGTGTGCGCGATCGGCGATGCGGGCCCGAGCTGCGCCGGTCCGTTCCCGGTGGCCTACACCGCGTACTGCCGCGATGGCGAGCATCCCGATCGCGCGCTGCACCGCCGCGAGCCGCACGACTTCCGCTTCGCGCCGGCGCTCGACGGCACGACCCTGACGCTACGCGCGACGCGGCGCGACCAGCCGCGCTCCGCGCCGCTGCCCGGCTGGGCAGTGGTCGCGATCGACGCCGAGCGCCTCGAGGACGTCACGCGCGACCTGTCGCCCGAGCGGGTCGAGCTGAGCTTTCCGTGATCAGCGCAGCACCGCGATCGTCATGATCGCGACGTTGACCGCGAACAGCACCGCCGCGGTCGGCCACTGCGCGCGGATCACGCCGTAGTCGTCGCGCAGCTCGAGCAGCACCGCGGGCACCACGTTGAAGTTCGCCGCCATCGGCGTGACCAGCGTGCCGCAGTAGCCGGTGACCATGCCGAGCGCGCCCAGCGCCGCCGGATTCGCGCCGTGATGCACGACCAGGAGCGGCAGCCCGATCCCCGCGGTCATCACCGGGAACGCCGCGAACGCGTTGCCCATGATCGCGGTGAACGCGACCATGCCGATCGCGTACGCGAGCAGGCAGGCGAGCGCGCTCTCGGTCGGGATCACGGCGCCGACCGCGCGCGCCACCGCGTCGCCGACGCCGGTCTGCGCGAACACCGTGCCGAGCGTGGCGAGCATCATCGGCAACACCGCGGCCCAGCCGAGCGCGTCGAGCAGCCGGCGGCCTTCGGTCAGGGCGTGGCGCGGCCGCGCCCGGGTCACGACCAGGGCGCCGCCGGCGGCGATCGCGCACGCGATGGCCAGCGCGATCAGCGTGGTCTGGGCCGGATCGATCACGCGCGCGAAGCCGGGGATGGCCCAGCCCGCGAGCACGATCGCGAGCGTCACCGCCGGGATCATCAGCGCGGGCACGAACAGCCAGTTGCCCAGCCGCGCGGCGGATGCCTCGCGCGCCTCGGCGCCGGCCTGGTCGTCGTCGGCGCGCGGCCGGCGGCCGAGCGCGAGGATCGCCAGCGCGATCACGCCGCCGCCCATCGCGCGGGCCGGCCAGTGCGTGCCGGCCCGCGCGGCCTCGACGATCCGGTCGCCGGCGAGAAACGGCACCGCGAGCACCGCCCAGAACCCGGCGGTGCGCCAGCGCCGGGCACGCACGTGCAGCACGACCACGCCGACGAGGAACGCGCCGACCAGCAGCCAGACGTGACCGAGCGCGATCACGGCGGCGGCTCCGCGCGCCGGGTGCGGGCGAGCCGGCGCTGGAACAGCGCGATGCGCACGCCGTGGATCACGAACGCGGCGACCGCGGTCGGCAGCGCCCACACCGCGATCGCGGTCGGCTGGAGCTCGATGCCCTGACCGGCGTAGAACCGCTGGACGAGCAGCACCGCGCCGAACGCGAGGAACACGTCCTCGCCGAAGAACGCGCCGACGTTGTCGGTCGCCGCGGCGAGCGCACGTACGCGATCGCGCGCGGCGTCGTCGAGCGCGCCCGTGGTCCGGGTCGCGGTCGCCTCGCACATCGGCGCGAGCAGCGGCCGCACCGTCTGGGCGTGGCCCGCGATGTTGATGAGGCCGATCATGCTGAGCAGCTGGCGCACGCCGAGGTACGCGATCAGCAGGCGCGCCAGGGTCAGCCGCGCGAAGCCGAGGATCCAGCGGCGCGCGCGCTCGCGCAGCCCGGCACGCTCGAGCACGCCGATCACCGGCAGGGTGAGCGTGAACAGCAGCAGCGCGCGGTTGCTGATGAACGCGGTGCCCAGCAGCTCGAGCAGCTCGCCCGGCGACTTGCCGGCCGCGATGCCGCTCGCGAGCCCGGCGAGCACGACCACCAGCATCGGGTTGCCGCGCAGCGCGAAGCCGGCCACGACCACCGCGACACCGAGCAGTGGCGCGTATTCGCTCACCGCCCCGACGATACGGCAGCTCAGCGCCTCGCGATCGTGATCTGCGCCCGATCGTCGTAGAGCGCCGCCGTGATCGTCCGGTCCGGGGTCCGCCAGCTCCAGTCGGCCTCGTCGGTGACGCGCGGGCGGCCCCAGCGCGCGGTCAGCGCGGCGCGCAGCTCGTCGAGCGCGCCGTCCGAGCGGACCGAGAACGACGCCTCCGTGATCCGGCCGGCCGCGGCCACGAGCTGGGCGCCCAGGTCGTCCCGGTCTCGCAGCGACACCGTGCCGCGGGCGTCGCCGAACGCGTAGGGCAGCTCGAGCAGGAAGCGCCGGCCGGGCTCGATGTCGGTCCAGCGATCGCCCGCGGCGGCGCGCGCGCTCGCGATCGTCACGCCGATCACGGCGTCGACGCGGTCGAGCAGCTCGGTCGCCTTCGCGCGCCGCTCCCACCGCACGGCGACGCGGTTGACCCGCACGCGGACGTGCATGACGGTGTCGTCGCGCGCGACCGACCAGTCGTCGAGCCAGCCGGTCCAGTCGCCGTCGCTCTCGCAGCACGTGCCGGTGCGCGGCCGCTCGAGCCGGAGCGCCAGCACGTCGGCGCCCTCGTAGCCGCAGCAGCCGCCGAACGTGACCGCGAACCGCACGGCCACCAGCTCGTCATCGGCGATCTCGAGCTCGAGGTCGACGTCGTGGGCGCGCGCGAACGCGGCGATCCGGGCGCGCACCTCGGGCGGCGGCGCCGGTCCGCCGAGCTCGATCCCGTCGAACAGCGGCCCGGGCGCTCCGCCGTCCGCGATGATCTCGGCGGCCGCCTCGGGCGCGAGCCAGGGCCGCTCGTGGTGGATCGGCGGCGGCGCCGGCTCCTCGCGCACCGGCTCGGAGCGCGCGCCGAGCAGGATCACGAGCGGCGTTCCGGCGACCATCGCGCACAGCATGGCTCGGGCGCTCATGACGATCGGACAGCGGGCCGGGCCAGGGGTTGCGCGGGTCGTCGTCCTGGAAGTCTGCCGGTCCGGTGCGGGTGTTGCCGCGATTTGCGCCGCTGCCCCGGCCGCACCTGGTCTATGACGCGGACATGAAGCTCGCGCTGCTCGCGGCGTTGGCGACCGGGTGCGTGGTGACCGATCCGGATCGGGTCGACGCGACGTGGAGCATCGCGACGCTGGCCGGCGGCGCGACCGCGTGCCCCGAGACCTGGCAGACCGCGCGCCTGGTGCTGCGCGATGGCGACGGGGGCGAGATCAGCGACGAGTTTCCGTGCGGCGCGGGCCGTGGCACCAGCTCGCACGCGGCCGGCACCGCGTATCAGGCGACGATCGACATGCTGGCGGCCGACGGCACGGTGATGGCGAGCTCGCTGCCCGCGTCGGTCACGCCCGGCGGGGCCGCCGCCTCGTTCGACACGACGATCTACCTCGATGCCGGCTTCGCCACGATGTCGTGGTCGCTGCCACCCGACACCGACTGCGGCGGAGTGGATCCGTTCACCGGCATTTACTTCGCGTGGACCGGGCCGACCAGCGTGACCGACGTGTTCACCTGCGACGAGACCACCGGCACGAGCTCGCCGCTCGCGGCGGGCAACTACCACGTCGCGTGGAGCTGGGGCGTGGGCGACGGCGGCTCGACCGACGTCGCGATCGCGGCGCCCAACCGCGTGACCGTGATCCCGCAGGTCACGTTCTGATCACGGCGTTGCAGGCGCCGATCGCGGGCAGGGCCCCCACCGCAGTAGGTTCACACGCATTTTCGAACCGCCCGGCGCAGGCTCTGTTAGCGTTGTGCGATGCGCGGTGTGCTCGCGGTTGTGCTGGTCGGCTGCGCCACCGCCACGACCCCGAACGCCGGCCAGCCCGATGCGCCGCGCGGGCCGGGCGATGCGCCGCGCGCGCGCGACGGGGACGTGCCGATCGATGGTCCGATCGCCTCGGGCTGCGCGAGCGGGCAGACCTGCTCCGGCGCGGCCTCGCTCGGCACGGTCAGCGGCGACACCGGCGCCGACACGCAGCAGGGCTCGGGCTACCAGTCGGCATGGTACTCGGTGCGCGTCACCGAGAACGACAGCAGCGTGTTCGCCGTGCCGATGAACCTCACGGTGTCGCTGACCTCGCCGCCGGGCAGCAACTTCGACCTCTACGTGTACGTCGACACCGGGACGGACGACGTCGATTGCACGACCGTGACCGGATCGTCGACCCGCACGAGCGGCGTCGACAGCGTGCACCTGACGTGGGGCGAGACCGGCACGTTCGCGAACGGCAGCGACGACAGCCGCACCGTGTCGATCGAGGTCCGCGCGGTCACGACGAGCTGCAGCGCCGGCGCGACCTGGCAGCTCTCGGTCGCCGGCGACGAGTAGCCGGCCGACGGTGGCTAGGGATAGCCCTGCACGGTCGAGTTCACGATCGTGATGCTCTTGGCGTTCGTGCCGATCGCGGTGCCCGCGTTGCTGATCGAGCCGCTTTGCACGTTGGTCCAGTGGCCACCGGTGTTCCCGGTGATCGTCGAGTCGGTGATCGACAGCGTCCCCGAGTAATCGTCGCTGGTGAAGAACACGCCGCCGCCGAACGCGTTCGTCCCGGCCGTGTTGTGCTCGATGTCGTCGCCGCAGATCACGATGTCGAAGCCGTCACCGTCGCCGTACAGCGCGCCACCGTTGCCACCCGAGCCGATCTCGTTCTGGCCGTTGTTGATCGCCGAGCACATCGTCGGATCGTTGTTGTTGGCGTCGTGACCGGTCGCGGTGTTGTCGGTGACCAGGCTGTCGTAGACGTCGAGCTCGGCGTTGAGCGCACCGACCGCGCCCGCGTTGCTCGCCGCGTCTCCGGTGAACGTGCAGCCGACCACGAGCGCGCCGCGCTTGCTGCCGTTGATGTAGATCGCGCCGCCGCCGGTATCGGGGCCGAGCGGTGCGGCCTGGTCGTTCGTGAAGATCGAGTCGATCACGGTGAGGTTGCCGTCGCGGACGTAGATCGCGCCGCCCTCGCCGTCGTCCCAGCCCTGCGAGCATGGCGGCGGCGCCGACGGGATGGCGTCCATCGGATCGGTCTTCGCGTTGACGAACGCGAGGTGCTGGATCGTGAGCTGCGCGTCGTTGGTGCGATAGCCCGGGCTGTCGAACCGCAGGATCTCGACCGCGCCCTGGCCGTCGAGCGTGACCAGCCGGCCGCCGTCGATCACCGAGTCCTTGGTCGTCGGCAGCTCCAGCGTCGCGGTCACCGGGATCGTCACGGGCGCGCTGCCGCACGCGAACGTGATGATGCCGCCCTGGGCGACCGCCGCGCCCAGCGCCTCGAACGTGCAGCTCGCGGCCGTCCCGCTGCCGACCACGTGGTCGGGCATCGACGTGTCCACCGCCATGCCGCCGGCGGGCACGCCCGCGCTGCACGAGCCGTTCGGGTTGCCCGCCTGGAAGCTGCCCGAGCCGGCGTCGCCCGGGGGCGCACCGTCGGCCGGACCCGATGGCGACTTGCTGCCCGATCCGGAACACCCCGCGATCGCGACGACCGCGAGCTGGAGCGAACGCATCCTCACCGGTCCATGGTACGCCGCTCGAGCACGCTTTCGACGGCGATCCGAGGTCGCTCGGTGGCAGTACCGCCGACAGGTCAGTGCGACGCTCACGGACAGGGCCCGAGCCCGCTCGCGCCGACCGCCGGCACGATGCATCGCGCCCGAGGATCGGCGGTGCCGCTGGAGTCGCCGCCGCCGTCGTCGCGCTCGATGACGTCGTCGATCGCGCTGCGGCGAGCGAGCGGTTGAAGCCTGGTAGCGATTGCGCGATCGTCGGGAATGCCCGATCGCGTGCTCGCAGCGCTCCTGATCGTGGGTGCGTCGTGTGGCGGTGCGCCGCGCGGCGGGACGAGCGGTCCGGTCGCCGCGCCGGGCTCGGACACCGGCTTCGACCTGACGGTCACGCCGGCGGTCACCGCCTGGAAGCTCGACGGCGTGGACCGCAGCGATCGCCCGCCGGTGCACGTTCGCGGCCTCGCGCCGGGCCGCCACACGATCGCGATCGACGGCGGGGTCCGGTTCGTCGGCCAGGACATCGGCATCACGACCGTGGCGGGGAGCGTGACCCGGGTCGACGTCGTGCTCGACGCGAAGGGGATGACGTCGACCGCCATGACCACGGTGAAGGGAGGCGGCGGCCACTACGTCGTCACCGACACCGACGTCGAGATCCTCGACATCGTGCGCTTCCAGCCCGGCACCGCCGTGATGGCACCGTCGTCGGGGCCGATCCTCGACGCCGTCGCGGCGACGCTGCAGGGCAACCCGACCATCCTGCTGGTCGAGGTCCAGAGCCATACCGCCGAGCCGATCAGTGACGCGGACAACCTCCGGCTGTCGGAGCAGCGCGCCGAGGCGGTCCGGACCTACCTCGTCGCCAAGGGCGTCGCGCCGGATCGCCTCGTCGCGCAGGGGTACGGCACGACCCAGCCGCTCGTCCACGGGGACGACGCGGCCGCGCGCGCCAAGAACGATCGGATCGCGTTCCTCATCCTCAAGCGCAAGTCGTGACGTTCACGGCCGCGGCCAGTCGGGCGCGGCAAAGCGCCTGACCACGTTGCCCTTCGCGTCGACCAGCGCGCAGTCGCCCGCGAACGCCGGGTGCGACGTCTGGTACTCGACCACGAGCAGCCCGCCGGGCGCCGGGAACACCTGGAACTGCGGTTCGGCGTCCTCGACGCGCACGAGCGCGTCGAGCGCGATCCGCTTGATCCGCTTGCCGGTCGTGACGTTCTCGAGCAGGAGCCCCGGCGCGCCGGTCTCGCGCGCCGTCTCCTTGAGCTCCCAGATGTTCCCGGCGACATGGTTGTTGTTGTCGTCGTTGGCCGAGGCGATGTCCGCGCTCACCCTGGCGATCCGCTTGCCGGTGCGCGCGTTGTAGAGCGTGCCGCCGCACGGCGCGGCGCACGACGCCTGCACGAACAGCGAGTCGCCGAGCAGCTGGAGGATGTCGCCGTACGCGGTCAGCGTGGCGAGCCGTCGGCCCGTCGCGACCTCGAGCGTCACGATGTTGGCCTTGCCCTCGCGCGGCGGCGATTTCTGCACGGCGACGATCGTGCGCGCGGCGTTGGTCGCGACGAGCTCGTAGCTGCCGGCGTCGCGAAGCGCGATCGTCTTGCACGCGGTGGGATCGTCCGCGGAGCACACCCGCACGCCGCCCGAGACCATGGTCGCGCCGGGCGGCGGCTCCTTGGGCCAGCTCTGCTCGGCGCGCGCGGGGATCGGCGCCGCCGCGACCGCACCGCTCGCGAAGTCGACGTGCCAGCAGTCTGCGGTCGGCTGATCGACCGTCTCGATCTTGCCGCCATCGACCACGATGTCGAACAGGTTGCGGCACAGCGTGACCCCGCCGTCGGCCAGCGCGATATGCCCGACGTGGGCCTGCGTGTCCGCGCGCGCGCGGCCGCCGAGCACGAGCGTCACCGCGATCGCGATCTGGATCCCGCGCGACACCTCACGAGCGTAGCGCGGTTGGCGATTCCGAACACGAATCGCGATCTCGATGTCAGGAGATGCGAATTCCGTGGCCGCGGGTCGAGCGCTAGGTTGAGCCAGAGCCATGCGAGCGATCGCCGCGATCTTCGTGTTCTGCGCCGCATGTAGCGCCACCCACGCGAGCTCGAGCGACGCGGCGCGGTCCGGCGGCTCCGACGCATCCGGCGACGGCGCGCTCGGCCGCGACGGCGCGGCCGGCACGGTATGGAGCCCCGGAACCGGCCCGCTGCCGTGGCAGTGGGAGCTCGACCACGCGCTCTCGACCGCGAGCACCGCGGACATGGCCACCGGCGACACGACCTACGCCGACCAGCCGGCCGCGGCACCGCTGGTCTACGACATCGATGGCTTCGACAACGACGGGACCGAGGTCGCGGCGCTGCACGCGCTGGGCAAGAAGGTCATCTGCTACATCGAGGTCGGCGCGGCCGAGAGCTATCGCCCCGACTACGCGCAGTTCCCGGCGGCAGCGCTCGGCAACGCGATCGATGGCTACCCGGACGAGCGATACCTCGACATCACCGACCCGACCGTCGTGACCGTGATCGAGGCGCGCATCGCGATGTGCGCGCACAAGGGGTTCGACGGCATCGAGCCCGACATCGATGACTCCTACACCGACGACACCGGCTTCTCGATCACCGAGACGATCGACGTCGCCTACCTCGCGACGCTGTCGAGCTACGCGCACTCGCTCGGCATCGCGTGGGGCCTCAAGAACGGCGGAGATGGCGGCGACCCGGCGACGTTCGTGGCCGACATGTTGCCGCACGTCGAGCTCGCGGTCGTCGAGGAGCCGTACTTTCTCCACACGATCGGATCCTTCTCGCCGGCGATCTACGACGCGGGCAAGGCGTTGTTCGTCGCCGAGTACACCGACGACACGTCATCGGCGAGCTCGTTCTGCGCCGCCGCGCTCGCCGATCACAGCAACGCGGCGCTGTTCGACGTCGCGCTCGACGCCAAGGTCCGCGTGCCCTGCCAGTGAGCCCGGCGCGCCGCTTGCTCTGCGGTCTGCCCATGGCCACCGACCGCTCCAAGCGCCCGAGAACTCGCTGGCTGGTGTCAGTTTTTCGAGGCCTGCTCGTGACCGTCATGGCCTGTACGCACGCCGGCGGCACGTCGTCCGATGCGGTGTCGTCGTACCGGTGCGGCACGCCACCGGCGGACTTCGCGGTGTGCACGAGCGACGCGGATTGCACGACGGTGGCGCGCGGTTGCTACTGCGGGGCCCAGCCCGTCGACGGGGTGGCCACGAAGTACGCCGCCCAGGCACAGGCCTGCGAGCAGATGGCGGCGCAGCAGTGTGCGCTCGGTTGCGCGAACGCGCCCGGGCAGACCGCGCAGGACGGCATCACGACGACGAGCGGCACGATCGCCGTGCATTGCGTGCCCCAGGGCCAGGTCTCGCTGTGTCAGACCTACGTACCCTAGGCGGCCCTTGAACCGTCGCGTCGCTGTCCGCTAGCCTGCGGCCAGACCGCAGCCATGGGGCAGAGAATCTCGCTCGACCACGCGCTGGCCCTCGCGAAAGCGGGCGATCCCGACGCCCAGTACGCGGTGAGCGCGGCCTTGCATCAGGCCGGGCAGCTCGACGAGAGCCTGTACTGGCTGCGCCTGGCGGCCTCGCGCAACGTCGTTCCTGCCCAGCTCACGCTGGCCGCGATGTGGATGGACGGGCAGGCCTGTCCGCGCGATCTGCAACAGGCGCGCGATGTCCTGCGGCCACTGGCCGCCACCGAGCCCCGCGCCAACCTCCTGCTCGCCGAGCTGCACGGCTTTGCCGCCCTGGAGGTCGGCGATCGCGAGACCGGGCTGCGCTACCTCGCGGCCGCCGCTCGCATGGGCGACGCCGGTGCGCTGCGCCAGCTCGCGCTGCTCGCGGCGTGTCACCGGCGCTGGGACCTGCTGCGTCCGCTGCTCGACGCCGCGGCGCGCCGCGGCGATCCGCCGGCCGGCCACGCGCTCGCGTGCTGCTACGCCGAAGGCATCGGCGGCGCGCCCGAGCCCGGGCACGCCGTCGCGATCAGCCGCAGCGGCCTCGCGCGCGGTCTCTATCTCGCGCGTTCGCTCGAGCAGCAGCTCGCGCCGCTTCCGGCGCCGGTCGCTGCGCCGCCAGAGCTCGCGGTCGACTGGCCGGCGGTGGCGCAGGCGATCGCGCAGCTCGCCGCCGACATCCCGCTTCCGCCCGCCGAGACCCTGCACGAGTCGCCGCGGATTCGAAAGCTGCCGGGCGTGATCCACCCGCTCGTGCTCGACGCGGTGATCGATCTGGCCGCGCCGCTGGTGCGACGCTCCGAGATCGTCGACGCGCGGACCGGGGAGGTGCGCGCGGATCCGATGCGCACCAGCTCGCACGTCACGCTCGCCCCGCGCCAGCACGACCACGTGCTCGAGGCGATCGAGCACTGCATCAGCTGCGTCTCGGGCCTGCCCGCGCTCCACGGCGAGTTCCTGCAGATCCTGCGCTACCGCACGGGCGAGGAATTCAAGCCGCACGTCGACTACTTCAACGAGAGCGGCGACGCCGCGTACAGGTCGCTCGCCGACGGCGGCCAGCGCGCGCAGACCGTGCTGCTCTACCTCAACGAGGAGTACGACGGCGGCACGACCAGCTTTCCGAAGCTGCAGCTGGTCATCAAGGGCCGCCGCGGCGACCTGCTGCACTTTCACAACCTGGCGGCCGACGGGCTCGGCCACAAGGACAGCCTGCATGCCGGCACGCCCGTGGCGCGCGGCGAGAAATGGCTGCTGTCGAAGTGGATCCGCAGCGAGCGCTATCCACCCCGTCTTCGCTGGTAGTGCGCGGTCACGGGCACGTGGATGCCGAGAAGCTCCCGGTCAGCGCGCCCCCGTCGGAGATGCCGCTCGTGTCACCCAGCACGAGATCGAACGTTCCGGCGACCGCGGTCGGCGCGACGCTCGTCACGGTCACCGAGCCCGAGGTCGCCCAGTATTGCGTCGAGCAGCTGTCCGCCGCCGGGCACTCCTCGAGCAGCGCGATCGCGGTCGGCTGGGTCGTGCCGGCCGGGACGTTGCCGCACAGGTCCTCGTCCGTGACGTCCTCGTCCAGGATCGAGAACTTGGTGCCCGCGACGATCGGCTCGTTCGCGCTGTCCGGATCCGCCGTGAAGTAGCCGCCCGTCGCGAGCTGGAGCAGCAACACGTGTGGCACGGAGATGTCGAGGTTGCCGCAGGCCGGCGCGCGCAGATCGACGTCGGCGACGGCGGTCGCGAGCGCATCGAGCTCCCCGCTCGACAGCACGCCGCTGGTCGTGCAACCGATCGGCGCCGGCAGCAGCAAGGTCGACGTCGGCGTGAACCCGTTCGGTCCGCTCACCGTCGTGCCGCCCGGCGTGGCATCCGCGCCGTGCTTGCCAGCGCCGCCGCAGGCCGCGAGCACGAGCGCGATCGCCGCCACGAGCCTGTCCTTCGAGACCGCGTTCATGCGCTCCGCCGATAGCAGCCCGCGTGCCTGCCGTGAACGCCAGGATTCATCGAGTTAGCGGCCATCCGTCCGTCCGCCCCCGTGTCGCCCATGGCGCCCGAGTCATGGCGTCGCCGATACTAGAACCGGCCGCTCCACGACATGGCCGCGCCGTGCGGCGTCGGCGCGACGATCACCGACGAGTGCTCGCTGCGCGAGCCGTGCCAGTACAGCACGCCACCCGTGACGACGGCGGCGGCGCCGAGCCCGTAGAGCCACCACTGGACGGTGGCATCGAGGCGCGCGTACTTGTCGATGTCGGAGACATCGCTCCACAGGCAGCCGCTGGTGCACGCGCCCGAGACCTGGTTCGACAGCGTCGAGCTCTTGTAGCCGAAGAATGCGCCCGTGACGATCATCGCGACCCCGACGCCCGCCGTGCCGATCCCGGCATAGCGCTCGAGGTCGTGCGAGTCCGACGAGGTCGCCGGAACCGATCGCGTGACCGCGAGGGTAGGCGTCGTGATCGGCGGCGAGGCGGTCGTGATCGGCGGCGAGGCGGGCGGCGTCACCACTGCCGGCGCAGTGGGCACGACCGGCGGCGAATCCGTCGTCGGCTGCTGGACACCGAGATCGTAGAGCCGCTGGATGGCAAGCTGCGCGAGCTTGCCGTCGGGATCGAGCTTCAAGTACTGCTGGTAGCCGTCGCGCGCCGCGTCGCTGTTGCCCAGCAGGCGCGCGCATTCGGCCGCGTTGAACAGGAAGGTGGGCTTGTGGCTGAGCTCGAACCCCGCGAGGAACTCGGCGCGCGCCTCGGCGAACTGACCGCCGGCATAGAGCGTCTGGCCGCGCTCGTAGTGGGCCTTCGCGGCCTCGAGGTGATCGTTGCTGTCGGCGAGTGCACGCGAGCTCAGGCAGGCGACGACGAACAGCAGGATGGCGGATCTCATTCGAGCTCTCCTCACTCCGAAAACGGATCGGCGATCACGGCGTCGTCCTTGTGCTTCGGCTTCTTGGTCGGCGCGGGCGGCGGCGCGGGCGGCCTGATCGCGCCGGTCGTGATCGGCGAGGTCGGCGGCGGCGCGGCCGATGGCACGGGATCGGGCGCGGTCGGCGGCGCCGGCGGCGGGGGCGGGAGCTCGTGTGCGACCACGTGCTCGGGCACCTTCGCCTCCGCTGCCGACGCGATCGGCGCGAGCGGCATCGCCGAGTGATCGTTCGTGCGGGTGTGACTCCGCGTCGCGAGCAGCGCCAGCGTGACGATCGCGGCTGCGGCCACCGCGCCGCCGGCGATCCACCACACGCGCCGGCGCGGGTCCGCGGCCGGCTCGGCATCGTCGAGCGAGTCGACCGTCGGTGGCTCGACCGCGGGCATCGCCGCCGGCGTCGGCGTGGGCACCGGCGCGGCCGGGACCGGCTCGTCGATCGCGACCGGCGGTGCAGGCGGCTCGGGCGCGGCGACCGGCGGGGGCGCGGGCGGGGGCGCGGGCATCGCGACGATCGGCGGCACGACCACCGGCGGCGGAATCGCGATGACCGGAATCGCGACGACCGGCGCCGCTGCGACCGGCGGCGCTGCGACCGGCGGCGCGACGACCGGCGGCG
>DATJAE010000414.1:0-13851 GCA_035516595.1 Kofleriaceae bacterium | reverse complement strand
TGGCACGCCAAGCTGTCGGGCATCGACGACCATCTGCGCGAGCTCCACTTCGATCGCTCGCCCGGCACCTGGCTCGGCTTCGCGTTCGTGCTCGGCTCGCGGGTTTGCTCGGGCCTGGCGACCACCGGCGTGCTCGCGCTGGTCGGCGTGCCGCTCCATCCCACGGTCGTGCTCGGCGTGCTCTCGGTGGGCGTGCTGATCGGCTGGATGTCGGCGATCGTGCCGTTCGGGATCGGCGTGGCCGACGGCAGCAACTACGCGCTGTTCTCGGTGCTCGGCGTGTCGGGTGCGGGCGGCGTCGCGATGACGCTGTTCGGCCGGGTGCGCAGCCTGGTGGTCGGCGTGGTCGGCCTCGGCGTGATGACGATCGCGCACACGATCAACCGGGTCTCGATCGCGCAGCGCAACCGCCGGATCCGCGAGCGCCTCGCCGCGCCCGGCGCGGCTGGCTAGCCGCTACTTCCGTCCGAGCTTGATCGGCGCGTCCGGATCGGGCGCGGGGATCGCGATCGCGAGCGCGGGGCGCGTCTCGGCGGTGGTCGCGCACTCGCTGCCGGCGTCGCGCGTGATCTGCGCGCGCAGCGCGAGCGTGTGATCGAGCCAGGCGCGCTGGACCTCGGGATCGACCGCGTGGTCGCGCAGGGTCTCGCGCAGGATCTGGACGCGGCGCTCGAAGTGGCCGCCGAAGATGCGGTGCGCGGCGTGCGCGGTGCGCAGCGGCCGGCCGGTGTAGCGCACGTCGGCGCCGAGCAGCTGCGCGGTGAACTCGTACTCGCGATCGATCAGCTGCTGCTTGGACTTGCCCTCGAACATGAAGCCGATCATCACGTCGCCGAACACCCGGCCGTAGAAGTCGGCGAGCACCGCGCGCAGCCCGGCCTCGCCGATCTTCGCGAACAGCTCGGGGCCGCGCTCGGTCACGCCGGCGTCACCTCGACCGGCTGGCCGGTCAGCGCGGACGTCCCCGACAGCTCGTCGATCCGCGCCGCCTCGATCACGTCGTTGATGCTCGCGCCCGGCACGCGGGTCGCGACGCCGAGCCTCACGCCGTCGCGGCCGTGGCCCCAGCCGTGCGGCACGCTGACCACGCCCGGCATCATGGTGTCGGTGACCTCGACCGGCAGCTCGATCACGCCGCCGCCGCTCGCGACCCGCGCGCGCCCGCCGTCGATCAGGCCGCGCGACGCCGCGTCGTCGGGATGGATCAGCAGGGTGCAGCGCGGCGGGCCCTTCACCAGGCGCTCGCTGTTGTGCATCCACGAGTTGTTCGAGCGCAGGTGGCGGCGGCCGATCATCACGAGCCGATCGATCGGCGCGGACCACCGCCGCTCGAGCCGCGCGAGGTCGTCGAGCATGACCTTCGGTGCGAGCCGGATCTCGCGCTCCGGCGTGTTCAGCCGGCCGGGCAGGCGCGGCTCGAGCGCGCCGAGGTCGACGCCGTGCGGTTGCGCGCGCAGCTTGGCGAGCGTGAGCCCGGCGCGGCCTCGGCGCACGCCGTGCGGCCCCAGGCGCAGCGCGGCGTCGATGATCGCCTCGGGGCCGAGCCGGCCGAGCACGCGCGCGGTCACGCCGCGCAGCGGCCGCGGCACGCGCATCCGCGTCCACAACCCGAGGCAGATCTCCCAGTCGTGGCGCGCGTCGTGGGCGCGGTCGAACACCGGCGCCGAGTACTTGGCGACGTTGCGCACCGCGAACGCGTTGAGCGCGGCGTCGTACTGCGAGCGCTCGAGCGGCGAGGTCGGCGGCAGGATGATGTGAGCGAGCCGGGTGGTCGCGTTGATGTACGGATCGATCGACACCATGAAGTCGAGCGAGCCGAGCGCGCGCTCGAGCCGCGGCCCGCTCGGCGACGACAGCACCGGGTTGCCCGCGCTCGTGATCAGCGCGCGCACCTGATCCTGGCCCGCGGTCTCGATCTCCTCGGCGAGCGCGGCCATCGGCAGCTCGCCGCCGAACTCGGGCTTGCCCGACACCCGCGACCGCCAGCGCGCGAACCCGCCGTCGAACCCGAGCTGCGCGGCCAGCGGCAGCGGATCGACCGCCGGCGTGGTGAACATCAGCCCGCCGGGCTCGTCGAGGTGGCCGGTGATCGCGTTCACCGCGTAGCACAGCCACGCGGCCAGCCCGCCGAACTCCTGCGTGCACACGCCGATCCGTCCGTACAGCACGGCGCGCGGCGTGGTCGCCAGCGCGCGCGCGAGCTCGCGGATCTCGGCCGCGGGCACGCCGGTCGGCGCCGCGGCGCGCTCGGCCGGCCACAGCGCCGCGGCCTCGCGCAGCTCGCGCTCGCCGTTGCACGGCCGGCTCGGCCGCGCCAGGCGCGCCGCGAAGATCTCGTGGATCATCGCGAGCAGCAGCACCGCGTCGCTGCCCGGCCGCACGAACAGATGGCGATCGGCGCGCTCGGCGGTCTCGGTGCGCCGCGGATCGAGCACGATCACCTGGCCGCCGCGCGCCTGGATCGCCTTGAGCCGCGCGCGCATGTCCGGCGCGGTCATCAGGCTGCCGTTCGACGCGAGCGGGTTCGCGCCGAGGCAGATGAACAGATCGGCGCGATCGACGTCGGGCACCGGCATCAGCAGCTGGTTGCCGAACATCTGCAGCGCCGCGAGCATGTGCGGTAGCTGGTCGAGCGAGGTCGCCGAGTACATGTTGCGCGTGCCGAGCGTGCGCAGCGCGAGCTGGCCGAACGTGAGCAGGCCGAGGTTGTGCGCGGTCGGGTTGCCCTGGTAGACCGCGATCGCGTGGCGGCCGTGCCGCCTGCGGATTTCCCCGAGCCGCGCCGCGACCAGGTCGAGCGCCTCGTCCCAGTCGAGCTCGTGCCACGAGCCGCCGTCGCGCATCACCGGGCGGCGCAGCCGATCCGGATCGTGGTGGAGGTCGGCGAGCGCGGCGGCCTTGGGGCAGATGTAGCCGCGGCTGAACGGATCGGCGTCGTCGCCGCGCACCGACATCACGCGGTCGCCGTCGACCTCGATCGCGACGCCGCAGGTAGCTTCGCAAAGCGGACAGCTGCGATAATGCGTCTCGGACATGGCGGCTCCCGAGAAGCTAGCAGCCCCCGAGCCGTTGACGAAGGCTCAGCTGCTCGAGCTGCATCCCTGGCCGGCCGAGCACGCTTCGGGCAAGAAGATCGAGCGGCTGTGGGTGCACGACCTGCCGGGCGCGCCGTCCGCGCTGTGGCCGTTCATCTCGGACACCTCGCGGATGAACCGCGCGCTCGGCACCGCCGAGATGACGTTCGTCGAGAAGGGCGGCAAGCGGTTCGGCAGCTCGAAGGCCGGCGGGGTCAAGCACGAGTGGCTCGAGGTGCCGTGGAACTGGGTCGCCGAACAATGGCTGACCTCGACCCGGGTCTACGAGCGCGGCTTCATGAAGGTGATGTACGCGATCCATCGCCTCGAGCCGATCTCGACCGGCACGCGGCTCTATCTGTATTTCGGCACGGTGCCGCGCGGCCCGTTCGGCGCGGCGGCGCTGCGCATCGGCTTTCCCACGCTCGCCCGCGCCTACGCGCGCGTCCTGCCCGCGCTGGCGTCGCAGCTCGATCGCGCGCGGCCCGAGATCCTCGAGCTGCCGCCGCCACAGCTCGGCGACGAGGCCGCGGCGCGGCTCGCCGCCGGCAAGGATCAGCTGCTGCGCGAGGGCCTGCCCGAGGACTGCGTGAGCCGGCTGGTCGAGTGGGTGCAGACGGGCGACGACGCCGACCTCCACCGCATCCAGATCCGCGAGCGCGCGCGCGTGTGGAAGCTGCCCGAGCTCGACCTGCTGCGCACCGCGCTCCACGCCACCCGCGCCGGCCTGCTCGATCTGTCGTGGGACACGATCTGCCCGCACTGCCGCGGCCTGCGCGAGGAGACCGGCAAGCTCGCCGACGTCGAGGCCGAGGGTCACTGCGAGGTGTGCCGCGTCGACTTCTCGACCTCGATCGTCGAGGCGGTCGAGGTCACGTTCCGCGTCCATCCGTCGATCCGCGACGTGCCGGAGCGGCTGTACTGCAGCGCGGAGCCCGCGACCAAGGACCACGTCCGGGTGCAGACCACGCTCGCGCCCGGCGAGAAGCGCACGGTGCGGCCGCCGCTGCCGCCCGGACGCTACACGATGTGGGCGAACCACCGCGGCGGCTGGTACCTCGACGCCGAGGCCGGCGGCCCCGACGATGTCGCGTGGGAGGACCATCCCGAGGGCACGGTGGTGCGCGCGAGCACGCAGCCGGCGGTGACGTTCGACAACGACGGCAGCGAGCCCGAGACCTTCACGATCGAGCGCGCGACGTGGAGCCACGACGCGCTGCGCCCGGGGATGCTGCTCAGCTTCCAGGAGTTCCGCGATCTGTTCAGCGAGGAGTACCTCGGCGCGGACGTCAAGCTCGCGGTCGGCGAGCAGACCGTGCTGTTCACCGACGTGGTCGGCTCGACCGCGTTCTACGCCGAGCGCGGCGATCCCGGCGCGTTCGTCGAGATCAAGCGCCACTTCGACGAGGTGTTCGCGATCGTGCGCACCCATCACGGCGCGGTGGTCAAGACGATCGGCGACGCGGTGATGGCGACGTTCGTCAACCCGGTCGACGCGGTGCGCGCCTCGCGCGCGATCCACGACGCGTTCCATCCGACCCGCGAGGACACGCCGATCCGGCTGCGGATCTCGCTCAACACCGGGCCGTGCATCGCGGTGCGGCTCAACGCCAACGTCGACTTCTTCGGCGGCACGGTCAACATCGCGGCCAAGCTGCAGGCGCTCGCGGAGGGCCACCAGATCGCGTTCAGCGACGCGACCTATCGCGCGGCGGGTGTGGCCGAATACCTCGCCGAGCAGCACGCCGCGCTCGAGGACCTGACCTACGAGTCGAAGGCGCTGCGCGAGCCGGTCGCGGTCAAGCGCTGGACCGTGTATCCGCGCTAGGATGCCGCGGCATGATCACGCGGCGGCGGTTCGTGAAGCTGGTCGGCGGCGCGGCCGCGCTCGCGACCGTCCCCTTGCCCGGGTGCCTGGGCGACGACCAGAAGCTGCCGCGCGGCGTGTTCTTCGACGAGCATCAGTGGGCGACGATCGATCTCGCCACCGACCTGATCGTGCCGAGCGCGCCGGACCACATGGGCGCGCGCGACGCGCTCGCGGTGCGCTACATCGACCAGCTGCTGTCGGCGTTCGAGCAGTTCCCGTCGCCGCCGAAGGTGTTCGGCGGCGGGCCGTACTCGGGGCGCCAGCCGTTCCCCGACGGCGCGGGCAACCCGGGTGACCCGGTGGGCGACGACAACTTCCGCGAGTTCGTGCCGCTGTCGCGGGTCAAGGCGATCGCGTGGCAGATGCGGGTCTACGGCAGCGCGGCGACCACCGGCGGCACGTTCAACGACGCGCTGCTCGGGCCGACGCTCGGCTACCAGGACCTCTACACCGAGGGCATCTTCCAGCTCGACCAGCTCGCCGCGCAGCTCGAGCCGCACGCGCCGCCGTTCCGCCTGGTCTCGGCCGACAACCGCCGGCTCGCGCTCGACATGGTCGCGCAGAGCTACCCGGGGTTCTACCAGGCGCTGCTCGAGCACACGCTCGAGGGCATGTTCGGCGCGCCGGAGTACGGCGGCAACGCGAAGCTGGTCGGCTGGACCCTGACCCAGTTCGACGGCGATAGCGCGCCGCTCGGCCACGCGTTCTACGACACCGCGACCGGCGCGTACATCGATCGCGCCGATCAGCCGACCGCGTCGCCGTCGCCCGGCGCGGTCAGCGAGGACTTCGACGACGACATCCTCCAGCTGCTCGAGGTCGCCGCGCTCGGCTCGGGCGGCATGCGGTTCTTCTGATGGCGCTGCCGTCGACCACGCCCGGAGTGCTCGGCGAAGCGTCGCTCGCCACGTTCGACGCGATCGTGATCGGCTCGGGCGCGGCTGGCGCGGTGGTCGCGCGCACGTTCGCCAGGGCCGGGCTGCACGTCCTGATCCTCGAGGCCGGCGACAACTACTTCCCGCTGCTCGACGATCCGTCCGGCCTCGCGCCGCCGCTGTTCGCCAACGACGAGATCAAGATGGACATCCGCTCGATGATCGCGCAGGACGCGCTGATCGAGCCGCGCAGCTTCCGCGCCTCCGAGGCCGACGGCGACCGCACGCTGGTCGGCGACGTCAACGGCCTGCCGCGCAACGTCGGCGGCGCCGCGGTCCACGCCGACATGAAGTACCCGCGGTTCCGGCCGACCGACTTCCAGCTCGGCACGCTGCTCGGCCCGATCGCCGGCGCGAGCTTCGTCGACTGGCCGATCGACTACCCGACGCTCGAGCGGTTCTACGTCGAGATCGAGCAGGCGGTCGGCGTGCAGGGCCCCGAGGGCAGCGATGCCGATCCGTTCGCCGCGCCGAAGAGCAAGCCGTACCCGATGCCGCCCGGCCTGCCGATGTACGCCAACACGATCCTCGCCGACGCCGCGCGCTCGCTCGGCTATCACCCGTTCGCCTATCCGACCGCGGTGACCTCGATGCCGTACCGCGGCCGCCCGGCGTGCATCGACTGCGGGTTCTGCTCCGGCTTCGGCTGCCCGACCCACGCCAAGAGCTCGCCGGCCGTCACCATGCTGCGCGACGCGCTGCTCACCGGCAACGTCCAGCTCCGGTTCAACGCCGCGGTGATGCGCCTGGTCCCCAACGCGACGCTCACCGCGCTCACCGCGGTCGAGTACATGGACCCCGACGGCAACGTCATGCAGGTCTCGGCCGATCGCTACGTGCTCGCGGCGAGCGCCGCCGAGAGCGCGCGGCTCGTGCTGCTGTCCGATCCGCTGCTCGGCAACTCGTCGGGCCTGGTCGGGCGCAACCTGATGTTCCATTACCAGACGACGGTGGTCGGCGTGCTGCGCGATCGCGTGCACGGCCACCGCGGGCGCTCGGTCACGATGGGGATGAGCGACTTCCGCGGCACGCCCGGCGATCCCGGCGCGCCGCTCGGCGGCGTGATCGAGCTCGCGACCAGCGCCGAGCTGGTCGGCGAGGCCAAAAACTACGCGCTCCAGCTCGGCGTGACCGGCGACAAGCTCAAGCGCCTGATGCAGCAGAGCCCGCTGCGCGACAAGCTGGTCGCGATGATCATGCAGGCCGAGGACGCGCCGCAGCCGACCAACCGCATCGATCTCGATCCCGCGCTGCTCGACGTCTACGGCCGGCCCGCCGCGCGCGTCACCTACCAGAACCACGTCTACGAGACCTCCACCCGCGCGTTCTACCTGCCCAAGATGCTCGCGATCCAGGAGGCGGCCGGCGCGCAGTTCGGCCTGGTCGATCCGCCCGACGTGCCGAGCCAGTCGCGCCACATCATGGGCACGATGCGGTTCGGCGACGACCCGGCGCAGAGCGTGTGCGACCGGTTCGGCCAGCTGCACGACCTCGGCAACCTGTGGTGCGCCGACGGCGGGCTGTTCCCGACCTCGTCGGGGTTCAACCCGACGCTGACGATCCAGGCGCTCGCGCTGTGGGTCGCGGCGAACATCGTCAGCCCGGGCGATCCGACCGCGGTGCTGATGGAGAGCTGACCCGCAGCAGCGCGAACACCAGCGCGGCGGTCACCGCGGCGGCGATCAGGTGGACCAGGTACATCGTGTCGCTCGCGTACGGCCCGGTGTTCATGAAGTAGCGCTGGTTCGGGAACTCCCAGAACGACACGATCCGGTCGTAGCCGATGTGGAGCCACAGCTTCGACCATGCCAGCGCGATCGCGGCGAACGCGAGCGCGCGGCGCGGCGTCCAGCGATCGTGCGTCGCCGCGATCGCGAGCGCGACCAGCAGCGGCAACAGGTGGATCCACTGCCGCGAGTTCGAGCCGGCCGCGAACACCACGATCATGCCGAGCCCGACGCACGCGATCGGCCCCCACGCGCTCGCCGTGCGCGCGACCGCGGGCCAGGCGATCGCCGCGACCAGCACGATCGGTCCGAAGTACACGACGTGATGCACCAGGCCCCACAGCGGGCCGCGCAGCGCGGCCAGCGTCAGCTCGCAGCCGAACTGGGCGCCGCTCGGGCCGTCGCCCTGCGTGCCGATCGCGCCGAGCCACCACGCGCGCAGCACGATCAGCGCGGCGATCCCGGCAAGCGCGAGCGCGGTGCGGCGCAGCGCCAGCGCGCGCAGGTAGCCGCGCACGTTCCACAGCCGCGGCTGGGCGACCACGACGTACGCGCCGAGCCCGAGCAGCGCGACCAGCCCCGGCACGGTGAGCACGAGCAGATCGCGGCGCACCCACGCCGCGAGCTTCTCGTCGCCGAGGCCCTGCGACGGATGCTCGAGGTAGTACCAGGCGTAACCGAGAAACCCCGCGACGACCGCGCCCGCGATCGCGCGCGCGCCGGGCACGCGCCAGCGCGCGAGCTTGCTGCCCTCGGCCAGCGGCGCGACCTCGGCGCGCGGGAACACGAGCAGCGCGGCGGCGAGCGGCGGCAGCGCCGGCCACGTCACGATCCCGGCGGCGATCACCAGCCACAGCGCGATCGGGCGGTTCGCGAGGTACGCCCACACCATCGCCATGCCGAGGAAGAACGCCATCGGATCGGTGAGCGTCGGGTAGTACAGCGCGTGGCGCGCGTTCGCGAAGCCGCCGAACAGCGCGACGAACCCGACCCAGCGCGCGCCGCGCGACCAGCGCATCACGCCGCCGAGATGCGCCCACAGCAGCGCAGCGCCGGCGAGCAGCGCCGCGTCGAGCAGCTGGAAGCCGGTGATCACCTGCCGTGCGGTCGGCGCGTAGCCCGCGGCGACCAGGCCGTAGTGCACGATCGCCGAGGGCAGGACGCGCTGCGCACCGTAGCGCGTGACACCGTCGACCACGACCGACTTCCAGAAGTCGATCGCCCACTGCGCGTAGGTCATGCCGTCCCAGCCCTGGCCGTCGTTGATCCCGATGCGTTCGCCGTACGCGATCGTGATCGCGCAGCCAGCGACGACGATCGCGGCCATCGCGGCGGCATCTCGCCGCCAGCGCGTTATGGCACCAGCTCCTGCACGAACGCGATGCCGTCGGTCTTGCCGGCGATCAGGCCCGCGACCAGCTTGGCGGTCGCGCGCGCCATCGGCGGGCCGTCGGCGCTGACCTTCTTGAGCTGGGTGTCGGAGGCGGCGGCGCCGGCGTCGGTCCTGGCGAGCATGACGAACGCGGCGGCGACGACCAGCCGGCGCATCGCGTCGCCCTCGGAGTCGGCGAGCAGGCCGGCGAGCTTCTCCGGCGTGTTGAGCTTGGCGTAGGCCATCGCGAGCGCGGGCAGCATCGCGACCCGCACGTCGTGCGAGGGATCGTCGAGCAGCGGCTCGAGCAGCTGGACCGCCGCGGCGGGCTCGCGATCGACCAGGCCGATCGCGGCGGCGGCGGCCTCGGCGCGCTCGCGCTCGAGCCGCGAGCCGAGCGAGCGATGCAGCCGCGCGACCACCGCGTCCTTCGGCGCGACCCGCGCGATCGTGGTGAGCGCGGTCTGCGCGAGCTCGGGATCGGGATCGTGCACCGCGAGCGCGAGCGCGCGATCGCGGACCTGAGGATCGATCTTGTCCTTCTGCGAGGCCAGGCGCTCGAGCGCGGCCTTGCGGACCTGCGGATCGGTGTCGGCGAGCGCGGCCGACAGCGTGGCCGCGGCGCGCAGGCCCGAGCCGAGCGCGGCATCGACCGCGGCGATCCGCACGCCCGAGCTGTGGTCGGTGACGCCGCGCTCGACCAGCTCGTCGGCGCCGACCTGCTGCGCGGTGCGGAGCAGCGCGAGCTTCTCGCCCTCGTCGCCGCGCTCGAACAGCTTGAGCAGCGCCGGGCCGGCGGTCTTGGGTACGTCGCTGCCGAGCGCGCCGACCGCGCGGATCGCGATCAGCCGGACCTCGCGATCCGGGTCGTCGAGCAGCGCGACCAGCGCGTCGCCGATGCCGGGCGCGACCTTGCCCTTGCCGACGGTCAGGGCGAGCACGCGCGCGGCGTCGGCGCGGATGCCGTTATCGAGATCCTTGACCAGGTGGGCGGCGATCGCGGCCCCGTTCTTGGCCGGATCCGGCCCGTCGGCGACGCACTGCATGACCAGGCGGCGCACGTCGGCCGACGGGTCGTCGGTCGACTTGGCGAGCGCGCGGCGGGCATCGGCGACGGCCGCGCCGCTGCCGAGCGACGCGTTGCACAGGCCCTGCACCGCGATCGGATGCAGCGCGGGATCCTCGGTGATGCGCGCCGCGCTCGCGAGGTACTGCACGACCGCGTCGAACGGCTTCTTGCGCGCGAGGTGCGCCCAGATCGTGACCGCGTCGCGGCGCGGCCGGCCCTTCTCGCGCCACAGCTGCGCGATGCCGTCGATCGCGACGCCGACGTTGCCGCCCGACAGCGCGGTCCCGGCGAGCCCCTCGGCCGCGCCGATCCGCACGTTGTAGTTCTCGGTCTTGGCCATCTTGACCAGGCGGTCCTGGTAGCTCCGGCCGAGCTTGCCGGCCGCGGTGGCCGCCGCCGCGCGGACCTCGCCGTCGTCGTCCTTGATCAGCTTGTCGAGCGCGCCCTCGGCCGCGCCGCGGTCGATCGCGGCGACCTCGCCCCACGCCAGCGCCGACGCCGCGCGCAGCGACTTGTCGAGCTTCTTGTCGTCGAGCATCGGCGCGAGGTCCTTGGCGGCGCGCTCGGGATCGACCTTGGCGTAGAGCGGCAGCGCGGCCGCGCGGATCGCCGCGGAGTGCGAGCCGAACGCGGCGCGCGCCGACTCGACGAGGTTCGGCACCTTCGGCATCGGATCGAGATCGCGCAGCATCTCGATCGCCCACTTGCGCGACGGCAGCGGCGCGGTGTCCGACGCGAACAAGCCGGTGAGCGCGGTCGCCGTGCCGGTCGGATCCTGCGCGAGCGCCGCCTCGATCTGGCCCTTCGCGCGCGCGTTCTGCGGATCGGACGACGACGGATCGGCGAGCACGGAGATCGCGGCCGCGGCCGACGGCGTCTCGTCGGTGCTCGCCACCGAGACCTCGACCTGGAGCTCGCGGCGCGCATCGGGGTTGGTCACGCGCTGCAGCGCCGACTGGAACAGCGCGCGACCGCGCTCGCCGAGGCTGCGCACCGCCGAGAACGCGATGTGGCGGAGCTCGGCGTCGCTCGAGATCAGCGCCTGCTCGAGCGTATCGGTGTAGACGTCGCGGCGCTGCGCGGCGGCGCCGGCGGCGGCGACCGCGGCGCGCTGCACGGCCGGCGACGGCGTGGCGAGCGCGGCCTCGATCAGCTGGACCTCGGCCGGCTTGCCGCGCGCGATCGGGCGGAGCTCGATCAGCAGCTCGGCGAGGTCCTCGGGGTCCTTCGCCGCCTTCTGCAGCGCCGCCAGCGTGGCCTCGTTGCCGGTGGTCGCGTAGTCGACCAGGCCGGCGAGCTGCGGCGCCATCATGCCGGGCAGCTCGTCGCTCCAGCTGCCGCGCGGCGCGCCGAGGTCGCGGCCCTCGATCTTCTTCCACACCTCGGGCGCGACCATCGCGCGGGTGAGCCCGGTGTCGGCGACCTGCTTGCCGTAGCCGCCGCCGGGCAGCCAGCCGAACGCCGACAGCCCGGCGCGGCCGCCGCGCACGATCACGCGATCGCCGCCCGGCCGCGCGCCGAGGTCGAAGAACACGCGGCCGCGCATCGACACCAGGATGACGATCAGCAGGATGATCGGGACCGCGGCGATCCCGCCGGCGATCATCATGTAGTGCCGGCGCGAGCGCTGGACGACGTCGATCTCGGCCGGCGTCACCGGCGCGATGCCCTCGGTGCGCAGCGCGCGCAGCTCGCGCAGCGACAGCCGGCCGTGGTTCGCGGTCTTCGAGCCGAGCAGGTCGAACGCGCGGCGCGCCGCGGCGCGCGCCGGCGCGGTGAGCTCGCGCACCCGGGTCTGCAGCACCTCGTGGCGCAGCATCCACGACGAGCCGGTCGCGTCGCCGCGCACGATCACGCCGCGCTGCTCGAGCACGCCGAACGCGTGCTGGGCGTACTGGGTGTCGAGGTTGACCCGCCGGATCACGTGGTCGGCCTGGCGCGGGCCGTGCGTGCCGACCGCGAGCTCGGCGCACAGCCGCAGCGCCGAGCGCTCGTTGCCGGTGGCGCGACACGCGTCGTGCAGCCACGCCGACTCGAGCTCGCTCGGTCCGCCCATGCGCTGCAGCGCCGGGATCGACGACACGTGCAGGTCGCGCATCGCCATCGCGGCGATCTGGAGGTCGGCGGCGAGCAGGCCGGACGGCTTGGCCAGGCCCTGCACGAGCGCGTCGGCGAGCGGCGGATCGGCGGCGATCCCCGACAGCGACAGCACGCGATCGAGGATCGCGGTCGCGGCCGGCTTGGGGATGCGCGGCAGCTCGAACCGGGTCGACGGCGGGAACAGCGAGCCGGTGCGGCGTTCGAGCGCGCCGAGCGCGTGCATGCGATCGCTGGCCGCCACGAACAGGAAGCGCGCGCGGCCGGCCGAGCGGCTCACCACCTTCGCGAACAGCTCGGCGATCTCCGAGGTCTGGCGGTCGTCGCCGCACGCGAGATCGATGTCGTCGATCACGAACACGAACTGCTGGCCGGCCACCGCGTTCGACACCGCGCGCGTGATGAACGCGGTCGGCGGCTCCTGCGGATTGGGCTGGATGCCGAACGCCGACAGGCCGGTCGCGAAGCTCGCGCCGGGCTGGGCGAAGTCCTCGCACGCGAGCGCGACGATGCCGTGATCGCGCAGGTGCGGGATCAGGCCGGCGCGGACCAGCGAGGTCTTGCCGACGCCGGGCTCGCCGAACAGCAGGCCGGCGCGAAATCCGTCGGCGGTGACCATGCGCGCGAGCTCGTCGCGCTCGGTCTCGCGGCCTTGCCAGACATCGCGCTCCGCCTCGCCGAATGGGTCGAGGCCCCGCAACGGCGACACCGTGCCCGGGTAGGTCGCGACCGCCACGGCGCAACTATACCGTCGTATGCTTCCGGCATGGCTCGGTGGGCGCTTTTTCTGGCGTCGCTCGCGTGGCTCGGCGCGTCCGACGCCGGCACCGCCGGGCCGCGAACGGCGATCACCGTGTGGGCCGCGCCGTTCGGCGGCACGAGCTACGCCGCGGCGGTGCCGGGTGCGACGATCACCGAGCAGCGCGAGCTCGACGTCGGCAGCGGCGGCGACGCCCGCGCGATCGGCGTCGCCGCGACGATCGATCCGGCGTCGGTGCAGCTGCGCGATCTCACCGAGCCGGGCGCGACCGTACGCGCGCAGCGCTTCGTGCCGGGCGCGACCACGCCCGACGAGATCCTCGCGCGCCACGTCGGCGACACGATCGCGGTCGTGACGGCGAAGGGCGAGCTGTCCGGCGTGCTGCGCGCGGTCGACGCGCAGTCGCTCGTGCTCGAGCTCGGCACCGGCGACCAGCGCCACCTCCAGGTGCTGCGCCGCGAGGTCGTGACCGACGTGCGCCTGCCGCCGGGCACGACGATCGATCGCCCGACCTTGATCTGGCAGCTCGCGAGCAAGCTGCCGGGCCGCCACACGGTCGAGCTCGGCTACCGCGCCGACGGCATGACGTGGACCGCCGACTACCTCGCGGTGCTCGACGACAAGACGCTCGACTTCTCGGCGTGGGCGACCGTGCGCAACGCCACCGGTGCGAGCTTCGGCGACGCGCAGCTGACGCTCGTCACCGCCGCGCCGCACGCGGCCGCCGCCTCCGGCCCACCGCGACCGGTCGTGCCGCCGCAGCGCTTCGCGATCGCGACGCCGGTGCGGCTCGGCGCCGGCGAGACCGTGCAGGTCGAGCTCGTGCCGCCGCGCACCGGCGCGCACCCGCGCAGGGTGGTGGTGTTCGAGCCGATGCCCGATCCGTCGGGCAACTTCCAGGCCTACCCGTCGACCGACTGCAACCAGCTCAGCCAGAGCCAGCCCGG
>DATJAE010000413.1:0-8668 GCA_035516595.1 Kofleriaceae bacterium | reverse complement strand
GTTCTTCGAGCCGGCGTCGGCGACCACCCAGCGCGTGCCGTCGCGCCGCACGTACGCGTGCAGCCGCGACACCGAGGTATCGGCGACCACGACGTCGTTGTTGCTGGTCCGGCCGATCGTGATGCGGTCGGGGAACGACGCTCCCGGCTTCTTGGTCAGCGGATAGACCTCGAGATCGACCTGATCCGGCAGGATGTTGCCGTGGGGCAGCGTCTCGTCGAGCGATGCGTAATCGCCCGCATCGTCGTCGTCGAGCGTGAGCGTGGTCGCGCCGCTGGTGGCCGCTCCGTCGTCGAGATCGGCGCGGTAGCGGACGAGCGCCGCAGGAGCCGCGGCGGCGAGAAACTCGTCGCGCCCGAGCTGGAGTAGCTGGCGGTATTGCGCGGCGGCGTTCACCCGCCTCACATAGCACCGTCGAGCTTCGTTTGACACACCCCGAACGCGCGGGGTAAACGGTCCGCGCCATGTACGATACGTCGGATATCCGCAAGGGCCTCAAGGTCCTGATGGACGGGAACCCATACACCGTGATCGAGTTCCAGTTCGTCAAGCCGGGCAAGGGCGCGGCGTTCACGCGCACCAAGTTCAAGAACTTGCTGACCGGCGCGGTGGTCGAGCGCAACATTCGTTCCGGCGAGAAGCTCGAGCCGGCGAACGTCGAGACGCGCGACATGCAGTTCCTCTACAAGGAAGGCGACGATCTCGTGTTCATGGACCAGACGAACTACGAGCAGGTCACCGTGAGCAAGGACCTGATCGGGGACGCGCACGATCTGATGAAGGACAACCTGCCGTGCAAGCTGACGTTCTTCAACGAGCGGCCGGTCGACGTCGAGATCCCGACGTTCGTGTTCCTCGAGGTCACCGCGAGCGAGCCCGGCGTGCGCGGCGACACCTCGGGCAACGTCACCAAGCCGGCCACCGTCGAGACCGGCGCCGAGGTCCAGGTGCCGCTGTTCATCCGGATCGGCGACACGATCAAGATCGACACGCGCACGCACGAGTACGTCGAGCGCGTGAACAAGACCTAGTGCAGCCGACCCGCGGCCGCGTGCTCGCGATCGACGGCGAGGCCGCGGTGGTGCGCGGCGAGCGCGCCGACCTGCGGATCGATCGCGCGCCGCCGGCGTGGCGCCCCGGCGACCTCGTCGACTTCGAGCGCGGGCTGGTGCGCGCCGCCCGCGGCGACCACCCCGGCGCCGAGGTCGTGCGGCTGCCGCGCGCGCGGCTCGACGCGCTGTTCGCGCGGGCGGGCGCGCTCGCGAAGCTGCGCGGCTGGTTCGCCGCCGCCGGCTTCGTCGAGGTCGAGACCCCGCTGCTCGTGCCGAGCCCCGGGCTCGAGCTCCACCTCGACGCGGTGCGCGCCGGCGACGGCTGGCTGGTCACCTCGCCCGAGTACCAGATGAAGCGGCTGCTCGCGGCCGGGTTCGAGCGAATCTACCAGGTGTGCAAGTGCTTCCGCGCCGGCGAGCGCGGCGCGCACCATGCGAGCGAGTTCACGATGGTCGAGTGGTACCGCGGCTACGCCGGGCTCGACGCGGTCGTCGACGATCTCGAGCAGCTCGCGCTCGCGGTGTGCGGCCGCAGCGCGCGGGTCGGCGACCGCGCGATCGATCTCGGCCCGCCGTGGCAGCGCATCGCGGTGCGCGACGCGATGCTGCGCTGGGCCGGCGTCGCGGTCGACGGCGGCGAGCCCGCGGCCGAGCTGGTCGCGGCGATCCGCGCGGTCGGGATCGATCTCGCCGACGACACCGCGTGGGACGACGCGTTCTTCGCGGCGTGGCTCGCGCGGGTCGAGCCGCAGCTCGCGGCGCTCGATCGCGCGGTGATCGTCGACGACTGGCCGGCGCCGCTGGCCGCGCTGGCCCGCCGCAAGGACGGCGATCCGCGCACCGCGCTGCGCTTCGAGGCGTTCGTCGGCGGGATCGAGCTCGCGAACGCGTTCGACGAGCTGACCGATCCCGACGAGCAGCGCGCGCGGTTCGTCGCCGACCAGCAGGCGCGCGCCGCGCGCGGCAAGCCGGTGTATCCGATCGACGAGCGGCTGCTCGCCGCGCTCGCCGAGGGCCTGCCGCCGAGCGCCGGCATCGCGCTCGGCTTCGATCGCCTGGTCATGCTCGCCACCGGGGCCGCGGCGATCGACGGCGTGCTGGCGTTCACCGCCGACGAGCTGTAGCCCGAAACGTCAGACGCGGCCGGCATGGGCCGGCCGCGTCTGGGCGGAACCTCGACGTCGAACGCCTAGCGGTTGCGGCGGCGGCGCACGAACGCCAGACCCATCGCGAACACGATCATCGCCGCGCCGCTGCCACCCGCGGCGGCGCAGCCCGAGTGACCCATGCCGCCGCCGTCACCCGAGCCGGAGCCCGAGCCGGAGCCCGAGCCCGAGCCCATGTCGCTGCCCGAGCCGGAGCCCGAGCCGGAGCCCGACCCCGAGCCCATGCCGCTCGATCCCGAGCCGCTGCCCGAGCCCGAGCCCGAGCCCGAGCCGCTGCCCGAGCCCTCGAGCGCCGCGCCGTTCGGCGTGCCGACGCCGGTCGGGCCGTCCCAGCCGGTGCCGGCCTTGCACATGATCGTGCCGCCGCAGCTGCCGTTGGTGCCGCTCGTGACGTCGTAGAAGTCGGTCGGGTTCTGGTAGAAGAACTGCGCGGTGATGTTGCCGTGGCCGGTCGCGGCCATGATGCCGGCGACCAGCGGGCTCGCCGCCGACGTGCCGCCGACCACGATCAGACCGCCGTTGTCGGAGTTGTAGACCGCCAGGCCGGTCTGCGGGTCACCGACCGCCGACACGTCCGACGCCGCGCGCATCGCGCACGCGCTGCTGGTCTGCCACGACGGCTTGGCGATGTTCTGGCTGCACGAGCTGCCGCCGCTCGACCACGCGGTCTCGCTCCAGCCGCGGCTGCCACCGCCCTGGGTCAGCGACGTGCCGCCGACACCGATCGTGTAGGCCGAGGTCGACGGGTAGTCCGGGCCCTGGCCGCCGTCGTCGTAGCCGTCGTCGCCGGCCGCCACGAAGATCGCGATGCCGGCGTGGTTGAAGTAGGTCTCCTGGCCGGTGACCGAGCTGTCCTCGGGGCCGCCCCAGCTGTTGCTGATCACGGTCGCGTGCAGCGTCGCCGCCGCGTTCTGCGCGATGTCGAGGCCGTCGCCCTGATCGTCGTCGGCCTGGACGACGAGGATCTTGCACTTCGGGCAGGCCGAGCTCGCCATGTCGACGTCGAGCGCGGTCTCGACCGTCCAGTCGTCGCCCTGCGGCGGCTGGCCCGGCAGCGGCGAGGTCGCGCCCTCCTGGTTCACGATCTTGAGGCACCCGTTCGACGTGGTGCAGGCCGGCAGGCTGTACATGCTGCGGTACGCGGCGAGATCGCTCTCGAGGTTCGGATAGCCGTACGCATCGACGATCGCGATGGTCGCGGTCGGCGACAGCGTGCTCGGCATGTTGTACGCGGCCTGCAGATCGCTCGGGCCGTAGCCATCCGACTGCGCCGCCTGATGGATGCGGCCGTCCGCTTCGGTCCGCACCTTGGAGAAGCAGCGGAACCGGCCGCCGCTACACACGTCGGCATGCGGGAACTGTGCGACGCCATCGACCGTGGTTGGCGGCAGCGTCGGTCGGGGCGCCGAGCTCGGCGGCGTCGTGGCCTGGTCGACGGTGCACGAGATGAGCAGTCCGGTGCACGCGAGGGTCAGTTGGAACACGAACGATTTCGAGGTGTACCGCATGTCGCGCGATGCCCATCACGAGGCGTGCCATGCGTTCACACCACGTCGTTTCAGAGGTTGTACGATCGTGTGCGCAGACCTCTGCACGACCACCGTAGCGAAACGCTACTCCTCGCCGGCAAGTTGGCGCGCTGATGCGAAGTCTCACTCGCGGTAAGCACTGCTTAGCGCACACGTATTGAGCTTCAAGGCGAAGCGGCGCGGTACTCGCGCTTGGGTGCCGGCGAGCGCCGCCGCGCGCGTTCGAGCAGCGGCCGCACGTGCTGGCCGGTATAGCTGCGCGCGTTCACGGCGACCTGCTCGGGCGTGCCGGTCGCGACGATCTCGCCGCCCGCGTTGCCGCCCTCCGGACCGAGATCGATGATCCAGTCCGCGGTCTTGATGACGTCGAGGTTGTGCTCGATGACCAGCACGGTGTTGCCGCCGTCGACCAGCCGGCCGAGCACCTCGAGCAGCTTCTTGACGTCGCCGAAGTGCAGGCCGGTGGTCGGCTCGTCGAGCAGGTACAGCGTGCGTCCGGTCTGGACGCGCGCGAGCTCGCGCGCCAGCTTCACGCGCTGCGCCTCGCCGCCCGACAGCGTGGTCGCGGGCTGGCCGAGCGCGAGGTAGCCGAGCCCGACGTCGAGCAGGGTCTGCATGATCCGGCCGAGCTGCTTGTGGTGCTTGAACAGCTCGGCGGCCTCCTCGATCGGCGTGTCGAGGATCTGCGCGATGTTCTTGTCCTTGTAGGTCACGCGCAGGGTCGCGTCGTTGTAGCGGTGGCCCTTGCACACCTCGCACGTGACGAACACGTTCGGCAGGAAGTGCATCTCGACCTCGCGCACGCCGGCGCCCTCGCACGCCTCGCACCGGCCGCCGCCCTGCTTGGCCGACACGTTGAACGAGAACCGCCCTGCCTGATAGCCGTAGGTCCGCGCCTGCGGCACCTGCGAGAACAGCTCGCGGATCAGATCGAACGCCTTGGTGTAGGTCGCCGGGTTCGAGCGCGGCGTGCGTCCGATCGGCTGCTGGTCGATCACGATGCACTTGTCGATCCGCCCCAGGCCGGTGAGCTCGTCGTACGGTCCGACGCGATCGAGCGAGCGATGCAGCATGCGGTTGAGCGCCGGGTGCAACGTCGCGTTGATCAGCGACGACTTGCCCGCGCCCGACACGCCGGTGACCGCGACCATCACGCCGAGCGGGATCTCGACCGTCACGTTCTTGAGGTTGTGCTCGCGCGCGCCGGTCAGCCTGACCCAGCTCGACGGCGGCCGGCGGGTCTCCGGCACCTCGATCCGGTCGGCGCCGCTCAGGAACCGTCCGGTGAGCGAGGCCTCGGACTGCTTGATGTCCTCGGGCGAGCCCTCGGCGACGACGTGGCCGCCGTGGCGGCCGGCGCCCGGCCCGAAGTCGACCACCCAGTCGGCCGCCTCGATCGTCGCCTCGTCGTGCTCGACCACCAGCACGGTGTTGCCGAGATCGCGCAGCCGGTGCAGCGTGCGGATCAGCCGCTCGTTGTCGCGCTGGTGCAGGCCGATCGACGGCTCGTCGAGGACGTACAGCACGCCCGACAGCTCGCTGCCGAGCTGCGACGCCAGCCGGATGCGCTGCGCCTCGCCGCCCGACAGCGTGCCCGCCGCGCGGTGCAGCGTGAGGTAATCGAGCCCGACGTCGAGCAGGAAGGTCAGCCGGTTCTTGATCTCCTTGAGCACCTCGCCGGCGATCTGCGCGCGCGAGCCGGCGAGCTTCATCGACGAGTGCCAGTCGTACGCCTCGCGCACGGTCATCGCGGTGACCTCGACGATCGAGCGCTCGTTGAGGAACACCGCGCGCGACTCGGGGCGCAGCCGCGCGCCGTTGCACGCCGCGCACGGGATCGCGCGGAAGAACTGCTCGTAGTGCGCCTTGGTGCGATCGCTCGACGACTCGCGGTGGCGGCGCTCGAGCTGGGCGAGGATGCCCTCGAATCGCATCGCCCACTCGCCGGTCGAGTGCCGGCCCTCCCACGTCACGTTGACGCGCTTGTCGCCGGTGCCGTGCAGCAGCACCTCGCGCTGCTTGTCGCCGAGCTTGTTCCACGGCTTGTCGAGATCGATCTTGAACGCCTTGGCGAGCGCCTTGACGATGTTGGTGGTCCAGCCCGAGTCCTTCGCGATCGCCTCGCCCCACACCGCGACCGCGCCGTCGCGGATCGAGCGCGTCGGATCGGGCACGACCAGATCGGGGTCGGCGGCCATGCGCTCGCCCAGGCCGTTGCACTCGACGCACATGCCGAGCGGCGAGTTGAACGAGAAGCTCTGCGGCGACAGCTCGGGGAAGCCGATGCCGCACTTCGGACACGCGTTGGCCTCGGAGTAGACCCGCGGCACCTTCTCGCCGGCGACCTCGACCATCAGCTTGCCCTTGCCCTCCTTGAGCGCGGTCTCGACCGAGTCGGTGAGCCGGCCCTTGTCGGAGCGCGAGATCGTGAGCCGATCGATCACCAGCTCGATCGAGTGCTTCTTCTGCTTCTCGAGCGCCTCGACGTCGTCGAGCCGCACGATCATCCCGTCGATCCGCACGCGCGCGAACCCGGCCTTGCCGAGCTCGGCGAACAGCTCGCGGAACTCGCCCTTGCGATTCTCCGCCTTGGGCGCGAGCAGGGTGACCTGGGTCTTGTCGGGCAGCTCGGCGAGCTCGTCGACGATCTGCCCGGCGGTGCGCGCGCCGACCGGACCGCCGCACTGATAGCAGCGCTGCTCGCCGGCGCGCGCGTAGAGCACGCGCAGGTAATCGTAGATCTCGGTGATCGTGCCGACCGTCGAGCGCGGATTGCTGCCGGCGGCCTTCTGCTGGATCGCGATGGTCGGCGACAGCCCGCGGATCCGCTCGTACTTCGGCTTCTCCATCTGGCCGAGGAACTGGCGCGCGTAGGCCGACAGCGACTCGACGTAGCGGCGCTGGCCCTCGGCGTACAGCGTGTCGAACGCGAGCGACGACTTGCCCGAGCCCGACGGCCCGGTGATCACGACCAGCCGGTGCTTGGGCAGCTCGAGCCGATCGACCTGGAGGTTGTGCTCGCGCGCGCCCTCGATGACGATCGTGTCGGGCTCGCGCTTGGGATCGTGGCGGCCAGGACCGAGGCTACGCGCCATAGGTGCAGAACCCTACGGAGCAGATGTTCAGGTGTCAAGCTGGCGAAGCGGCTAGCTGCTACGCGCCGCGCGCCGCAGGTTTCTCACCGTGGTGGCGAACCGAACAGCGGCAGGAACGCGGCGTAGCCCTCGGCCTTGAGCTGGTCGACCGGGATGAAGCGCAGCGCGGCCGAGTTGATGCAATAGCGCAGCCCGGTCGGCCTGGGGCCGTCGTCGAACACGTGGCCCAGGTGCGAGTCGCCGATCCTGGACCGCACCTCGGTGCGATCCATGCCGTGCGTGCCGTCGTGCTTCTCGGCCAGGAGGCCGGGCGCGATCGGCTGGTAGAAGCTCGGCCAGCCGGTGCCGGAGTCGAACTTGTTGGTCGAGCTGAACAGCGGCTCGCCGGTCACGACGTCGACGTAGATCCCGGGCGCGTGGTTGTCCCAGTACGCGTTGTGAAACGGCGCCTCGGTGCCGTTCTGCTGGGTGACCTCGTACTGCAGCGGGGTCAGCTCCTTGCGCAGCACGTCGTCGGACGGCTTGGCGCGGAGGACCGGGTGCGCGGGGTCGGCGTTCGCGGGGAGCTGGAACGCGCAGGTCGCGAGCGCGAAGGCGAGGGCGAAGCGAGTCAGCATGCCGGTGCTACGTCGCCGCACCGCCGCGGTTACAGCGCGAGGCTCAGGTCGACCGCCGTGGTCGGGCCGTCGAACGGGGCGAGGTTGGTCGTGCGCAGCGCGCTCGCGGCGCAGTCGGCGAACGGCCCGTCGGCGTCGTAGAGCTGGACGCGCTCGATCGCCCCGGACGGCGCGATCACCAGGGCGGCGTGCAGCGCCACTGCGTCCTTGGCGTAGGCCGAACGACACGCGGCGAGCAGGCGATGCGCGCCGCTCGCGTCGACCGCGCGCGCGACGGCGGTAGCATCCGGCGCGGGCGTCGGCGGCACGAGCGTGCCGACCGGTGGGTCCGGCAGGTTCGCCCGGGCGGCTTGCACGGCCGCCCAGTAGTGCCAGCGACGCCAGTGGGGATAGTTCGCGACGTAGGCGCCGTCTCCGGACGGCGCGGCACACGCGGCGAGCCCGAGCGAGAGCAACACGACGAGGTTCCGCATGCGCCTACGATGCGTGCGCGGAATTGCTCGGTCGTGTCGCGGCTACGTCGGACTGTGAACGCGCGAGATCAGGCGCGCGCGCGCTCGACCGTCACGTTGTGCTCGTTGTGCGACGTGCCGTGGACCCCGGCGATGATCGTGTCGACCAGCTCCTCGGGGACGCGGACGTGGGCGTGCGAGTCGCGCAGGCTGACCGAGCCGATCCGCGAGGTGTCCCCGCCGATCGGGCCGGCCAGCAGGTTGCGCAGGTCGTCGGCCGAGACGCCGTGCTTCTTGCCCAGGCTGACGAACAGCCGCGCCTGGTTGCCATCGGCCGCGGCGGCGGGCGCCTCGACCACGGTGTCGCGCTTGCCGCGCGCGGGCTTGTCGTCCTTGTGCTCGCGGCGCTCGGCCGAGCGCTCGCCGCGGCCGCGCTTGTCGCGATCGCGGCCGCGGTCGCGGCCTCCGCGCTCGCTGCGCTCGGCGCGCTCGCTGCGCTCGGTCTTGCGCTCCTCGGCGGCCGGTGCGGGCTCGGGCTCGGGCTCGCGGGTCGACTTGTTCTCGGCCCAGGTCTCCCAGAACTCCTTGGTCTCCGCGGTCGGCGCGCTGCGCGTCTTGCGCTTGCCGCGATCGCGGTCGGCCCGCTCGAGCGCCGCGCGCGCGACGTCATCGACCTTCGCGGGTGATTCCTCGACGTGCTCCTCGCGCGCCTCGACGTGAGGCTCCGGCTCGCGGTGCTCGGCGTGCGGCTCGGCCT
>DATJAE010000412.1:0-8068 GCA_035516595.1 Kofleriaceae bacterium | reverse complement strand
CCCCGGCCGCGGCCTCGAACGCGCCGGCGCGCGCGCTGGTCGCGCCGGTGAACGCGCCGCGCTCGTGACCGAACAGCTCGCTCTCGATCAGCGACGGCGGGATCGAGCCGCAATCGACCACGATGAACGGCCCCTGGGCGCGCGGGCTCGCGCCGTGGATCGCCTCGGCGAGCACGCCCTTGCCGGTGCCGGTCTCGCCCTCGATCAGCACGGTGGTGTCGGTCGGCGCGATCCGCGGCAGCAGCGAGAACAGCCGGCGCATCGCCAGGCTGCGGCCGAGCGCGCGGCCGAAATGGTCGTCCTCGCTGACCGACTCCTGTAACTGCTCGGGCAGCTCGTCGTAGCGCAGCTTGGTGATGCCGAGATGGATCGTCACGCCGGACTTGAGGTAGGCGCCGTGGACGCGCAGCCCGGCGACCTGGGTACCGTTGGTGCTGTCGAGGTCGCGCAGCAGCACGCCCTCCGGGCTGACCTGGAGCACGAAGTGGTGACGCGACACCGTGGGATCGGTCAGCACGAGGCCGTTCGAGTCCGCGGTGCCCACCGACAGCTCCGCCGCGGACGACGACACGTGCTCGCGTCCCTTGTCGGGCCCTTCGACGACCCGTAGCGCGTACCGGTGGAACCGGAATTCCTTGACCTTGCCGGGCAGCAGGCTCGTGCCCATTCCCCACGAGGCTACCACGCGCGCAGTTCCGTTTGACGGACCCCGGCCCGCGGCAGGATCCTCGGACCGCACCATGCTCGCGCCGGACCGCTACCAGCTGCTCGGCCCGATCGCGTCCGGCGGGATGGCCGAGGTCCTGCTCGCGCGCACCCGCGGCCCCGGCGGGTTCGAGCGCCTGCTCGCGGTCAAGCGGATCAAGCCCGAGCTGTCGCGCGATCCCGAGCAGGTGCGGATGTTCCTCGACGAGGCGCGCAACGCGGCGCGGCTGGTCCATCACAACATCGTCCAGGTGATCGACGTCGACCTGCGCGACGGCGCGGTGTTCTACGCCATGGAGTACCTGCACGGCCAGACGCTCGACAGCGTGATCGCGCGCGCGCGCGTGCTGCCGCGCGACGCCGCGGTCGCGATCGGCATCGCGATCGCCGCGGGCCTCCACCACGCGCACGAGCGGCCGTCCTCGATCGTGCACCGCGACGTCGCGCCGTCCAACGTGATGGTCACCTACGACGGCAACGTCAAGCTGATCGACTTCGGGATCGCGAAGGCGACCGAGAACCTCAGCCGCACCGCGTTCGGCATGTTCAAGGGCCGGCTCGGCTACTCGTCGCCCGAGCAGTGCCGCTGCGAGCCGGTCGATCGCCGCACCGACATCTACTCGCTCGGCGTCGTGCTCTACGAGCTGACCACCGGCCGGCGCACGTTCACCGCCGACAGCGACCCCGAGCTGCTCGATCACATGGCGCAGGCCCGCGTCACGCCGCCGCGCGCGCTGGACGCGAGCTATCCGCCGCAGCTCGAGACCATCGTGATGCGCGCGCTCGCCGCCGCGCCGGGCGATCGCTACCCGACCGCGGACGCGCTGCAGCGCGACCTCGAGGACCTCGCGCGGATCTCGGCGCTCAACCTGTCGGCGGTGTCGCTGTCGCGGCTGATGGGCGAGCTGTTCGCGGAGGAGCTCGCACCGTGGCGCGCGGCGCAGAAGACCGGGATCACGCTCGAGGAGCACATCACGCGCCACACCCTGATCGACGTGCCGCCGACCTTCGACACCTGGGCGCTCGAGCGCGTCGCCACCGCCGCCCGCGAGACCGCGCTCGAGCGCAAGACCACGGTTGCCCGTCCGCCGGCCAGGGGCACGCGGCCGCCATCGCGCGAGCCGCGCGTGTGGCTCGGCGTCGTGGCGATGATCTGCCTGTTCGGCCTCGGTTATCTGATCGCGCGCTGGTGGATCTCGTGACGTCGGCTATCGTGATCGGGTGCTGAACGACATCCTGACCGGTCAGAAGCCCCCGGGCGAGCCGGATCGCGAACAGCCGCCGGTCACCGCGCCGTGCGCGCGCTGCGGCCAGCCGTTTCCGTCGCGCCAGGGCGTGGGCGTGTGCGCGGACTGCGTCCGGATCGCGGACGAGGCGGCGATGCGCGCGATGGCCGCCGAGGCCAGGCGCAGTCGCAGGAACAACTTGCTCTACGGCTCGATCCTGCTGGTCGGCGGGCTGCTGCTCACCTGGTGGAGTTTCTCGACCGACTCGAGCGTGCGCGTGCTCTCGGTCGGTCCGGTGCTGGTCGGCGGCGCGGCGGTGTTCCGCGGCCTCATCGCGTGACGCGATACGAGTCGGCGACCAGCCACGCCGCGGCGGTGATCGCCGCGGAGATGCCGAGCTCGCTCCACTGATCGGGGCGCGCGCCGCCCGCCGCCACGACCGGGATCCACACGAGCAGCGTGAACAGGCCGATCTGCAGCGCCGACAGCGCGGCGGCCAGGCGCGCGCAGACGCCGGTGAGCACCGCCGCGCCGGCCGCGAGGAACGCGATGCCCGTGATGTAGGCCCACGCGACGTGCCACGGGATCCAGCCCGGCACGAGCGGCGCGGTCTGGTCGATGTAACCGAGGTGCGCGAGGCCGAACGGGACGAGCGCCAGGCCGTAGAGCCCGCGCGCGATCGCGATGCCGACCTCGCCCGCGAGCACGCGCCGCGCGCGGTCGCCGGCGAACCACGCGTAGAGCACCCACGCGCCCGCCACGATCGCCGTGGTCTCGGCTGCGCCGTCCCAGGTCAGGATCGTCGCCGGCGCGTGCACGATCGGCGGCACGCGAAACGCGAGCAGCCACAGCACGAGGCACGCCAGCAGCTGGCGAGCCGCCGGGTACGCGGCGCGCCGCACCAGCAGGCCCGCGCCCGAGGTCAGCGAGACCGCCGCGCTGAGATAGATCAGGACCTCGCGCCCCGGCACGTCCCGGCCGACCGGCGCCCACACCGGCATGAACGTGCCCTCGAGCAGACCGACCACGCCCAGCGCGATCAGGACCGCGGCGAACACGGCGTGACCGGGGCTCGCGACGCGCAGCGGGCCACGCTCCAACGCCATGTCGGCGAGCCTACCCCACCAAGCGCGCGACCGACGCCGGCCTGGAGATCCGGCGCCCGCTCGCCAGGCATGGCTCGTAGGTTCGAACGGCGTTCGGCGTGCGTCGCGGGGGGAGGCCGTAGCAAACTCCGCACGACATGAAAACGCTCCTCGCCCTCCTGATCCTGAGCCCGCAGCTCGCCCACGCCGATGATGCACGCAAGCTCGCCGAGACCGGCTGGACCGCGTACCAGCACCACGACCTCGAGCAGGCCGAGAAGCTGACCCGCCAGGCGATCGCCGCCGCGACCGACTCGAACGTCAAGGCCGCCGCGCTCTACAACCTCGGCCGCGTGCTCGAGGACCGCAAGGACAAGGCAGGCGCGATCGACGCCTACAAGCAGTCGCTCGCGCTGCGCGGCAACGGCGTCGTGCGCGACCGGCTGCGCACGCTCGATGCCGGCGCCGCGGACGCGCTCGACGCGCTCAAGCCGACCGCGATGCAGGGGCCGTTCGACTCGTTCGACGCGTGGTGCGTGCGACGCGACCCGTCCACGGCCAAGGAGTGCGCGACGGCCACGTCGATCCCGTACACCCTGTCGAAGCTGCCGTCGCCGATCGCGAGCGTCGAGCTGCGCGCGCTCGATCAGGACGCGGCGGCGGTCGTCGTCAAGCTCGGAGGCAAGCTGTACATCGACGAGCTCCACACCTACGAGGACACGAATCACTGCACCGTCACCTCGACCGCGATGGACGGCACGAAGCCACACGGGTCGCTGGTCGAGGTCGACGTCCGCTTCGCGGGCAATTGCGACCTGCGCGAGGACTCCTGGACCTACCGCGAGCGAGCGCTCGCGGTCATCGCGGTCGGCCCGGGCCGGGTGCCGTACGCGACGCCCGGCTTCGTGGTCGACATGACCGAGACCATGAACGGCAAGAAGGTGATGGACTGGGCGCGCACCGTGACCTGGAACAAGGACGGCTCGATCGACGTCGCGATCGCGCGCGCGATCGGCACCACCCAGGACGCCTCGGTCGACGATACCGAGGACGTGCGCGGCCATCACGCGCTCGCGTTCCCGTAGCGGCTCAGTTGTCGTGGCCGGCGAACACGCTCGCGCTGGGATCGGTCGCCCAGGCGGGGAACCGCTGGGTCGGCAGGACCACCGGGATGAACACGCCATTGCCGAAGCCCAGCGCGAGCGGGATCGAGGTCCAGCCGACACCGCCGACCAGCGCGATGTCATCGATGTGGTCGCCGTTGAAGTCGCCGACGACCGCGCGGACGTACGACATGCTCGCGAGACCGTTGATCTGACCGCACGGCAGGTTGGTCACGAGGAAGCCGGGGTTGGCATAGCTGGTCGCGACCGGGATCGTGGCCCAGCCGGGTCCGCCGACCAGCGCGATGTCGGTCGCGCCGTCGCCGTTGAAGTCACCGGTGAGGACCTTGACGCCCGGCGCCCTCGCCCAGTCGGGGAAACCCGGCAAGAGCTCGTCGTACCCGCCGAACTGGCCGCCACCGATGCTCATCGCGACGCGGATCGAGCCCCAGTCGCCACCGACGAGCGCGAGGTCGGTCATGCCGTCCTTGTTGAAGTCGCCGGTGACCACCTGCACACCGGGCTCGCGCGACGAGACCGCGAAGTTCCACTGGGTGCCTTCCCCGCCCGCGATCCAGCCCTTCACGGTGTTGTTGGTGATCTGGAACGCGCCGTTGCCGAAGCTGAACGCGACCGGCAGCGTCGTCCAGCCCGCGCCGCCGACCAGCGCGATGTCGGTCATGCCGTCGCGGTTGAAGTCGCCGGCCAGCGGGCGCACGCCCGCACCCGCCGCCCAGCTCCGAAGTCCGGAGCCGGGATGTCGGTCACCTGGAAGTTGCCGTTCCCCGTGCTGAACGCGACCGGGATCGTCGTCCAGCCCGCGCCGCCGACCAGCGCGATGTCGGTGTAGCCGTCGCGGTTGAAGTCGCCGGCGATCGCGGTGACGTGCGCGGTGGACGCCCATGCGCCGAACGAACCGACGAACGAGTTGGTGACCGTGAACCGGCCGTTGCCCTGCGACATCGCGACCGGGATCGTGTTCCAGCCCGGACCACCGACCAGCGCGTAATCGGTCAGGCCATCGTGGTTGAAGTCGCCGCTGACCCGCTGCACGCCGGGCGCGCGCGCCCACGCCGCGAAGTCGCCGACCGGATAGTTGGTCACGGTGAACTCGCCGTGGTCGTCCGAGAACGCGACCGGCAACGTGCCGGGGGCGGAGTAAGCTCCGATCAGCGCGAGATCCGCGCCGTGCGTGTTCTGCGGGAGCGGCGGCTGGTAGGGCACCGTGACGCCGACCGTCGCGTCGGTCGTGCCCCACGTGCTGATCGTGCTGGCGATCAGCGGCATGGAGTCGCTGATCTGATCGAACACGACCGGAACCTGGATCTCGAACACGCTGCCCTCGCCGGCGAGGAAGCCGCCGCCGAATTCGGCACCGCCGTTCGGCCCGGTGGTGGGCTGCTGCGCGCATGCGAGCGTCACCGCGCCGGCGCTCGCGATGCAGCTCACCGGAGTGGCCGGGGAGATCGCGAAGTGCGCGCCCGGCGGCAGCGTGAGCTCGAACGCGACCTCGTCGGGCATGCAGTTGGTGTTGATCGCGACGGCGTGGACGTAGGTGACCTGGCCGAGCTGCGGGGTCTCGGCGACCGGATCGATGACATAGCCGGCCCAGCTCACCGAGCCGTCGGTCCACTCGCCGGTGGCGCCGCAGAACGCGAGCGAGCTCGCCGGCGCGCCGTCGTCCCACGCGAGCGCGGCGCGCGCCGCATGATGGCCGAGCACGATCGCGAACCCGAACACGGCGGAAACTAGCGTAGGTCTTGGCATGACCCCACAAGAGGCGGCTCCGGCAGCTCGTCGCAGAGATTTCTCGCGACCGGGGCGGCCCTCGCGGCTCGCCCCGGTATGACCGCCCGACACCTCGCGATCGCCTGCGCTTTGCTGACATCGGCGTGTCATCACGTCAACGGCCAGTCCGGGGACGGTGGCGGCGGCAACGTGGCCGACGGCACGTCACGCGACGGCACGCCACGCGACGGCACGCCGGGCGACACCGGTGGCGCCATGGACGGCTCGGTCACCCCGCCACCGGATGCCGACTACTCGACCATCACCGAGACCTCGTGCGCCGACGCCACGTTCTACGCGCCCGTGCCGGTCGGCGTGACCGCGCTCGTGTCGAGCGACACCACGGTCTACGCCTTCATCGACGGCACGCACTGGGCGCGCGTCTCTGCGGGTGCCGCGATCACCGAGGCGATCCCGCTGCCCGCGGGGCGGTCGAGCATGACCGCGGTCCGCGGCGGGGTCGAGCCCAACGGCAAGAACCTGGTGCTGTTCACCGACGGCACGCAGCAGTTCGCCAGCTTCTTCGCGAACGGCGCGTTCGAGGACGCCGTCGCCGTGCCGCCGAACACGACCCAGGTCCACAGCGATGCCGCGGGCAACATCGTGGCGGTCGACTCCAGCCAGGTGCTGTGGAAGCTCGAGAACGGCACGTTCGCCAACTACGGCGCGCTGCCGATCGGCTCGATCGACTACGCCGTGCCGTGGGCGGTGTCGGCCGCCGGCGTGGTCTACGTCGCGTACCTCGCGAACAGCGGGACGAGCACGGCGACGCTGTACATCATCTCGCGCGGGCCGAACGACCAGACCTGGAGCACCGCCGCGATGTACGACGAGAACAGCTACGGCTACGGCGGCGGCGCGATGGCCGCGGGGCTCGACGGCTCGATGCACCTGGTGTTCTCGCTCGGCACGACCATCCCGATCATTCCGTCGACCGACGTCACCTACTTCCGCAGCGCCGACGGCGTGTCGTGGGCGGGCGAGCTGATCGACTACGACAAGGACCTCATCACGTTCGCCGCGCGCACCTATGACTCGGCCCAGGTCATCGTCTCGGGATCGGTCGAAGAAGACATGCCGTCCGGCGTGGTCCTCGAGCGGCGCTGCAACAAGCCGCAGAACGGGCTGTGGCCGCAGGTCACGATCAGCACGATCCCGGCGGACGAGAGCGTGAGCTACGGCGCGTTCAACGAGGTCGGCGTCGCCGCGGCCGGCTTCTGGACGACCGGGCAGCAGGCCGTCGCGCAACGCCACTGAGCGTATCTCCGGGCTGGCGTCGTCGGCCCGTGCTGGCGCGGCGCGATCGGGTCGTTCATGCTCGAGCGGGATGCGGCGATCGACGCGAGCTTGCCTGTTCGGGGCGCTGGCCGCGAGCGCCGGCTGTGCGCCGCCGCCGGTGGCCGCGCCGCCGCAGCTGAGCGTGGCCCGCGCCAGGCCCGCGCTGGCCGACGCGCCGCCGTCGAGCGCGCCCTCGCCGGCGGTGCCGCCCGGCGGCGCGACGGTCGCGCTCGCGATGAACCAGGACGGGCCGGTCGTCACGCTGTTCGTCCCGGTGACGGTCGATGGCAAGCTGCTTCGCCTCATGCTGGACACCGGCTCGACCACGAGCAGCCTCACGCCGGGCGCGGTGGCCGAGCTCGGGCTCGTCGCCGATGGCAGCCAGACCGTGGTGGCGGTCGCGGGCGGGACCATGACGGTCTCGTCGGTCCAGGTCCCGCGCGTCGCGGTCGGCGAGGTGGAGCTCCGCGACGTGGCGATGAACGTGGCGGACATCGGCTCCGGCGACGGCCTGCTCGGCCTCGATGTCCTGACGCAGATGGTGTTCGAGCTCGACCTGAACCGGCGCGAGCTTCACCTCTACCCGAACGGTTCCACGCGGTGGCACGGCGACGATCTGATCGCCGTGCCGTACACCTCGGCGTTCGGCGGCCTGATCGAGGTGGACGCCGCCCTCGCAGGCGCGCCGGTCACCGCGGTGATCGATTCGGGCACCTCGCCGAGCATCGCGAACCCCCGCGCGGTCCCTCACCCGCTCGACATCGAGACCGGCGTGCACGGCGACGATGGCCACGTGATCCCCGCGCGGGTCGCCGGCGGATCGCCCGCGGTCGCGGTCGGCGGCATCACGCTCGCGCCGGGGCTGGTCTATGTTGCGGACGCG
>DATJAE010000411.1:0-13785 GCA_035516595.1 Kofleriaceae bacterium | reverse complement strand
GCTACTTCGCCTGCGGTTGGAGGTTTGCGAGGCAGTCCGCCAGGGGATCGCACTCGGTGGCCTCGCGGTAGCACACCTCGAGCACGCGGACCTGACGCGACGACATCTGGACCTCGCACTTCTCGAGCCACTTCTTGCGGTGCGCCTCGCGCAGCTCGTCGGGGTTGAGCTTGGCGTACGCGGCCGGCGTCATCGTGTTCTTCGCGTCCTGGCGCGCGCACGCGAACAGCTTGGGTGCGAGCTGCTCGCACGCGGCGTCGCGCCGCTGCTCGATCGGCGTGCGGGTGTCGTGGGCCGCGGCCGGAGCCGGCGGTGCGGCCGGCGGCGGCGGCGAGCCGCCGCACGCGACGAGCAGCACGGCGATCGCGAGCCTCATCGCGCGGCCTCGCCTTCGGTGCCCTCGTCGTCGAGCGGGATCACGCAGTCCTTCTCGATCTGCGCGACGCTGTCGGCCTTCTCGAGGCACGGCACGCGGGTCGCGGGATCCTTCGCGCAGTCGGCCATCACCATCGCCGTGTTGTCGGCGGTCGCCTCGGCGACCCGGGTCGGCTCCTTGGCCCGAGCCTCGGCGCGATAGAGCTGCTCGACCCTGGACCGCACGCCGTCGCACGTCGCGGCCGCGGGCGCGCTGCCCGAGCCGGCGCCGGTCGGCGCGGCCGGCGACTTGCTCGGGGACGCGCACGCGACCAGCGCGATCGGGATCAGCCAGCGCATCGCGCCTACCCTATCACCACGTGAAAGCCTTCGAGCGTCCACGGCGGCTCCGCGATCCGCGCGCGATCGGTGAGATCGAGGTGCATCGGCGTGATCGAGTTGTAGCCGGACGCGACCGCGACGCAATCGCTGCCGGCGACGTCGGCGTGGCCGGTCGGCCCGCCGCCGACCCAGTAGTACGGCCGGCCGTGCGGATCGGCGCGCTCGACCACGTCGTCGTCGTAGACGCGCTTGCCCAGCGTCGTCCACTGATAGCGGTCGCCGCCGTCGCCCGGCATGTTGACGTTCAGCACGCTGCCCGGGGGCAGCGGCTCGGCGAGCGCGGCGCGCACGACCTGCGCGGCGAACTCGATCGCGCGCGCCGGCTGCCTGGCGCGCGGCGCGAGCGAGCACGCGATGCCACCGGCGCCGCGCAGCGCGCCCTCGACCGCGGCGGCGACCGTGCCCGAGTAGAACACGTCGCTGCCGAGGTTGTAGCCGTCGTTCACGCCCGACACGACGAGCGCGGGCGGGCGGTCGCACAGCTTGAGCATGCCGACGTAGACGCAGTCGACCGGCGTGCCCGACAGCGCGAACCGGCGCGGCCGCACCTCGTGCAAGCGGAGCGGCTTGTGCAGCGTGATCGCGTGCGACGCCGCCGAGCGCTGGCGCTCCGGCGCGACCGCGACCACGTCGGCGAACGCCTCGAGCTTGCCGATCAGCGCCTCGAGGTACGGCGCGTGGATGCCGTCGTCGTTCGAGCACAGGATCAGCGGGCGCGGCACGGCACCTGATAGCACTCGAGCGCGACCCGCTCAAGGCAGCGACAGCGTCCAGTTGACGTGGACGCTCTCGCCCGGCGCGGCGATCGCGATCGGTGCGTCGCGGATCGCGCGCAGGCACCGTGCGACGTCGGGCCGCGACTTGCCGCGCTGCTCGATGATCGAGCGGATCACCTCGTGGCCGTCGGCGCCGACCGTCACGTCGAACACGTAGCTCGCGCTCGCCGGCTCGGGCGCGGCGGCGACGATCGGATCCCAGCACTCCGTGCGGAACCGCGGGCGCTGCGCGTCGAGGAACGCGATCACGCGCTGCTCGGATGCCGCGTGCGGCGGGCGCTCGGGTGGGCTGCTCGACGATGGTGCGTCGCCGCGGCGCAGCGCGACGTAGAGCGCGCCGGCGATCACGCACGAGCCTGCGAAGATCGCGAGCGCGATCAGGCGCGCGCCGGTCAGTTGGTCACCTGGACGAAGCCGTTCACCCAGTCGAGGTTGTTGAGCGCCTGCGTGCCGCCGTTGCGCACGCAGTAGCCGACCGTGTACGTGCCGGCGACGCCGGGCACGATCGAGCCCGACACGGTGAACGGCGTGCGCGTCGTGCTGACCTGACCGGTCAGGTAATTGCCGCCCTCGAAGTTGGTCACCGTGCCGGCGCCGAGCTGGTAGCACCAGTCCGAGTCGAAGTTCTGCGGGCTGCCGGTGCTCAGGCCGAGCTCCGCGACCGCCGCGCCGGTCAGCCGCTGGGTCGCGGTGACCGTCACGCTGACCGTCGGGCCGATGAACCCGAACGCCGACTGCCCGCCCGGGATGGTCGCGGTGATCGGCCCGGCCATCGTCGCGGTCGCGACCACGCCGGATGGCCCCTGCGGCCCCGCTGGACCGGTCGCGCCCTGCGCACCGGTCGCGCCCTGCGGACCTTGCAAGCCCTGCGGCCCGGTCGCGCCCTGGGGTCCTTGCGGACCGGTCGGTCCCATCGGTCCGGTCGCGCCTTGCGGACCGGTCGCACCCTGCGGGCCGGCCGGGCCGGTCGCGCCTTGCAGGCCCTGCGGCCCCTGCGCGCCTTGCGGACCCGCGGGACCTGCCGGGCCGGCGGGACCCGCCGGACCGGTGAGCCCGGTCGGCGGGCCGACCCAGTTGCCCTGCGAGTCGATCACCGGCGTCGTGCCGATCGAGACCGTGGCCGGATGGATCTGGCCGGTGACGTCGGTCGCGATCAGCGCGTACGGCACCGACAGCACCTCCTCGCGCGGCGACATCTCGGCGTCGCTGCCGATCGTGATCCCGAGGTACTTCGGCTGGCCGTCGAGCGCGGGCAGCGGCGTCGTGCTGCCGAGCGTCGCGACGAAGTAGCCGTCGGCGAACGTCAGCATCTGGGTCTCGGACCACAGCGGCAAGCCGCCGACCGGCGCGTCGTACAGCGCGAACTGCACCGACAGCGTGCCGCTCACCGGCGCGTCGGTGGCGTCGTACAGCCGGCCCTGCTCGCCGAGCAGCGCGGTCACGTCGGCGCGCGCGACTCCGCCGGCGCACAGCAGCGCGGCGATCACCAGGTGCCTCATCGTCGTCTCCTTCACTGCGATGCGCCCACCACGCCGGTCTTGATCGAGTAGCTCGGGGAGCTCGCGGTGCTCGCGTGCGCCGACATCGAGCCGACCAGCTTGTAGTGCTGGCTGGTCGACACCGTGCCGCCGCTCACCTGCCCGGTCGCGGCATGGCCGGCGACCGCGTCCTGCGGCACACCTGCATCTTGCGTCGCCTTGGCCTTGCCGGACGCACACGCCGCAAGGATCAGCGCCAGGACCAGCAGGTACGCTCGCAAGAAACCTCCCGAGCGCTCACCCTAGCAAAAAAGGTGGACGGCTGGGGGCGCCGTCCGTCCCGTCGAGGCGACAGGATTCGAACCTGCGACCCCCAGACCCCCAGTCTGGTGCGCTACCAGGCTGCGCTACGCCTCGGGTGGGACGCTGTTCGTACTAGAAAGCTAGACCGGCGGCAACCCGTTCAGGATGTTCTTCAATACCTGGCTAGGTTTGAACGTCAGGACGCGGCGCGCCGGGATGAGGATCGGCACGGCGCGCTGCGGATCGCGCCCCATCCGATCCTTCTTGTCGCGCACCACGAAGTTGCCGAATCCCGAGATCTTGATCTTCTCGCCGCGCTCGAGGGTCTCCTTGACCACGTTGAACACGGTCTCGACGATCTCCGCCGCCTCCTTCTTCGAGAATCCGCCCACTTTCTCGTAGACGGACTCGATGATATCCGCCTTGGTCATTCTCGCCATGGCGTCAAAGTAACACGATTCCGCGCGCGTTGCGAAATAACTGGCCGGAATCGTTAGCCGATCCCGATACGCTCGAGCTCCTGGATGCCGCCGCAGTGCGAGCAGAACGAGGTGAACTTGATCGGCTGGGCATCCACGGGAGCGTCGGGGAACCGCACCTTGGCCATCACGCTCGGCGGATCGAAGCACTCGCTCGCGCCGCACTTGTTGCACGGGGTGATCGTCCACTGCTCGCGCTCGCGCAGGTACTCGTCGGTGACGTGCAGCGGGTGCGGCAGGCCGTGCACCGAGATCAGCTTGATCCGATCGCCGCGCTTGACCGACTGCAGGGTGTGGGGCTGGTTGAGCAGCTCGCCGATGTAGACGTGGCGCGACGGCTCGAAGTCGCTCGCGGTGAGCCGGCGGGTCGGCGCGCGCTCGATCTTGAGGATGCGCACCCAGCACAGCTCCGGGCCGCGCCGGGTCCGGCGCGGATCGCCGTCGTGGACGAACGTCTGCACGTCGTCGGGGTACTGCGCGTGGAACTTGCCCTCGAGCAGCGGATCGCGGTGCCACGGCGCGTCGGGATCGGGCTGCGGCCCGTAGTGATCGAGCCAGATCGGCCGCGCCGGCAGGTTGTGCGCGGCGACCTCGGCGGGCGCGAGCTCGGTCAGCTTGAGCGCGGGCGAGAGCCGCACCGTACGCGACGGCATGGTCGCGAGATCGCGCTCGCTCGACAGCCCGCCCTTGGCCGACGGCCCGGCCCGCGGGTCGAGGTAGACGAACACGATCAGCGGCTCGTCGGGCAGCCGATCGATCATCACCCAGTGGCCGAACGGATACGTCATCGCCGTTGCGCCGGGAGGTTGTCGACCAGGCGAGCGACGATCGCCTCGTGCGCGCGATCGACCTCGGCGTCGGTCAGCGTGCGATCGGGCGCGCGATAGCCGATCGACCACAGCATGCTCTTCATCCCAGCTCCGAGCTTGGGGTCGCGATAGTCCTCGAGCAAGCGGATCGTGCCGACAAGCGGCTCGTCCGCGTCCGCGATCACGTCCTCGATCCGGCCGGCCGGGATGTCCTCGGCGAGCAGCAGCGAGACGTCGCGCGCCGAGCCCGGGAAGCTGGTGATCGGCTTCATCTGCGCGGGCGGCGCGAGCGCGAGCGCGTCGAGCGCGACCTCGAACGCGTGGATCGGCGCGGGCGCGGCCAGCCGCGCGCACACCGCGGGGTGGAGCTCGCCGAACCAGCCGACGACGACGCGATCGATCACGAGCTCGCCGGCGACGCCCGGGTGGAGGTACGGCACGGTGGTGGTCGCGCGGGCGCGCACCGCGACGTCGCCGGCCACCGCGCGGATCGCGGCGAGCGCGAGCGCCTTGGCGTCGAGCGCGTCCCACGGCGCGCCGAGCCCGATCCCGCTCGGCCGCCGCCCGGCGAGCACCCCGGCGGCGAACGTCGGCTCGTCGGCGAGCTCGTGCAGCGGCTGCTCGGCGGCGCCCTCGCCGCGGCGCAGGAACACGCTGCCGACCTCGAACAGCGCGACGTCCGGCCGGCCGAAGCTCGCGTTGCGCGCGACCGCCGCGACCAGGTTCGGCAGCAGCGACGTACGCATCACGCTCTGCTGCTCGGTCATCGGGTTGCGCAGCGCGATCGGCTGGCTGCGTCGGTCGCTCGCCGGTATGCCGAGCGAGCCGCAGCGCGCGACCGACTGGAAGCCGTAGGTGATGGCCTCGAACGCGCCGGCGCCGGCGAGCGCGGCGCGCGCGAGCTCCGCGCGATCGGCCGGCCGCACCGGCGGCGGGGTGCGCAGCGCCGGCAAGGTCGACGGCACCTGGTCGTAGCCCGAGACCCGCAGGATCTCCTCGATCACGTCGACCTCGCGCGTGACGTCGTGGCGCGGCGACGGCGGCGTGACCTCGAACCCGGAGGACACCGCGAAGCCCAGCCGCTCGAGCGCGTCGCGGCAGGTCGCCTCGTCGAGCGCGACCCCGGTGACCGCCTGGACGCGCGGCAGCCGCACCGCGATCGGGGCGATCGTGCGCTTGCCGGGATAGGCATCGACCGCCTCGCCGATCACGGCGCCGCCGCCGACCTGACACAGCAGGCGCGCCGCGCGCGCGCTCGCCAGCGCGGCCAGCTCGGGATCGACGCCGCGCTCGAACCGCTGCGACGCCTCCGAGCGCAGGTTCAGCCGGCGCGCCGTGCGGCGCACGAGCAGCGGCTGGAAGCACGCGCTCTCGAGCAGCACGCGGGTGGTCGCGTCGGTGATCTCGGTGTCGGCGCCGCCCATCACGCCGGCCAGCGCGATCCCGCGGTCGCCGTCGCGGATCATCAGGTCGCCGGCGACCAGCGTGCGCTTCTGGCCATCGAGCGTGGTGAACGGCTCGGCGTCGGCCGCCGCGGTCACGCGGAGCATGCCGGTGCGCAGGGTCGCCGCGTCGAACGCGTGCAGCGGCTGGCCGAGCTCGAACAGGACGTAGTTGGTGACGTCGACCAGGTTCGAGATCGGGCGCACGCCGACCGCGCGCAGGCGCTGGGCGATCCGCCGCGGCGACGGCTTGATCGCGAGGCCGTCGATCACGCGCGCGACGTAGCGCGGGCAGGCCTGGGCCGACGCGATCGCGATCTGCACGCCCGGATCGCCGGGCCGCTGGAACGCGGTCAGGTCGCCATCCGGCAGCACCAGCTTGCCCCGCAGCATCGCGCACAGCTCGCGCGCGACCCCGAGGTGGCCGAGCAGATCGCCGCGGTTGGCAGGCGGATCGACCTCGAGCAGGTGATCGTCGAGGCCGAGCGCGCGCTGCGCGGCGGCGCCGAGCGGCGTCGCATCGTCGTGGTCGAGCACGACGATCCCCGCGTGATCGTCCGACAGACCGAGCTCGTCCTCGGCGCACAGCATGCCCGGCGAGACGATGCCCTTGACCGGCTTGGCCGCGAGCGTCACCCCGCCGGGCAGCTCGGCGCCGACCTGCGCCCACAGCACCTTGCGCCCCGGCTCCGGAACGTTCGGCGCGCCGCACACGACCTGGGTCGCCGCGCCGCCGCGCTCGGTGATGACATCGACCAGGGTCAGCTTGTCGGCCTGCGGATGCGGCCGCCTGGCGACGACCTCGGCGACCACGACGCCGCGAAACCCGGCGCCGAGGTCGACGATCTGATCGATCGCGATCCCGCCGCGGGTCAGCGCCGACGCGCCGTCCTCGACCGCCGGCACGCGATCGAGGTCGCACATCTCGAGCAGCCAGCTCCACAGCACCTTCATCTAGCTACCCCTCATCAGAACTGCTCCAGGAACCGGACGTCGCCCTCGTAGTAGTACTTGATGTCCGACACGCCGTGGCGAAGCATCGCCATGCGCTCGAGGCCCATGCCGAACGCGAACCCGGTGTAGCGCTCCGCGTCGATGCCGACGTGCGCGAACACCACCGGATCGACCATGCCGCTGCCGCCGATCTCGACCCAGCCCGACTGCTTGCACACGCGGCAGCCCGAGCCGCCGCAGAACACGCACTGCATGTCGACCTCGGCGCTCGGCTCGGTGAACGGGAAGTAGCTCGGCCGCAGCCGGATCCCGAGGTCCTTCGCGAAGAACCGGCGCACGAAGTGGAGCAGCGTGCCCTTGAGGTCGCCGAACGAGATGCCCTCGGCGACCGCGAGGCCCTCGAGCTGGGTGAACATCGGGCTGTGCGTGAGGTCGTCGTCGCGCCGGTACACCACGCCGGGCGCGACGATCCGGATCGGCAGCGGCTGGGTCAGCATCGTGCGGATCTGGACCGGGCTGGTGTGCGAGCGCAGCAGGATGTTGTCCGAGATGAAGAACGTGTCCTGCATGTCGCGCGCGGGATGGTCCTTCGGCGTGCCGAGCGCTTCGAAGTTGTGCCAGTCGGTCTCGATCTGCGGGCCGTCGGCGACGACGTAGCCGAGCTCGGCGAAGATCCGCACGACCTCGAGCCGGACCTGCGACAGCAGGTGCAGGTGGCCGCCGCCGACCGGGCGCGCCGGCAGCGTGACGTCGAAGCGCCGCGCGAGGTCGAGCTGCGCCGCGGCCTCGGCCAGCTCGCGCAGCCGCGCGGTGACCTGGTCCTCGATCGTCTGCTTGACCCTGTTGACCGCGGCGCCGACCGCCGGGCGATCGCCGGGCGGCAGCTTGCCGAGCTCCTTCATCAGCTCGGACACCTTGCCCTTCCTGCCGAGGAACTGAGCCTGCGCGGCGCGGATCGCCTGCTCGTCGGCGAGCGGCCGGATCACCGCCAGGAACTCGTCGCCGAGCTGCTCGAGGCTCTCGATCAATGTGGTGGACGCGCTCATGAACGAAAACGGCGGCTCTTTCGGAGCCGCCGCCTGTTGTACCTCCGGGTCGTCGGCTCAGGCGCTGACGAGCTGCTGAAACGCGACCGGGTCGCTGATCGCGATCTCGGCGAGCATCTTGCGGTTGAGCTGGATGTTGGCCTGACCGAGCTTGCCGATCAGCTTGGAGTAGCTGAGGCCGAGCCCGCGCGAGGCCGCGTTGATCCGCTGGATCCACAGCGCGCGGAAGTCCCGCTTGCGCTGCTTGCGCGAGCGATACATGTGCAGCCACGCGTGCTGCACCGCCTCGTTGGCGATCGCGTGGCACTTGCTGCGCTTGCCGCGAAAGCCCTTGGCCCACTTCAGCAGGCGGTTGCGGCGGCGGCGAGCCTTGAATCCTCGTCTTGCGCGGGGCATGGCACTTCCTTCGATCTAGCCGTACGGCAGCAGCACGTCGATCTGATGATGATGCGCGGGCGGGACGTAGCCCGCGTTGCGGAGCTGGCGCTTGCGCTTCTTGCTCCGGTTCGTCAGCAGGTGGCGCTTGAACACCCGCTGGAACTTGAACTTGCCGGTCGCCGTCCGCTTGAACCGCTTCTTGGCGCCGGAGTGGGTCTTCACCTTGGGCATGACGCGAGGCTGGGTTGTATGCCCCAAATCAGGCCTTTGGTCAATCGCTACCGGGCCGCCATTGCCGCGGCGCGGCCGGCGGGTCGGGCCCGCCGTCGCTGCTACGCCTCGTCCTCGTCGTCCTCGACGTCGGCGTTGATGTCCTCTTCGGACAGCTCCTCCTCCTCCTCGATCACGACCGGCGGCGGGGCCTTACCCGGCGCGGCGTTCTTCTTGGCGGCCTCGGCGGCGATCTGCGCGGCAAGCTGAGCCTTCTTGGCCTCCTGCGCCTTGCGGACCACCCCGGGCTTGGGCGCGATGACCATGATCATGCGCCGGCCTTCCATGTTCGGCGTGGCCTCGACCACCGCGATATCGCTGCACAGATCGACCACCTTGTTGAGCACGGCCATGCCGGTCTGGGGATGCGTGATCTCGCGTCCGCGGAACACCACTGCGAGCCGGACCTTGTTGCCGCCCTCGAGGAAGCGCCGGACATGCTTCACCTTGAAGGCCATGTCGTGCTCCTCGGTCTTGGGCCGGAACTTGATCTCCTTGGTCTCGACCGTCGAGGCCCGCTTGCGCGCCTGCTGCTTCTTCTTCGCTTCCTCGTACTTGTACTTGCCGTAGTCCATGATCCGGCAGACCGGAGGGAACGCGCGCGGCGAGATCTCGACGAGATCGAGCCCCTTCTCCTCGGCGAGCCGCAGCGCTTCGTGCGTCGGCATGATGCCGAGCTGCTCCTCGTCGGAGATGACGCGGACCTCGGGAACGCGAATCCGGTGGTTGATGCGAAGGCCCTGCTCGGGGCGGCGGCGATCGAAACGTCCTCCAGGCGGTCGAACGTTCATAAGGTCACGTCGCAGTGCTGCATGTTTCTCGGGAGTCTCCTTTGGCGTATGGCCAGGCGGGGGTTGTACCTCAGCGGCCGCCGCAAGTCTTGCCACAACCGCTGCCAGCCGGTGACGACTCCGCTAATCCAGCGAGCCGCCGCGCGGAATCGCGTCCGCCATGGCGGCCGTTATACCGCGTCAGCGCCGCTTCATCTCCCAGCGCGCGTGGGGCTCGCAGTGCAGCTCGCCGATCGCGCCGCAGCTCGGGCCCACCATGATCAGCCGGCCGTCGTCGGACAGGCCGAGGTCGTAGTGCCGCGGCTTCTGCGCGCGCACGTCCTCGTCCTGCCGCTTCGGCTTGGCGCCGCAGATGCTGAACACGCCGAAGCTGTCGCCGACCTTCATCTCGAGCGAGCGGCCGTCGAACGTGTAGCGGCCGTGCTCGAACTGCACCGCCTTGGTCTGGCAGTACTGCTGCGAGATCGACGTGACGTGGGTGATCGTGTAGCGGCCGTCCCGGTCGAACGTGAATAGCTCGCCCTCGCCGCTCGAGTTGTAGTGGCCCCACACGCCGGTCGCGGTCGTGTACTCCTCGACCGGGTAGCTGCTGCCGGCGCCGCGCCCCCACGAGCCGACCAGCTGCGCCCTGGCGAGCGCCGGCCGCGCCGGGTCGAGGTCGGGGCGGCCGCCGCGCTTGTCCTCGCGCCCCATCTCGTCGATCGCGTGATCGATCGCGGTCTGCGGCGACCCCGCGTCCGCCTGGGCCTTGATGCTGCCGAGCGACGCCACCACGGTCGCGAGGCCGCCGTCGGCGTCGAACTCGCGCTCGCCCGCGATCAGCGCGCCGACCACCGCGGTGCCGTTGCCGCCGACCGCGGCGACGATGCCCGCGCGCGCCGCGACGCCCCCGAACGTGCCCGCGGCGAGCGCCGAGCGGGCGCCGCCCGCGAGCGAGCCGCGCTCGGTGATCTTCAGCTGCGGCAGCCGCGCCATCGCGCCATCGATCACCGCGTCGGCGGTGGCGAGCGCGTGCGGGATCACGATCAGCAGCAGCTCGGCCTGCCCGCTCGGCGCGGCGGCCTGGAGCATGCCGTGCGCCTCGTCGACCGCGACCTTCCAGCCGCGCGGCAGCTTCACCGAGAAGCCGTGCCCGGTGTAGACGTCGAGCGCCGGCGGATCGGCGCGCGCGATCGCGACCAGCGCGACCAGGATCGCGAGCGCCCTCATCGCCGGCGCCGCCTCACCGCGACCACCAGCACGAGCGCGAGCAGCGCCGAGCCGCGGCCGCCGCCCGCCGCGCAGCCCGAGCTGTTGCCGCCGCCGGTCTCGCCCGTGGAGGTCGGCACCTCGACCGTGATCTGCACCGACGCCATCATCGCACGCATCTGCGCGTCGATCGCGAGCACGGTCAGGGTGTGCGGGCCGGCCGCCAGCAGCGGCGAGGTCGTGAAGTCGTACGGCGGCGCGGTCCGCGTGGCGTCGAGGTTGCCGTCGATGTAGAGCCCGGCCGCGACGGCGGTCGCGCCGGCCTGGGCCTGGACCGTGAACCCGGGCTGCACCACCTCGCCGTCCATCGGCGCGGTGATCGCCACGCTGGGGCCGTCGCCGCCGCCGCTGCCCGAGCCCGAGCCCGAGCCCGAGCCCGAGCCGCCGGCGAGCCGCTCCGCGTCCGGCGTGCCGTAGCCGGTCGGGCCGTCCCAGCCGGTGGTCGCGTTGCACAGCACGTTGCCGCACGAGCCGTTGTTGCCCGAGGTCACGTCGTTCCAGATCGTCGCCTGCGCGATCTGCGCGGCGGTCGCGCTGCCGTGGCCGGTCGCCGCGAACATCGCCGCGACCAGCGGCGACGCCGCGCTCGTGCCGCCGACCACCAGCCAGCCGCCGTTCCTGGCGTTGTAGATCGCGGGCCCGGTCTGCGGATCGCCGACCGCGGCCAGGTCGTTGGCCGCGCGGAAGCCGCACTGCGTGGCGGTCTGATAGGACGGCTTGGCGACCACCGCGCTGCACGAGCTGCCGCCCGAGTCCCACGCGGTCTCGCTCCAGCCGCGCCCGCCGCCGGTCGCCACCAGCGACGTGCCGCCGACCGAGATCACGTACGCCGACGTGCTCGGGTACTGCGGCCCGGTGAACGACTGGTTGTACTGGTTGTCGTAGCCGTAGTCGCCGCCCGACACGAACGTCGCGATCGGCTGGTTCATGACCTGCTCGTAGGTCGGCAGGTCCGCCGCGTCGGGCTCGGGGCCGCCCCAGCTGTCGCTGATCGTGGTCGGCTGGGCCGCCTGGGCGCTGAGCTGTGCGGTGTACAGGCTCTGATCCGACGAGTCGTCGCCCTGGACGACGACGATCTTGCAGCGCGGGCACGCGGCCGAGATCATGTCGATGTCGAGCGCGGTCTCGATCGTCCAGTCCGACGTGCCGGGCGCCGGATCGGCCGGCAGCGGCGAGGCCTGTCCGTTCTCGTTCAGCACGGTGAGGCAGCCGCTCGCCTTGGTACACGCCGGCAGCCCGAACGCGGCGCGGTACTGCGCGAGATCCGACTCGATCGCGGAGTAGCCGTAGGCGTCGACGATCGCGACGACCGGCGTGCCGACCACCGTGCTCGGATCGATCGCGTACGCGCTCTGGAGGTCGGCCGGCCCGTAGCCGTCGGGCGCGGCCGGCGCGGCGCGCGAGACGTGCGCGACGTACGAGTTGCAGCGCAGCTGACCGTCGAAGCACACCGGCGCCGGCTCGGCGGCGACCGACGCCGACCACAGCACCACGAGCCCTGTCGCGATTCGAAGCATGTGACCCCCTTGGTGCAAGCAGGAGGAGCCCCGCGCGCGATCCGTGCAGGAATTCGTGCAAGCCGCGGCAACTCAAGGATGCGCGGCGAGCCAGCGGTCGATGTCGGCGAGCAGGCGCGTGGTCGGCGGCGCCGGATCGACGGTCGCGGCGACCGCCAGGCGCGCGGCGTGCGCCAGCGTGCGAGCGCGCGCCGGATCCCGGGCCGCGATGCCCCGCGCGAGCGCGAACTTCGCCGCGCCGACCTGGTTGGGCGAGTCGCGCGCGAGCCGCTCGACGTCGGGCAGCACGCGCTCGAGCAGCGCGACGCCCTCGACCTCGTCGTGATCGTCGATCATCGCCCAGCCCATGCGCGAGCGCGCGACCGCGAGATCGCGATCGGCGCTGTTGCTCGGGTGGTCGTGCGCGAGGCGCGCGAACGCGTCGATCGCGATCGCGAGGTAGCGGCGCGCCGCGGCGGGCTGGCCGACCTCGAGCGAGAACAGGCCGGCGAGGTTCTCGAACGCGCCCGGATCGCCGCCGTGCAGCGCGATCGCGCGCTCGAGATCGTACATCGCCTCGAGCCCGCGATCGTGGCGGCGCGCCTCGGCGGCCATCCAGAAGTAGGTCTGACCGAGCAGCACCGGGCTGCCGGCGAGCAGCGCGAGGGCGCGGCGAAACTCGGCGTTGGCGCCCTGGTCGTCGCTCGCCGACAGCGCCGAGCCCAGCATCATGTGCGCGCTGCCGGTGAACAGCGTGCCGGCCTGCTCGAGGTAGCGATCGCAGATCGCGGCGGCGCGCCGATACGCCGCGATCGCGCCGTCGTGATCGTCGAGGCTGGACAGAAACACGCCCAGTGACATCAGCTCGCCCGCCGCGATCACGTGATCGTAGTCCTGCTTTGCGTGGGCCTCGAGCGCCGCGGCGTCGGCCGCGAACATGGTCTTGGCCTGGTCGCGCCGCCCGGTCGCGCCGAGGATCGTCGCCTCGAGCTTGATGTCGTCGACATGCTTGTTGTGGAACTCGCCGCGCAGCTGCACCGCCTCGCGCAGGTCGGCGAGCGCGCGCTCGGGATCGCGCGCCGCGAGATCCTCGGCCTCCCACTCGTCGCCCTGCGCGCGGGTCTCGTGGCTCGCGTTCGGGCGCCTGGACGCCGACACCGCGAGCCGGCGCGCCAGGGTCGCGAGCGCGGCGTCGTGGTTCTCGCCGTAGGCCTCGGACAGCTCGCCGAGCGCGGTCACCCGCTGGTTGTCGTCGCTCGCGCCGTCGGCGAGGTCGGCCGCCTCGAGCAGCGCGGCGATCGCGTCGTCGAGCGCGTGCGGCGTCGCGTTCATCCGCCACAGCCCGACCAGCAGCATGCCGCGCTGGATCTGCGCGGTCGCCAGGAACGGCGGATAGCCGATCTTGCGCGCCGCCGCGAGCGCGTCGTCGGCGGACGACCGCGCGAGGTCGTAGTGCTGCTGCATCGCCGCGAGCTGCGCGCGCGCGATCATGACCTGGGCATCGACCAGCCGCGCCTGCTGCGCCGGGGTCGGCGGCCGCACGCGGTCCTCGGCCAGCG
>DATJAE010000410.1:0-16570 GCA_035516595.1 Kofleriaceae bacterium | reverse complement strand
GCCGAATGGTCGGCCGCAAGGTGCTCCCGCTGCTCCCAGGTCCGACTCGAGCGCGACGACGGTGATCGTCAGGCTGATCAAGACGGGGTACGGCGAGGCCATACACTCCGCCCCCTTTTTCGGATTCTCTCGCGAACCACTCGCGATCGACGAGTTGCTGATCAGCCGTGCCATCGGTAGGCTTAGGTCATGGGAACGCCGGTGCGACGCGACGACCTGCTGGAGCAGATCCGCGCGCTTCCACTCGAAGACCGTGACTACATCGAGGCGGCGCTCATGCGTGAAGCGTACGAGCAGGGCCGACGGATTGAGTCTCCCGAGGAGCTCGACGAGATCAAGCAGCGCGCGGCTGATGCACTCAGCGGTCGGAATCCGAGCTACTCGCGCGAGGACTCCGTCGCCCGCGCGCGCGCCGCGGTAGCAGCGATTCGTTCGCGCAAGCCGTGAAAGACTTCCGAATCGAAGCGGTCGCACAGACCGAGTTCGAAGAGGCAGCGGTCTGGTACGAGACGCAGCGAGAAGGCCTCGGCCTCGAGTTCATCGCCGAAATCGATCGCGTGCTGAGCCGCATCGCACACGAAGCGAAGTTCGCCACGGTGCCGATCGCCACGGTCGAGGGCGGCGTCGTCCGTCGTGAATTCGTCGAACGATTCCCGTACGTGATTATGTTTGTCGAGAACGACGATCGACGCCGGGTGATCATGATTCGGCGAGGTAGCTCCGACCCGGCCCGGTGGCGCGAGCGCATCTAGCCGCTTCGCCCATTACGTAGGCGCGGACCTTCTCGGACCACACGAGCGCGATCGCATGAGGCAGTTCTGGGCGTGAGCCGCCAACATTGCTACACATCGTCGGGGGCGCACATCGTGGGGAACCAGAACAGAAAGGCTACGAAGGCGGAGATGGAACGCATTCGCCGAGTCATTCGCGAAGCGTTCCCCGAGCTCACTGCGGTGATCGGGGGGCACGGCGCTTACGGCGGCCATCGGGCGCCGCGCGATCACACGATCTCGTTTCGGCTTCAAGACGAGCGCGGACAACACCGTTCGAACGTGATCTGGCTGATGCCGGAACAGCTGCGCGATCTCACCGCGGCGGAAATCAGATCGTTGGTGGGCCGGTCGAACGGGAGACGACGCTGATGAACTACTCGATCGAACAGGCAGCACTGCTAGCGCGCCAGCTAGAGGGCTTCGCGACGCGAGAAGCGCATCAGCTCGCCGGCCACGCTGCGAATCTCGAATTCTGGCTAAGTGAAACGTGCCACGTGCTCGCGACGATCGATGACTATCCCGATCGATTTCGCCGGCTCCGCGATGCGCAGCAGGCGTGGGTCAAGTTGCACGAGACCCGAACGAATCGGCCGTGTCCGATCTGTCAAGGGAAGCCCTGCGAGCTAGGTCCCCACGCACCTCCGCCTCCGAAGCGGATCCCGTCAGAAGAGATGGACGCCGCGCGCGTTGGCGTGCGGGGGGGTTGTTACCGATTCCTGTTGAGGCTGTACCGGATCAAGTTGCTCGACGAATCGGCGCTGCGAAGCGCGTGTGACCGCGTCGGGGTCACGCTGGAACGCGAAGACATCGACGAGTAGCAGCCAGCCACGGCCGGTCCGATCAGCGTGTCGATTTCGCTTCGCGCGACTGTAGTAAATATGTAGTAAGCCGTCGTCGCTCCCGGTCGAACGGTGTCGAATTTCCCATCGACCTCGCATCGCAACCGACGAGAATCACTCACTCGACGCGACACCGTTCGACACCGCGAGACGCCCACTCTGAACTGTCACGCCGGAGGCCGCGGGTTCGAGTCCCGTCCGCTCCGCGACTTAACCCGGGCAACTCTCGAGCCCCTGCAGGCCGGGAGTATGCCGGGAGGAAGCGCCCGTCACCCTTCGGCGAGGACGCCCTGCTGACATTCGACCGATTCGACCCGTTCTAGCCACGCTGCGCTCGCGATCGTGCGAGTCGGATCGCGTCCCCCACGCCCATCAGCAGCGCACCGACGGCGGCGATGCGCGCGTACCACAGCAGCCACCAGGGGAGGTCGAAGGACACGAGCGCGGCAGGCTCGTGGCGCGTCGCCCAGCCCGCGAGCACGAACGTCGCCCACGCCCCGCCCGAAAGCGCGATCGCGATCATGTGGATGAAGTACTCGAGCGGCGGCAGACCGCCGAGTGGGGCGCGGCTGCGCGGCTCGATCAGAACATCGACGATGTCGTCGGCGAGATCGAACGTGAACACGCCAAGGATCGCCCAGTACCACCCGCCGACCGGGATCCAGTGGGCGAGGACCCATAGCGCGATGGCCAGCGAAAACGCGCGAAAAATGTGGGTGACGGTCTCGAGCCGCGCCGAGGGTTGCTCGAATAGCCGGAACTTGTACGTGTGATAGTACGCTCCGTCGACCGCTCCTACCGTGGCCATCACGAGGAGCAGGACCAACGTCGGGACCATTGCTGCGAATATAGCGATAATCGCTTCCCGAGGGCTGTTTCGTCAGATCCGGACGATGCGAACGGCACATGGCGGCTCGATCGCGTTGCGCTGCATCGCGATCCATATCGGACGCTCGTTCGAGCGCAACCTGTCCCCGCGCGAGCGCGCGGGTTCTAAGCTCGAGCTCGACTCGCGCTTCAGCCGCGGTTCGCAGGCAGGCTACTCGAGCGCGCAGTGAACATCGCCCGGATGGTGCTCGCACCACTGGGCGATACAGTCCGCAGACTTCGGATCTTGGATCGCGTGGCGGCAATCGATCGCAGCGGTGGGCCTGTCCGCGGGCGGCGGAACAGCCGCTCGATCGGGGGCGCCGCGGCCGGCGCAGCTCGCGGCCATGGCCAGCACGAGGGTTCGCAGGTGGAGCATCTTGCAATACGGTGGCCGCGGCGCGAGCCGATTTGCGAACCATCGGCGTCGGCGCGGTCCCCCGCCGCCGCCATGCCGTCGGGGGAATAACCCCGCCGCGACCCTGCGTTGGCCCCTCCATGCGCAGGTTCGGGCTCCTCGCTCTGGTGGTCGCGTGTGGCAACCAGACGGCGGTGCCACCGCGCGCCCCGTCGCCGCCGAGCGTGACCGCCGAGCCCGCCGCGCCACCGCCACGTCATCCCGGGCCGGGCTGCCCGCTCGTGCCGCTGGCGCCGCTCGCCGACGCGGATCGGTCCGAGGGCGGCGAGGGCGAGGCGCGGATCGCCAAGCCGGAGCACGCGAGCGAGACCTGCGCGATCGCCGACTCGAACCTCGCGCGGGTCGAGCACGTGATCCTCACGGTCGACCGGAGTCACGCCGACCACAAGCTCCCGGCGTGGGATCACAAGCACGCGCCCGAGTTCGAGCGCCTGGTCTCGACCCGGCTCGCGCTGTCGACGACCGAGCATGCGGTGCTCACCGAGCGCGGCTTCGTCGTGCTCGGCCGCCAGACCTTTCCGAGCTACAGCTCGGCGTTCCACGAGATCTACCAGTCGCAGCTGCCGCTGTTCGTTTCGATCGACTCCGTGCTCGCCGCGATCTACGCCGGCAACGACAGCCTGATCGCCGACCTCGAGGACACCAAGCTGCGCGGCATGCTCGCCGATCTGCTCGACAAGCTGTCGTGCACGCTGCCGTCGGTCGCCGCCGACTATCCCGCCGACACCGTGCGCGATCTCGATCTCTATCTCGCGGTCGCCCAGGCGCTGTTGCGCGGCGAACCGCCGGCGAGCATGTTCGGCGACCCGGCCGTGGACGCCGAGGCGCGCGCGCTCGTCAAGCAGGTCCTCGACGCCTCGGAGATGGACACCGACGCCGGCGTCCCGCTGTTCGGCCGGCGTCGCGTGATCGACTTCACCGCGTACACGCCGCGCGGCCACTACGCCGCGAACGACGATCGCAAGCGCTACTTCCGCGCCGGGATGTGGCTGTCGCGCATCGAGTTCAACCTGGTGTCGCGCGACAGCCGGAGCTCGCAGCCGGGCACACAACCCGATCCGCGCGAGACCCCGCGCGAGGAGCTCGACGCGCTCGCGCTCGCCGACCTGATCGTGCGCACGCGGCTCGACGACCAGGTCAAGATCCTCGACACCGCGTGGGCGCTGCTCGCCGGCAAGCGCGAGGACGTCTCGATCGCCGACCTCACCGCGCTGCGGCGCAGCGCCGGCATCGTGAAGCTCACCGACCCCGACGCCGCCGCGAAGCTGCGCACCGCGATCGGCGACAAGTTCCAGCGCACCGCGCGGCTGCACTACATGCCCGCCGGTGCGGCGAAGCTGCCGGCGATCGCGACGCTGCTCGGCCCGCGGGTCGTGCCCGACGCATCGGCGACGCGCCCGCTGGTGTCCGACGCCGTCCCGAACCGCACGCGGCTGTCCGCGCTCGACATCGCGTACGCGCTCGGCCACGACCGCGCGAAGGTGTACCTCGCCGACGAGCTCGCGAAGTACCCGACGCTCGGCAAGCAGCTCGACGTCGCGCGCGGCCTCGTCGAGAAGGCCCAGGCGCCGAACGACAACGACCTCTACACCGGGTGGCTCGGCGCGGTGGTCATGCTGTCCGAGAAGCACGAGGGGCAGTGGCCGTCGTACGCGGCGACGCCGGAGTACGCCGACTTCCGCATGGGCTCGGCGATCGCGGCGTACGGTCAGATCAAGCACAACTTCGCGCTGATCGCCGGCGAGTCGTACTTCGCGGGCGGCTGCGACATCCCCGACGCCTACGTCGAGCCGGCCACGCGCACCTACGCCTGGCTGATCGGCTACGCCCAGCGCGGCGAGCGCGCGATGGAGGTGCTCGACGCCGACGGCAAGCTCGGCGGCAAGGCGTACTTCGAGCAGCTCGGCAACGTGCTCATGGTGCTCAGCGACATCCAGGAGGACGAGCAGCGCGGCAACCCGCTGTCCGCCGACGAGCGCGCGTTCCTGTCGATGGTCGCCGAGATGGAGCCGGGCACGACCGGCGGCCCGCCGACCTACACCGGCTGGTACTTCGACATGTTCCGTCACCGCGAGCTCGACGGCCTCGCGCCCGCCGACTTCATCGCGAGCCTGTTCACCGGCGATGCGATCGCGTACGCCGGCGTCACCGCGCCGCGCCTCGGCGTGTTCGTCGTCGACACCGGCGGTCCGCCGCGGCTGATGGTCGGCCCGGTCGCGAGCCCGTACATCTACGAGGGCCCGGTCGCGCACCGCCTCGACGACGCCGCCGCCCGTGCGCTGCCCGCCGCCGATCGCAAGGCGCCGTGGGCGACGAGCTACACCGTCGCCGCGCCGCCGGAGCCGAGGCTGGCCATGGTGTGGTGGCCCGACGAGAAGCCGTTCACGATCACCACCGACACCGCGCTCGGGCCGGTGACCGTCGAGCTCTACGACCACCACCGCGTCGCGCTGTCGTCCGTCACCAGGGACATCAAGCCGGGGGCGACGACGTTCCCGTCGATCAAGCTCGGCAAGGGCGTCGAGGGCGTCCACCTGCGGGTGGGGCCGTTCGACGGCTGGTACGACCTCGGCATCGTCGAGGCCAGCATCGACGTGACGCTCGGCGGATTCGCCCACCCCGAGAGCGGCGACGACAACTGAGCGTCACCGCCGTGCCGGTTCGCGTCGAGCTCTCGACCAGGCGTGCCATTCTGGCAGCGCCCGACCCGCCGCGGTGCGTGGATCCGGGCATTTCCGCGCTGGCGCGACGGTTGTAAGAGCCAGACCCATGACCCGGCAGTTTCACGCCCGCGTACGCCGCGCACCGAAGTCGACATCGAAGCCGAAGCCGCGAGATCCGCGGCGGCTTTCGTCGAGCTTCCGGTGCTACCGGCTGGTGCCGATCGACGAGCCCGGAGCGGAGCCCTACGAGATCGTCGAGCTGTGCGATCCGCGCAACGCGATGCGCGTGCTGATGTTCGAGCGCTAGCTCACGGTTTCTGCGTCGCGGCGCGCTCGGCCTCGGCGAGCTTGGCCTCGACCTCGGCGACGTGATCGGCGTCGAGCTTGCCGCGCATCTCGCCCAGCGCGCGACGGCCTTCCTTCGCGGTCATCGCATTCTTCGCCAGCTCCACGCAGATGAGGCACATGACGCGACTGTAGCGCGCGTTCAGCCCGCGGGATGGACCACGATGCCGCCCACCGTCTCGCCGTGCCATTTCGCGCGCATCGCCTCCGCGAAGGCGTCGAGCGCGTAACGCCGCGAGACCAGCGGCCGGATCTGGCCTGTGGCGGCCCATGTCATGACCTGCGCGAGGCGCGGCGCGCGCGAGGCAGGATCGTGGCCGGTCGCGATCGCGGTCGGGCAGCCGAGGACGTCGAGGCCCTTCATCATGATGAGATTGGTCGGCAAGACATTTGCCTGGGTACGGGTCACGAACGGCGTGGCTGCCCACCCGACGATCAGATAGCGCGCGCCGAACCGCACGCAGCGCAGACTCTCGACCGACAGCTCGCCGCCGACCCCGTCGTAGACGACATCGACGCCGCGGCCGCGGGTCAGCGCCTTGATCTGATCGCGCAGCGGCGCGTCGGTCACGACGACGTGATCGGCGCCGTGCGCGGCCACCAGCTCGAGCTTGGCGCGCGACCGGCTCGTCGCGATCACGGTCGCGCCGAGCAGCTTCGCGACGTGAACCGCGGCGAGCCCGACCGAGCCCGAGGCGCCATGCACGAGCACGGTCTCGCCGCGCTGGACGCGGCCGCGCGTCACCAGGCAGTGGTACGCGGTCTCGTAGTTGCCGAGCAGGTTGCAGGCCTCGTCGAACGAGAGCTCGCCCGGGATGGGGTGCACGGCAAGGGCCGGCGCGACCGCGTACGTCGCGAGCCCGCCGTAGCTCTGGTACGCGCCGAGCGAGCGCGGGCCGGCGAGAAACGGATCGACGAGCACGCGCTCGCCGACGCCGATCGCCGCGTCGGCGCCCGCCCATGCGATCGTGCCCGCGTACTCGAGCCCGGGGGTGTACGGCGGCTTCGCGGCGTGCTGGTACTGGCCGCTCATCATCAGCAGGTCGACCCAGCCGACCGAGGCGCTCGCGACCGCGACGATCACGTCGCGCGACGACAGCTGCGTCGGATCGGGCGCCGGCATCGCGACGAGCGACGCCTGCTCGATCGCGGCGAGCGGATCGGCGGCGAGCGTCGCGACGACGACCTTGCGGCCGGCGGCCAGCATTCACGACTTGGCCGGCGGCGTCCACGACGCGCCCTGAAACAGCCCGCCGCTGTGGAGCTCGTCCAGCATCTGATCGAGGCGCTGCTGCTTGGCGGCGGGGCCGGCCGCCGTCGCGATCCACTTCAAGTAACCGTTCTGCTGGTAGTCGGGACGCGCGCGAAACGCGTCCATCAGGTTCTTCTTGGCGAGCGCGCGGCTGACGTTGCCCGGCATCGGTTGTGACGTGGTGTTCGGGTGCGAGCTGCGCGCCATACGGGTAGCGTAATACACGGTTCCGGCTCGTCGCGCATGGTCCGCCGGTCACCGCCGAACCAGGAGCGCGGCGAGCTGCGTCGCCAGCTCGGGCTCGTCGTCGCGCGCCTGCGCGAGCAGGTTGCGATCGTCGCGGGCCTCGCGCCGGACGATCGCGGCAAGCCGGATCGCGGCGTCGCGGTCTCCGGTCGCGACCGCGGCGAGCAGCACGCGCACCTCGTCGAACACGGCGGGATCGATCGTCTTGGCCGCGAGCCCCGGCGTGCAGCCGCGCGATCTGCCCGAGGCGATGCTGCAGGCATCGCCGCCGATCAGCTCGCACAGCCGATGTCGGCAGCGCGACATCGTCACTGGTCGGCGTCGCAGGTCGTGCCGTTACCGTGAAAGCCCGGATTGCAGGCGCAGTTCGCGCCGTCCCAGCTCGCGTTGATGCCGCACTCGGGATGAGACTCGCTGCACGTCAGGCCGTCACCGTCGTACCCCGAGTCGCACGTGCAACGGTCGCCCGCGAGGTGCGCGTGGGCGGCGCAGGTCCCCCCGGGGCCCGGCTTGCCCGCGTTCGGATTGTGATGGCAAGCGCACAGGACGATCACCGCGACGACCCGGATCCACATGCCGGGACTGTAACGCGGGGAGCCGCCGCCATCGCCGCGTCACGCCTCGGTTCTTCCGCCAGCCGGTCACAGCTTGCGCGGCCGCCGAGTCCAACTGGACGTGATCGGAGCGTCGATCGGCAGCTACGTGATCCGGGCCAAGGCCGGCGAAGGCGGCATGGGCACGGTCTACGCGGCGGAGCATGCGGTGCTCGGCCGGCGCGTCGCGATCAAGGTGCTGCAGCCCGAGATGTCGAGCGATCGCAGCGTCGTGGCGCGGTTCTTCAACGAGGCGCGCATGGCGAGCTCGATCCGCCATCCCAGCATCGTCGAGGTCCACGACTTCGGCTACCTGCCCGAGGGCAGCGCGTACATCGTCATGGAATACCTCGAGGGCGAATCGCTGGCCGCGCGCCGGCGGCGCCTGGGTCGCCTCGATCCGCTGCGCTCGCTCACCTACGCGCGCCAGATCGCGGGCGGGCTGGCGGCCGCGCACGAGCTCGGCATCGTCCACCGCGATCTCAAGCCCGACAACGTGTTCGTGGTCTGCGATCCCGAGGTCGCGTCCGGCGAGCGCGTGAAGCTGCTCGACTTCGGGGTCGCGAAGCTCGAGCGCGCCTGCGACATGTCGTTGACCCAGGCCGGCAGCGTGATCGGCACGCCGGCGTACATGGCGCCCGAGCAGTGCCGCGGCACGGAGCAGGTCGACGCGCGCGCCGACCTGTACGCGCTGGGCTGCGTGCTGTTCGAGCTGGTGTGCGGCCGGCCGCCGTTCGTCATCGACGGCGCGGCCGAGCTGATGGCGCACCACCTGTACTTCGATCCGCCGTCGCCGCGCGAGCTCGCTCCGGGTCTACCGGCGCCGATCGAGGCCCTCGTCATGCGCCTGCTGCACAAGCAGCCGGCGCAGCGGGTCCAGACCGCGCGCGAGCTGATCGAGGAGATCGATCGCGTCATCTCGATCGCGAGCGACGAGGCCGAGCGCGTCACCGTGATCGCGGCAGCGGTCGAGCCGACCACGCCCGCATCGACCACGCTGTCCTCGGCCACCGGCGTCGCGTCTGCGCGGACGCGCGCGGGCGGGTCGTGGCTCGCGGCCGCCGCCGTGATCGCGTCGGGGGCCGCCGGCTTCGGGCTCTACCTGGCCTCGCACGCCGCGCCGGATCGCGCGCCGACCGCCGCCGCGGCACCGATCGCGGTCGTGATGACCCCGGCGCCCCGCGTGACGGCGCCACCGCCGACGCCGGCCGAGCCCGAGCGCGTCCAGCTCCGCCTGACGAGCCGGCCGAGCGGCGCGACCGTGAAGCTCGGCGACCGCGTGGTCGGTACGACGCCATATCGCGCTGACGTCGCGCGCGGTCACGACGTGCGCGCGTTCGTCATCGAGCACGCCGGCTACGAGCCGGCCACGGTGTCGGTGCCGACCGACCGCAACGACGAGGTGTTCGTGGATCTCCATGCCCGGCCTTCGCCGCAGCGCGCGGCCAAGCCCGCGCCGGCCCGCCCTGTACCGGCGGCGCCGCCTCCACCCGCGCCCGACCCGAGCACGACGCCCACGCCCGAGCTCGGCGATCAGAGCGTCAACCCGTTCGCGCCATGAAGCGCATCGTCGTGATCGCGGTCGTCATGATGGCGTGTCCCGCCCGCGCCGACGACCGCACGGACCAGGCCAGGCGCGCAGTCGACGCCGGGCTCGCGGCGCAGGCCGCCGGCCGCTACGACGAGGCGATCGCGCGCTACCAGGAAGCCTACGCGCTGGTGCCGCATCCCGACCTGCTGTTCGATCTCGGCCAGGCCTGCCGGCTCTCGGGCGACGCGACGAGCGCGCTCGGCTACTACCTGCGCTACCTCGACGTGGCGCCGTCGGGCCACCTCGCCGACGACGCGGCGCGCTGGGCGAGCGAGCTGGCCAAGGTGAACGCGCGCCCGCCGCCGCCCGACGAGCCGACGCCGCCGCCGGCGAGACCCGCACCGCCGTCGCCTCCGATCGCGGTCGCGCGGCCGCAGATCGCGCCGCGCACGGTCCGCTCGTCGCACCGCACGAGGGTTGCGGTGGTGGTGGCGAGCACCGGCGCCGCGGCGACGATCGCCGGGCTGGTGCTCGGCGAGCTCGCGCGGACCAAGCAGGCCGAGGCCGACGCGCTGTGCCCGTCGGGCAGCTGTGCCGGCGACGCCGATCTGCGGCGGGCGAACGCGCTGCTCGCGCAATCGCGCATGCGCGGCGATCTCGCGACTCCGCTCGTCGGCATCGGCGCCGCAGGCCTCGTCACCGGCGCGGTGCTGTGGTGGACCGGCCGCTCGCACGACCGCACGGTCGCGCCGGTCATCGGCCCGGCCCAGATCGGGATCGCGCTGGGAGGGACGTTCTGATGAAGCGCATCGCGCTACTCGCGCTCGTCGGGTGCAACCAGCTGCTCGGCAACCACGACTTCTCCGCGCCGGCCGACGCTCCGCCCGCGCGCGAGGTCGACGCGTACGTCGATCCCTGCGTCGCGAGCGGGCGCCCGGCGACCTCGCTGTCCGGCACGGTGTACGCGCCCAACGGCACGCTGCCGCTCTACGGCGCGACGGTGTACGTGCCCTCCGCACCGCTGGCGGCGATCCGCGATGGCGTCGGCGGGCCGACCTGCACGTCGGGCGCGCCGATCGCGATCACCCACAGCGACGAGGCCGGTCACTTCCAGCTGGTCGGCGTGCCCTCCGGCGACGTCCCGCTCGTCGTCCAGGTCGGCAAGTGGCGGCGCGAGCAGGTCGTGGTGCACGGCGTGGCCGCGTGCACCGACAACCCGGTCGATCCCGACGCCGCCCGGCTGCCGCGCGACGCGGCCGAGGGCACGCTGCCCCACATCGCGATCACGACCGGCGACGCCGACACGCTCGAGTGCATCGCGCGCGACATCGGCGTCGACCCGACGGAGATCGGCAGCGGGCCGGCGTTCGGCGGCCACGTCCACCTCTACGTCGAGAACGGCGTGTCGAAGCTGTCGAGCGGCACGGCGCTCGACCCGTCGACCCAGCTCTACGCCGACGATCTCGCGCGCTACGACATGATCATGTTCGGCTGCACCGGTCAGGCCTCGATGTTCTCGACGCCGGTCAACGCGACCAGCGTCGAGACCTGGACCGACAGCGGCGGCTGGCTGTTCCTCGAGCACTACCAGTGGAGCTGGCTCGTCAACGCGCCCGGGCCGTGGTCGGCGATCGCGCAGTTCGGCAGCGGCACCTCGCCCGATGCCGGCGTGCTGTCGATCGACACGACGACGCCGATCGGCACGAGCTTCGCGCGGTGGCTCGTCCACGTCGGGGTGTCGACCGTCACCGGCCAGGTCCCGCTCAGCAACGCGCGCAACTCGTGCATCGCGGTCGGCCCGAGCGCGGTGCGCCAGATGTACCTCGATCCCGCGCTCGACAACGGCACGAGCGGCGTGCAGTCCTTCACCTACGACACGCCCGGCGGCGGGCGCGTCACGTTCGACGACGTGCACGCCAACGGTGGCGTCGCGAACACGAATCTCGCGTACCCGGCGGAGTGCGGCCCACCGCTCGCGCAGGAGATCGCGATGATCTTCCAGGTGTTCGAGATGCCGACCTGCCAGTAGCGAGAGCTGGTCGGAGTGGTGCCCGGATCACCACTCGCCGTCGGGAAACGCGTGGAGGCGTCGAGCTGCGCGAACAGCTCGTCCCGGCGATCCGCGCGCTCGTAGAGCTGCGGCCCCGGTCCGGCCCACCGGACCGGACGGCGCGCGCGAGCGTGGTCTTGGCGCGGGCTACGCCGCGTCCCACTCGGGCCGGAACATCAGCGCGATGCGCGGGCCGGCGCTCGCGGCCTTGGGGATCGCGTGCCGCCAGGTGCGCTGGCAGCTGCCGCCCATCACGACGAGATCGCCGCGGCCGAGCACGTAGACGATCGAGCTGCCGCCGGTGGTGGGCTTGACCAGGAACCGGCGCGGTTCGCCGAGCGAGATGGTCGCGACGATCGCCTCGTCCATGTCGCGCGCGGTGGTGTCGCCGTGGAACGCGACCGAGTCGTCGCCGTCGCGGTACAGCGCGGCGCTCGTGCGCACGAAGCGCTCGCCGTAGCGCTGGTCGAGCGCGCGCTGCATCGCGGCGACCACGCCCACGGCAGGCACGCTCGCGAGCAGCCGCGGCACGGCGACGATGCGGTCGTACATCGGCCGGGTCTCGCTGCGCCAGGCGAGCGAGCCGCGCAGCTGCTCGAACAGCGCCTCGTGCCCGGCGACCCAGCCGGGCGCGTAGTCGATCCACGCGCCGAACGCGAGCGCCCTGCGGCGCAGCGTGCGAAACGCGCCGTCGAACGTCGGCTCGGCGCGGCCGAACAGGTCGAGCTGGGTCACCCCGGCAGGCTTGCCATGGAACGGCGGCCGCGGCTCATCGCACGCAGCGGCGCAGGCCGTACGACACGCCCTGAGCCGCGAACGGCTCCCATCCTTCCGGCGTGTTGTGCGGGCCGAACCGGCCGGGGCCGACGTCGCCCGCGCTCCACCACTGGACCTCCCACTGCGCGCAGACCGCGGGCGGCGAGTCCGCGCGCGCGGTCACGGCGTTGCCGGCTGCGAGGCCGATCAGCAGGGCCGCCACGATCAGGGTCGAGCTGTGCATGAGCGTGGAACGCTCGGCCCGGGCGCCGATTCATTAAGATCAGCGCTGCCACGGCGCCAGCACGGCGTACTCCGGCACGGCGGTCTTCGATCGCCGCGTCACCTTGACCAGCTCGCGCGCCGCGAGCCAGGCGACCGAGCGCTGGATCGCGCGCTTGGACAGCCCGGTGCGGTCCGACAGCATCTGGTAGCTGAAGAACGCCGACTTGCGCCCGGTGGCGCGGGTGTTGGCCCACAGCCACAGGAACAGCAGGAACGCGGCGGGACGCTTGTCGTGGCCGACCAGATCGGGGAGCAGCACGTCGACGAGGTAAGGATCGAGCGCGAGCGCCTTGGCCATCGTGGCTATAGTATCACATGCTATAGTCACCCGATCGGTGCATCCGCGGCGCGCGGTGCGAATTCGCTCGCGGCGCGCGCACCGCTCGTCTAGAAGACGCGCATGAAGCGTATCAAGTTCGTCAGCATTCCGGTTCGCGATCAAGACAAGGCGCTCAGGTTCTGGACCGAGCAGGTCGGCTTCCAGGTCGGCACCGACCGGCCGTTTGCGCCGGGCATCCGGTGGATCGAGCTCAAGATCCCGGGCGCGCAGACCGGCCTGGTGCTGTTCACGCCGCCTGGCCAGGAGGAGCGGATCGGCCAGTTCCAGAACATCTCGTTCGCGTGCGACGACGTGGAGAAGACCCACGCCGAGCTGTCGGCGCGTGGCGTCGAGTTCGTGCAGGGCCCGAAGAAGGAGTCGTGGGGCACCTCGGCGATCTTCAAGGATCCGGACGGCAACACGTTCGTGCTGGGGAGCTGACCATGGCAACGCTCGCCCAGAAGCTCCACGTCAAGCCGGGCATGACGATGTGCGTGCTCGACGCGCCGTCCGGCTGCCAGCTCGAGCTCGGCACGCTCGCCGGCGTGAAGCAGGTCAAGGCGCCGAAGGGCGCGATCGATGTCCTGCTGGTGTTCGTCACGCGCAAGGCCCCGCTCGACAAGCGGCTGCCCGCGCTGCGCGCGGCGATGGACGCCAGGTCGGCGCTGTGGGTCTGCTACCCGAAGGCCAACGGGCTCGGCACCGACCTGAGCCGCGACACCCTGCGGCTCGCGCTCGGCGAGAAGGGGCTGACCGCGGTCTCGCAGATCGCGATCGACGACGTGTGGTCGGCGCTGCGCTTCCGGCGATCGGACCAGCCGATGCCCGGGCGCGCGGCGCGCCTGCCCCCCGGCAGGACGTTCACGACCCAGCTCGTCCACGACGGCGGCGTCGAGGTGCCGTTCGACGTCGAGCAGGCGTTCGGGCGCAAGCGACTCCCGATCGTGGTCACGGTCAACGACGTCACGTACCGCACGACGGTCGCGGTGTACGGCGGCCGCTACTTCTTCCCGATGCGCCGCGCGATCCGCGAGCAGGCCGGCGTCGCGGCCAACGGCAAGGTCACGGTGACGATCGAGCCCGACCTCGCGCCGCGCGTGATCGAGGCACCGCCCGATCTGCGCAAGGCCCTGCGCGCGCACGCGGCCGCGCACGCGCGCTGGAAGACGGCGAGCTACACCCACCGCAAGGAGATGGTCGATTGGGTGACCTCGGCGAAGCGAGCGGAGACCCGGGCGCGCCGCGTCGAGAAGGCGATCGCGATGCTTGTCCGCGCGGCGTGATCGCACGGGCAGCGAATTGTCATCCTGGCGCGACGCAGCCGCGCCGGCACCCGCGTCCGGCCACTTGCGCGCTGGCACGCGACGTGGACACCCGAGCGCGTGGTCCGCGCCGCCGCGCTCGCGATCGCCCGTTCATCGGCGTCAAGTGGATCCCGAGCTGAGCTGCGCGCATGGACCCGCTGGGCGCCGCGGCGCGCGCCCCGCCGCCCATGGCGCGTGGTCACTGCGGCTCGAGCTCGATCGCGTTCAGCGTGGCCGCGCCCTGCGACGCGGTCTCGACCACGTCGAGCTCGCCATCGGTGATGGCGACCATGTAGCTCTCGGCGAACGCGTGGCCGGGCCCGCCGCGGGCCGCGCAGCCGCCGCCGGTGTCGGTCATGTCGAACGCGGTGGCCACCGTCGTGCCCTCGAGCGCGATGTCGAAGATGCGCGCCGGCGGCGTGGTCGTCTCGCACGGCGGCTGCCCGAGCCGGAGCTCGGCGAACAGCAGCGTCACCCGATACGCGCCGGGCGGCACGTCCGGGATCGTGCAGTGCAGCGCCGTACCGAACATCTGCCCGACGAACAGCGTGGAGTCGTTCGTGCCGTTCACCGTCTGGGTCGGAGACGCGTACGGCGAACCATCGCAGATGCCGCCGGTGCCCGGATCCGCAGCCCACGACCCGGGGTAGTCGATGCCCGTGTACGCCGGGCCGTCGACGTCGATCCGGATCGCGGACAGCGCGGCGTCGGCAGGGCCCGGCGCATCGAGCGCGCGTGCGTCGCTGCCGGCCGCGTCGGCGGGCTCGGCCGCTCCCGGCTCGACGCAGGTGCTCGCGACGCAGCGCAGCTCGCTCGGACACGGCTGATCCGCGCTGCACGACCCACCCGCGTGGATCTGCGGTGCATAGCAGCCGGCCAGCGCAACCGCCGCGATCCAGCGCCCCATCTCCCCATCGTACGCCGATCGGGCGCAATCCGGAGGCCGGCTGTCGCCCCGACCGATCCGGCTCCGGCCCGGTGGCTCGCGGCAGGTCCGCGACCCGCGCGCGCGGCTGCGTTACCTGGTCGCGCTGTTCGCGAACGACCTGCTGCCCACGCCGCGCTAGGACCCGAGCGCGCACGCGCCGAGCCGGCTGGTCGCGATCACGGCGAGGCCGGTGGGCTCGCGACGGACGAGGATCGTGCCGGACTCGGCGTGGATCGCGGCCTGGCTGACCGACCGGCGCGCGACCCCGAGCGCGAGCGGCGAGCTCGGATCGCAGGCCGCGCAGCGCGGCGAGTCGGCGCAGATCCGCGGCGCGGCGCTGGTCGACTGCACGATCGAGCCGGCGACGATCGCGTAGCTGCCGAGCGGCAGGCGCATCGCGGCCGCGACCCCGAGCGGCGCCGCCGGCGGCTGATCGTCGCGGCCGACCGCGAGCGCGCGCGGCACCTGCGGATCGCGATCCCAGTCGACCCAGTCGGGCGTGTCGCTACGCGCGCGCGACGGCACGAGCTCGTCGACGATCATCCGCCCGAACGCGACGGTCGCGGTGAAGCGATCGAGATCGCGCTCGTCCAGCGCCGGGTCGACGATGCGCGGGCAATCGGCGGTGCAGTCGTCGTCGCTCGCGTGACCGATCACGCGGCCGTACTCGTCGTAGACCACGGCGCCGGCGACAAAGCGACGCGCCGCCGGCAGCCAGCGCACCAGCTCGGAGCGGCTCGCGAACAGCGCGTCGGCCGACGAGCGGTGCGGCGGCGCCACCGCGCTCAGCACGCTGGCCGAGCCGTCGGCGTGGCGCACCACCCACACCGGCCAGCCGTCGCGGAGCACGTCACCGCGCGCCGCGCCGCCGGCCGGCAGCTCGACGACGCTGCCGCGCCCCGCGACCGGCCGCGCGGGATCGGCCTGCGAGCCGTGCAGCGCGTAGCTCGGGCCGCACGCCGCGAGCGCGACCAGCACGATTCGCCACATGCACGTGTGACCCGCGCCGCGGTCCACGGGTTCGCCATGCGCGCCGAGGCTGTTCGGTGCCGCGCCCCCGATCGCGCGGGAGCCGAGGCCGCCTGGTGCGCGCGACGCGGGCGCGAGGCGGGCTCGACCGCTAACTGTGCGAATCGTGCACGGCCGTGCACTTCCGGCCGGGCGATGCACTTCTCGCTTTACGCCGCGCGCCACTTGGCTACGCTGCCCAGCCATGCCGCCCGATGAGCTGAGCTCGTCCCACGATCCGGCCGACACGACCGACCGGGTCACCGCCCTGCTGCAGCGCGATGACATCGAGGATCTCCCGACGTCGATCGTCGCGGCGCCCAAGCCGCGCGCGATCCCGAGCGTGGTCCGCCGCCGCGACGACGAGACCACCCGGCCGCGCGCCGAGCGTAC